>JANRIF010000090.1:0-20306 GCA_033765245.1 Lysobacteraceae bacterium
ATGAACCGGCGATCGTGGCCGCCATCCTGATCGGCGCCAAGCCGCTGGGCCTCGCCGCCAAGGCGCGCCGCAAGAGCGCCGCTCGCAAGGCCACCGCAGCCAGGAAACCGGCTGCCAAGAGCGCGGTGAAGAAGGTGGCGAAAAAGGCCATCAAGAAGGCCGCGGCACGCAAGCCCGCCGCCGCGAAAGCCAGACGCGCCTGATGCCCGCGATTGCGGGCAGAAACGAAAAAGCCGGGCACTGCCCGGCTTTTTCACGTCCTACGGCCGCCCAGGCGTCAACCTTCGAGGTTGCGCGCCGCCGGATAGTCGCGTGAGTAGACCGGGCTCTTGAGGAAATCCTCGGCCTTGTAGCTCCAGAACTGACTGACGTTGTCGTAGGTCCGCTCGACCACGTTGACCAGGCGGCCTTCCTTGCGCTCGACCCGGCGGATGAACACGTCGCCGACCACATTGCCATACGTGTCGAAAGCCACCGGTCCGCGCACGGTGGAGGCCTTGACCGCGCGCAGCGCCTTCATGAGCGCGGTCTTGTCCTCGACCTTGCCCTTGATGGCAACCAGCGCGGCCTCGAGCACTGCGCCGTTGACGTAAGTCGCCGCCGCGTAGAAGCCGGGGTCGTACTTGAACTCGCGGCGGAAATCGGCGGCAAACTTGCGGTTGAGCGGGTTCGACAACTCCGCCGAATACCAGCATGAGGTGCGCACGCCGAGCGCCTCGTCGCCCATGTTGCGCAGGACCGCCTCGTCGAGCGCGGTCATGCCGCCCACCACATTGACCTTGCCGCGCAGGCCGTACTCGTTGAACTGGCGCAGGTAGCGGAAGCCGTTGGAGCCGGCGAAGCCCAGGAAGATGCCGTCGACGTTGGTCTTCAACTGCGCAAGGAAGGTGCCGTAGTCCGGCACCGTGAGGGGCGAAAACATCTTCTGCACGATCTTGCCGCCCTGCTCCTCGAAGACGCGCTGGAAGCCGCCCAGCATCTCGTGACCGTAGGCGAGGTCATCGGCGATGAGCGCCATGCGCTTCCACTTGAGTTCCTTGGCACAGTAGTCGGCCATCGGGTGCGAGCATTGCGCCGAAGTGGAGGTGGCCCGCACGAACCAGGGGTTGGCCTTGCGCTGCGTCATGTCCTCGGCCGCTGCCACCGAGAGCGTGGGCAGCGATTGCGCGCGGATGTAGTCGTCGACCGCCAGCGCCTCGCCTGCCGCCAGCGGCCCCATCATCACGTGGATCTTGTTGCGCTCGACCAGTTCCTGCACCTTGGTGCGTGCGGTGGCCGGCACGCCGGCGCTATCGCCCACCACCAGTTCGACCTTGCGGCCGGCCAGCATGTAGTTGCGCTCCTTCAGGTACATGATGAGCGCGCGCTCCATGTCGATGCCGCCGGAGGCCAGCGGCCCGCTCTTGACTGTCATCAGGCCAAGCCGGATCGGCTCGGCCTGCGCGTGCACCGACAGTGAAACCGGGGCCGCGCCGAGGGCCGCCATGCCGCCCAGCGCCTTGACTACGGATCTGCGGTTGTTGTTCATTTGTCTCTCCCTTTTTTGTGCTGCTGTGGATGGCCGCGCCGCGCGCGGGGATGCTGCGAAATCGGTTCAATGCATGGGGGCAAGCCCGGCCAGCCAGTTCACCACACGCTGCGTGACGGCATCTTCGCGGCCTGCGTAGAAGTGGTTGCATTGCGGCACGATGTTCACCGTGCAGGGGCCGCCGGCGCGGCGGCTGAACTGTTCTGCCGGATAGGTCTCCGGCGGTTCCTCGTCGCCACAAAGGTAGAGCACCGGGCAAGCGATCTGCGGGGCCAGCGCCAGCACATCCGGTACGTTGTCCAGCCAGTCGACGTAGCTGGCCGCGCTCACCACGTACCACCAGCCCGGCACCTGCAACAGTTCGGCGCCGCGCCCCTCGGCGACACGCTGCCGCGCAAGCGCATTGATCTCGTCCAACCGATCCCCCGCCAAGAGGCCGGCACGCGCCATGCGGCTGGAAATTTCGCGACCGCCGCAGTGGGCCGACAGCAGTACCAGTGCCGGGGTCCCCGGATGGTCCGCGACGTGGCGCACCGCCAGCATGCCGCCGTTGCTGTGGCCGATGACGATCGGATCGGCAAAGCCCTGCGCCGCCACCCAGCGCGCCGCCAGCGCATTGTCCTCGCGCGCCTCGGCGATGGTCTGGAATGCCGCGCCCTCGGCGGCACGGCTGTCACGAATGGCGAGGATGTCGTGGCCGCGCCGGTTGAAGGCCAGGCATGCATACCCCATCGCCACCAGCGCCGGGGGCAGGAAGCGCGGCATGCCGGTGTAGAAGTTCATCGTGTTGCCATGGAACAGCAGGACCGCCCCGCGCGGCGTGCCGGCAGCCGGCACATACCAGAGCCCGTCCAGCGGCGTGGTGGGCGTGGGAATCGAAACCAGGGTCGTGATCATGCGCGGCTTGGCAATTGCAGGTCCGCCGAAGCCTACCACCTGTCGTGCCGAACTTCCGCCTACATCGATCATGGACGAAAAAAAGCCGCGCAACGCGCGGCCCTTTTTCGCCACCTGACCGCGGTGTTACGCCAGCACAGGAGCTCCGGTCTTGGCGCGCACTTCATCGAGTGTCACGCCTGGCGCCAACTCGACCAGCTTGAGCCCCTGCGGGGTGATGTCGATGACGCACAGGTCGGTGATGATGCGGTTGACCACGCCCACGCCGGTGAGCGGCAGGTCGCAGGCCTTGAGGATCTTGTGCGCGTCGCCTTTGGCCACATGCTCCATGAGCACGATCACGCGGCCGACACCGGCCACCAGGTCCATCGCGCCGCCCATGCCCTTGACCATTTTGCCGGGGATCATCCAGTTGGCCAGGTCACCCTTCTCGGATACCTGCATTGCGCCCAGGATGGCGAGGTTGATCTTGCCGCCGCGGATCATCGCGAAGGAGTCGGCAGAAGAGAAGATCGACGAGCCCGGCAGTGTGGTCACGGTCTGCTTGCCGGCGTTGATCATGTCGGGGTCGATCTCGTCCTCGGTGGGGAACGGGCCGATGCCGAGCAGGCCGTTCTCGGACTGCAGCCACACCTCCATGCCGGCCGGCACATGGTTGGCCACCAGGGTCGGCAGGCCGATGCCGAGATTCACGTAGAAGCCGTCCTGCAGTTCACGCCCGGCGCGGGCGGCCATTTCGTCACGATTCCATGCCATGATGTGTTCTCCTACTTCGCGCGGACGGTGCGCTGTTCGATGCGCTTTTCCGGAGTTGCGTTGACGACGATGCGGTGCACGAAGATGCCCGGCGTGTGGATGTTGTCCGGATCGAGCGCGCCGGTTTCCACCAGTTCCTCGACCTCGGCAACGGTGATCTTGCCGGCCATCGCAACATTCGGGTTGAAGTTGCGCGCGGTCTTGCGGTAGATGAGGTTGCCCGACTTGTCGGCCTTCCAGGCCTTGACCAGGGAAACGTCGGGCACCAGCGAGCGCTCCATCAGGTAGCGATGGCCGTCGAATTCGCGCTCTTCCTTGCCCTGGGCGATCAGCGTGCCCACGCCGGTGCGGGTGAAGAACGCCGGAATGCCGGAGCCACCCGCGCGCAGTTTCTCGGCCAGCGTGCCCTGCGGGGTGAATTCGAGTTCGAGTTCGCCGGCCAGGTACTGACGCTCGAACTCCTTGTTCTCGCCCACGTAGGAGGCGATCATTTTCTTCACCTGCCGCGTGCCCAGCAGGATGCCCAGGCCGAAACCGTCGACGCCGGCGTTGTTGGAGATGGCCGTCAGGTTCTTGACGCCCAGGTCGCGCACCGCGGCGATCAATGCTTCGGGAATGCCGCACAGGCCAAAGCCGCCCACGCCGATCATGTGCCCGTCCTTGAGCACCCCTTGAAGCGCCTCTTTGGCGCTGCCGTATACCTTGTTCATGGTCGATTCCTGCGTAATGTTCCGCCAGGGTTGAAAATGCCGCGCGGCGGGACGAACCCGCCGAACGTGATCAGGCCGCCCGCAGTTCCGGCATGTTGCGGAACTGCTCCAGCGCTTCCGGATTGGCCAGCGCCTCGATGTTCTTGACCGGCAGGTTGTGCACCACGTCGCGCACCGCGAGTTCCACCAGCTTGCCGCTACGGGTGCGCGGAATGTCGCTCACCTGGATGACCTTGGCGGGTGCATGCTGCGCGGTGGTGTGGGTGCGGATGTGCTGCTTGATCTTCTCGATGAGCGCCGGATCGAGCACCAGACCGTCGCGAAGGCGCACGAACAGCACGATACGCACATCGCCGCGCTTGCCGGGCGGCCAGTCCTGGGCGATCACCAGCGATTCGGTGACCTCGTCGAGGGACTCGACATGGCGATAGATCTCGCCGGTGCCGATGCGCACCCCGCCCGGGTTCAGCACCGCATCCGAACGACCGTAGATGACCAGGCCGCCGGCAGGCGTGCGCTCGACGTAGTCGCCGTGGTGCCAGACGCCCGGGAACTTCTCGAAGTAGGCGGCGCGGAACTTGGCACCGTCGTCGTCGTTCCAGAAACCGATCGGCACCGACGGGAACGGCTTGGCGCACACCAGTTCGCCCTTCTTGCCCGGAGGCAGGGGGCGACCGCGATCATCGTAGACCTGGATATCCATGCCCAGTGCGTTGCCGGTGCACTCGCCGCGCCGCACCGGCAGGACCGGGTTGCCCAGCACGAAGCAGCCGCAAATGTCGGTGCCGCCGGAAATCGAGCCCAGCATCACGTCCTGCTTGATGGCCTGGTAGACGAAATCGAAGGACTCCGGGGCCAGCGGCGAGCCGGTGGAGAACACCGCGCGCAGGCGGTTCAACTCATGGGTGTCGCGCGGACGGAAGCGGATCTTGGCCAGCGCATCCAGATACTTGGCGGAGGTGCCGAAATGGGTGACCTTCTCCGACTGCGCCATGTCCCACAGGATGCCGCCACGGCGCAGGAACGGCGAGCCGTCATAGAGGATCAGGGTCGCACCGGAAGCCAGACCTGTCACCAGCCAGTTCCACATCATCCAGCCGCAATTGGTGGAGTAGAACAGGCGGTCGCCCGGACGCACGTCGCAGTGCAACTGGTGCTCGGCCAGATGCTTCAGGAGGATGCCGCCGGCGCTGTGCACGATGCACTTGGGCACGCCGGTGGTGCCGGAGGAATACATGATGTACAGCGGATGGTCGAACGGCGTGGGCGTGAATTCCAGTGGCGCGTCTTCGTGTTCGGCCATCAGATCGGCCAGATGTACCGCGCCGCGCACGCGCGAGATGTCTGCCGGGCGCTCGGTATAGGGCACCACCACCACGCGCTCGATGCTGGCGATCTGCGTCACCACCTCGGCGATCTTGTCGAGGCAGTCGAAGCGCTTGCCGCCGTATTGATAACTGCCGGCGGTGAACAGCACCTTGGGCAGGATCTGGCCGAAGCGGTCCACTACGCCATTGATCCCGAAATCCGGCGAGCACGACGACCACACCGCACCCAGCGAGGCGGTGGCGAGCATGGCGATCACGGTCTCCGGGATGTTGGGCATGAAGCCCGCCACGCGGTCGCCCACGCCGACGCCGCTGGCGCGTAACGCGGCGGCCAGCGCCGCGACGTGCTGGCGCAGCTCGGCATAGGTGATGCGCTCGGTGCGGCCGTCTTCGCCGCGAAACAGCAGGGCTACGCGCTCATCGTCGAAACGCAACAGGTTCTGCGCGAAGTTCAGCCGCACGTTCGGAAACCAGCGCGCGCCCGGCATCTTGTCGGCATCCACCAACACCGGCTCACGCTCGCCGGTAGCCTTGATGCCGCAGAAATCCCACACCAGGGTCCAGAAGCGCTCGGGCTGGCGGATCGAGAAGTCGTACAGGGCCGAGTGCCGGTTCAAGTCCTCGTTGGCGCCAGTCTCGGCGCGGACGAAGCGCATGAAACGATTGAGGTTGGCGCGTTCGATGCGCGCGTCGCTCGGCATCCAGATCGGCTTGTCCATGGCGCGGGGGGTCCTGGGGTGCATCGGGGGCGACTCCGGATTCTAGGGCAGCGGCCGCGCTGCCAGCCATGTACTTATGAACAATAGAAACGTGAACCGGTGCCGCAAGCGGCACCGTGGCGGGCGTTGCGCCCATCGGCGGGTCGCACGGGCCGGCGGCGCGCCGGCCCGCGGGGGTCAGAGCGCCTGTTCCAGTTCCGGAACCAGCTTGAACAGGTCGCCGACCAAGCCGATGTCGGCAATCTCGAAGATCGGCGCTTCCGCGTCCTTGTTGATGGCGACGATGGTACCGGCATCCTTGATCCCGGTGAGGTGCTGAATCGCACCGGAAATGCCGATCGCCACGTACAGGTCCGGCGCGATGATCTTGCCGGTCTGTCCCACCTGCAGTTCATTGGCGACGTAGCCGGCATCCACCGCGGCGCGTGAGGCACCGACGGCGGCGCCGATCTTGTCGGCCAGCTTGTAGATGATGCCGAAGTTTTCGGCCGAACCGACGCCGCGGCCGCCGGAAACCACGCGCGAAGCGCTCTGCAGGTCCGGGCGGTCGCTCTTGCCCGACTGCAGGCCCTTGAAGCGGGTGTGCGTCGGCAGCGCGACGTCCACCGTCAACGCGGCGATGGCGGCACCACCGCCGCCGCCAACCGCCGGCCACGACGCCGTGCGAATGGTCGCAACCACGGTACGATCGGTCGGCGCCTGCACCGTGATGATGGCGTTGCCGGCATAGATCGGGCGTTGGAAGGTGTGGCTGCCCTCGACCGCCATCACGTCGCTGACCTGTGCCACGCCCAGCAGTGCCGCCACGCATGGCATCAAGTCCTTGCCGAACGTGGTGGAGGGGCCGAAGACGTGGCTGTAATCGCCGGCTACCTTGGCGATCTGCGGCGCCAGCACCTGCGCGATCGGCGCGGTATTGGCGGCGTGCGCCACGGTGAGTACGCGCGTGACGCCAGCGAGTGCGGCGGCCTGCGCGGCTACGGCGGCAGGATCGTCGGCCAGCACCAGCACGTCGACGCTGGCGGCTTTCAGCGCCAGCGCCGCGCTGACGCAGCGAGCGGTGGCGGGGTTGAGGGTGCCGCCATGGTGTTCGGCAATGATCAGGACGTTGCTCATGATGGGTTCCTTGTCCATGTGCTGCGCCCGCGTTGCAAGGGCGCCCTGGATACGGTGGGATGAGGTGGCGTGTTGCGCAAAGCCGCTCCGGTCGGAGCGGAGCGCCGTGCTTACAGCAGACCCTTGGCCTTGAGCGCGGACACCAGTTCGGCAGCGTCCTTCACCATCACGCCACGACTGCGCGTGGGCGGCGGCGCGTAGCGGCTGGTCTGCAACTGGCTGGCGGCGTCCACCCCCAGATCCGCGAGCGCGATGGTTTCGATCGGCTTGCTCTTGGCCTTCATGATGTCGGGCAGCTTGATGAAGCGCGGTTCGTTCAGGCGCAGATCGACGCTGACCACCGCCGGCAGGTCCACTTCCAGCGTTTCCAGGCCGGCGTCGACCTCGCGGGTGACGGTGGCGACGTTGCCGGCGATCTCGATCTTGCCGGCGAAGGTGGCCTGCGGCCGTCCCCACAGCGTGGCAAGCATCTGCCCGGTCTGGTTGGCGTCGTCGTCGATCGCCTGCTTGCCGACCAGGAACAGACCTGCTTGTTCCTTCTCTGCCAGCTTGTGCAGCACGCGCGCTGCCGCCAGCGGTTCGATCGCCTGATCGGCCACCACGTGGATGGCACGATTGGCGCCCATCGCCAGACCGTTGCGGATGTGCGCGGTGAGGTCGGCCGGCCCGATCGCCACCACCACCACTTCCGTGGCGATGCCCTTCTCACGCAAGCGCAGTGCTTCTTCCAGCGCGATGTCGTCGAACGGGTTAGCGGAGAGCTTGACGCCATCGGTGACCACGCCCGAGCCATCGGGCTTGACCTGGATGCGGACGTTGTAGTCCACCACCCGCTTGTATCCGACCAGGATCTTCATCGTAGGGATTTCCTTTCGACAGGGAGAGGCGGTGATCCGGTGCCGCGTCGGGCAGCCCCGGAAGACGCCACGGTGGATGTCACCGTCGGCACCAGACCGGTGATTTTACCCGTTCGGCGCCGTATGGTGCAGCGCAGCGGGTATTGAATACGCCATTCCTCAGCCGTAACCCGCCCCCAAGATCAAATCCTGGGCTGGCGTTGTGGGCGCCCCGCGGCCGAACGCACGCGAACATCACGCCAGCGCATCGCACAGCGCCGCGACCAGACGCGCTGCGGCGTCGGGCGCGGTGTCGAAGAACAACGAAGGCTCGGTGAGTTCCAGCTCCAGCAGCCGCGGCCCCTCCGGCGACGGCAGCAGGTCCACCCGCGCATACAGCGGCCTGCCGAAAGGCAAGGCATCGAGCACCTGCTCGGCCACCGCGCGTTCGGCGTCCGACGGTTCGCGCGGCTGAATGCGTTCCGGCGCGAACAAGGCGCGGGTGGCCTCGCCGCCGCGCGGCAGCAGCGGGCCCTTGCGGATGGCGTGGCTGAAAGCGCCGCCGAAGAACAGCAGCGCGGTCTCGCCGGCGCTGTCGACTTGCGAGAGGTAGGGCTGCACCATCACTTCGCGGCCTTGCGCCTGCAATGCCGCCGCATGCGCCGTCGCCTGCTCGCGCTCGGCAGCGACGAAACGGCGCGCGCCGCGCGATCCGGCGCCCACGGTCGGCTTGATCACGAATTCGTCGAACGCCGGAAAATCGTCGGGCGCATCGGCCAGACTCAAGTAATGGGTCTCGATCACCGGCACCCGCGCCCGCGCCAGTTCGCCGAGATAGCGCTTGTCGGTGTTCCAGCGCACCACCTCGAGCGGATTGATCAACCGGGTCTGCGCCGACACCCGCTCGCACCAAGCCAGGAATTCCGGCAGCCGGTCGGTGTAGTCCCAGGTCGAGCGCAGCAGCACCGCATCGAAGCGCCCCCAACTCACCGTGGGATCGTCCCACGCCAGCCGCTGCGCGCCCACACCCGCCTGCAGGCACGCCGCCAGCAGCGGGTCCATGTCTTCATCGAGCGTGAAAGCCGCGACGGCGGTGGCGAGGGCGATGCGGGGCATCCGCATATTATTGCAGGTTGGGTGTGGGGTGCGGGGGCGTTACACCGTCCGGTCGCGGTGTGACGGTACCGAAATCCGCGCGCCACGACGTGGCGTTCGCGCGCGCGAGCTCATTCGGTCAGATCGAAGTAGAGCGCTCGATGGAACACGTGGTCGACCTTGCCAATGCGCGCCAACCGCTCGCCAAGCCGTACCAGTTCGGTTTCCTCGACATTGCCTTCGGGCGACCAACGCGACTGGTAGGCATAGCGCCCGTGGTTGCACCATTCGACGTACCAGCCCGTCCCGTCGGCGCCGCCCCAGTTGTTGGTGGCACCGCGCTGCGGCGATAGCGAGCGGCGGAACCCGTTTGCGACCGCGCTCCAATCCCATGCGGGTAGCTCGGAATGCCGTGTGTCGCGGATGCGGTAGTACGCAGCGGGACCAGAATTCTTCAACACGAATCCGGTGACGGCCAATGCTGCCGCGGGATCGTTGGCGCGATAGCCGGTAACGACCACCCCATCCGTAAACGAAGGCAGCCACGCAAACAGGAAGCGTTCGCCGCGCTCACCTCGGCATCGCGGACGGACAAACTCGATGCCTGTGGGTTCGAGCCGACCGACGACCCCGTCGTAATCGCGGACGGTGTGTGGGTCGTCCAACGGGTAATCCCGGATCGGGTAGGCAACTTCATCGGCCGTCGGTTTCCCGGTAGGCAGCGGCTGCAGGAGCGGCAACGCCATCATGCACAGCGCCAATCCGCACAATACCAGGGCAAGACGGTGGATGCGGGAGATATCGAACGAGTGGCGGTTCATGGTCTAGCCTGGTCGATGATGGGGTGCGTAGCCTGGATTCGCGCGTAGCGCGTAATCCGGGGTCGGATGCCACCACGGCTTGCGACAATGCCCGACCCGTTCGCGGCCCCGGATTGCGGCTTCGCCTAATCCGGGCTACCTTGCGGCGCGCGTCAGAAACATGCTGGGCCATCTGCCGCCCCGTCCGGGTGCACCGACAGTATTTCCAGGGCGCGCGTCCATGCCATTTGTTCGCTTTGGCTGTGGCCCATTGCGAGGTGGATCGCATGGTGGCCATCGGTGCAGGCTTCTACCGACGACACGAAGCAAGGCATGCCGCAGTTTGAGCCCGGGGCGTGTGGACGGGTGAACTCGCCCAAGGTCAGGCCCGTCAGCAAGCGCGCTTGCTCGGCGTTGAGGGCGATGTCGCTGGCGGCAGTCAGGCGATTCCCGATCCGGAATCGCGCGAATCCGGTGGCGCGAAGCTCGGCGCGCGGTGCCGGCGAATTACCGGCATCGGCGAGTGTGATGCGCACCTGAAGCATACCTCCGCAGATTTCGTGCAGGAACATCAACGTGGTGGGCGACCCCGCATGGCAGGTGTCTGCAAGCGGGCTGATGTCGGCGTACCTCAGCCACTCGCGCAAAGTAGTTACATCCACCCATTGCCCGGGTCGTTCGCGCCGAATTTGCGCCTGATGCCTGTCTTGTTCCCGCTGCAGTAACAACGCGGCAGCCACCACGGCGGCGAATACGAGTGCCAGCATCGCGATGCGCCGAACCGAGACGCGCATGCGCGCCACCCTCACAAATTCTGGTAATTCGGCCCGGCGCCGCCCTCGGGGGTGACCCAGTTGATGATCTGGTAGGGGTCCTTGATGTCGCAGGTCTTGCAGTGCACGCAGTTGGCGGCGTTGATCTGCAGGCGCTTGCCTTGGGCGTCGTCGACCATTTCGTAGACGCCGGCGGGGCAGAAGCGGGTGCAGGGGTTGCCGAATTCTCTGGCGCAACGATCGACGCAGATCGAGGTGTCGGACACTTGCAGGTGGATCGGTTGGTCTTCGTCGTGTTCGGTGGCGGCGAAATACACGCCGGCGAGGCGGTCGCGCGGTGGCAGTGTGCGCTCCACGTAGTCGCGTTCCGGCGCGGTGTATTCGCCGAGCTTGTGCAGGCGGTTCCAGTCGGCCTTGTTGCGCAGGGTCCACGGTGACAGGCCGGCGGTGATGGTTTCCCAGGCCGAGTTGAGCAGGCCGAACCACAGGCCCTTCTTGAAGCCGGGTTTGAAGTTTCGCACCGTTTTCAGTTCGGCCATGATCGGCGAGGCGCGCAGGCGCGCGTCGAAGCCGACCGGGTTCAGCGACTCGGCCAGATGCTCCGCGGCGAGCAGGCCCGAGCGCAGCGCCTGATGCACGCCCTTGATCTTGGGCACGTTGAGCAGGCCCGCGGTATCGCCGATCAGGATCGCGCCAGGCATCTCCAGCCTCGGCAGGCTCTGGTAGCCGCCGGTGACGATGACGCGCGCGCCGGCGGAAAGAATGCTGCCGCCTTCCAGCAGCCCCTTCACTTTCGGGTGCGCTTTCCATTGCTGGAAGGCTTCGTAGGGTTGATACAGCGGGTCGGTGTAGTCGAGCCCGGAGACGTAGCCCAGCGCCACGCGGTCGCCGTCGAGGTGATACAGGAAGGCGCCGCCGTAGGTGTGGGTGTCGGCGGGCCAGCCGATGCTATGGAAGATGGTGCCGGGCTTGGCGCGGCCGGTCGGCAACTGCCACAGCTCCTTGATGCCGATCGAGTAACCCTGCGGGTCGCTGTCGGCGGCCAGATCGAAGCGCTTGATCAACTGTTTGGTGAGATGCCCGCGCGCGCCTTCGGCCAGTACGGTGACCTTGGCCTTGATGTCGATGCCCTGGGTGTAGCTGGGTTTGTGCGAACCGTCGCGCGCCACGCCCATATCGCCGATGCGCACGCCGCCCACGCTGCCATCGGCGTTGTAGAACGGCTCGGCGGCGGCGAATCCGGGATAGATTTCCACGCCCAGGGCTTCCGCCTGCGGCGCCAGCCACGCGCACAGCGCGCCCAGGCTGACGATGAAATTGCCGTGGTTGCTCATCGTCGGCGGCGTTGGCAGGCGCCAGCCACCGGTCTTGCTCAGCATCCACAGCTCGTCCTTGCCGGCCGGGACGCAAATCGGCGGCGGATTGTCGCGCCAGCCCGGCAGCAATTCGTCGAGGGGCGCAGGTTCGATCACCGCGCCGGATAGAATCTGCGCGCCGATGGTCGAGGCTTTTTCGATCACGCAGACCGACAGTTCCGGCTTGCGTTGCTTGAGTGCGATCGCGAAGGCGAGCCCGGCCGGGCCGGCGCCGACGGTGACCACATCGTATTCCATGGATTCGCGTTCGCTCATGTCCGGCTCCTATCAGTGCTCGGGAATTCTAACAGTGCGCCGCGCTACCATACGCCATGGCATGGAACGAGATTCCGCTGGCGGATGCGCATTTGCGCTACCACGCGAACTGGCTGCCGGCCGCACAGGCCGATGCGCTGCTCGCAGCGCTGCGCGAGCAGGTTGCGTGGGAAACCCACCGCATCCGCCTGTTCGGCAGCTGGCATGAGGCGCCGCGCCGGAGCTGCTGGATTGGCGACCCGGATGCCAGCTATACCTATTCCGGAACCCGCTTCGCGCCGCAGCCCTGGTTGCCGCTGTTGTTGGCGTTGCGCGAGCAACTGGCGCAAGAGATCGGGGCGCCGTTCAACAGTGTGCTGGCCAACTGGTATCGCGACGGCCACGACGCCATGGGTTGGCATAGCGATGACGAGCCGGAGCTGGGGCCGCAGCCGGTGATCGCCTCGCTCAGCCTCGGTGCCGAGCGCCGTTTCCTGCTCAAACGTCGCGAACCGGGCGCGCGTGCGCTGGGCTTGCCACTGGCGCACGGCAGCGTGCTGGTGATGGCCGGCGAGACCCAGCGCCACTACCGACACGCGGTGCCGCGCAGCGCGCGCGTCATCGGCGAACGCATCAATCTCACCTTTCGGTGGATCACGCACTGAATGCGCCGCAGCCTACTTCGGCGGCCAGCACTCGTCGCCGAGCAGCTCCATCGCCATCACCAGCGCATCCTCGCGGCCGTTACTGGCGGGGTAGTAGCCGGGACGGCGGCCGATCTCGTTGAAGCCGACGCTCTCATACAGTGACATGGCGGCGGCGTTGCTCGGGCGCACTTCCAGGAACACCCGTTGCGCGCGATGCCAACGCGCCAGGTCCACCATGCGCGCCAGCAGTCGCCGTCCGAGGCCGCGGCCCTGGAACTCCGGCGCCACGCAGACGTTGAGCAGATGCGCTTCGCAGGCGGCGATGCTGAGCACGCCATATCCGCACAACGACCCCTCGCGATCGAGCACCCAGCAGTGATGTCCGGCGCGGATGCAATCGCGAAAAATGCCGGCCGTCCACGGATAGGGATAGGCGCGCAGCTCGATCGCCATGATGCCGTCGAGATCGGCCTCGGTCATGGGCCGGATCAAGGCACGCGGGGAGCGTTGCGCGCTCACAGTTACCGCTGCCCTTTGCGCAGGCCGCGCAGTTGCGGCCACAGGCTGCGTTTCACTGCGCCCTGGCGCAGCGCCGACAGGCCGGGCAACACCACCGCGCGTCCCGCTACATCCCAGCACAGGCGCACGCGCGCGGCACCGGCCGGCTCCTGCCGCGCTTGCTCGAACGTGAGCCCGGTGGCGGCCAGCAACGCGCGCAGCAGCGGTGTATCGATGGCATCGGCATCCAGCTCCAGTGCCGCGCGCTGGTTGGCGGGCAGCGCCGGGCGATAGCGATCCAGCGCATAGCCCAGCGCGCCCAGCAGCACGCGCTGGCGCGGCGACCAGTCCACGGCCGGCATCACCCCGCCTCGCTCTCACCACGCCGGCGTCGCTGCCACAGCCACATCAGCGGCCCGGACAGCAGGTAGATCAGGCCCACCAGCAGCAGCACCTTGGGCGGATCGATGAATAGCGCCACGATCACCAGCACCGCCATCAGCATGAACAGGAAAGGCACCCGCTCCGAGCGCGGCGCCGCCTTGAAACTGTAATAGCGGATACGGCTCACCATCGACAACCCGGCGATCACCGTCACCACCAGTGCAACGTGGCGCAACTGCATGCCGCTGAAGCCGAGGTCGTTGAAGGTCCACACGAACGCCACCATCAGCCCGGCCGCGGCGGGGCTGGCGAGGCCGATGAACCAGCGCTTGTCGGCCGAGCCCACCTGGGTGTTGAAGCGCGCCAGCCGTAGCGCCGCGCAGGCCACGTACAGGAACGACGCGGCCCAGCCGACCTTGCCCAATACCGAGGCATCCGCCTTCAGGTGCACCAGCGCCCAGTGGTACATCACCAGTGCCGGCGCCATGCCGAAGCTGACCAGATCCGCAAGCGAGTCGTATTGCACTCCGAACTCGCTGGTGGTGCCGGTATAACGGGCGATACGACCATCGAGGCTGTCGAACAGGCCAGCCACGAAGACCGCGATGCAGGCCACCTCGAAGCGACCGCTGGCGGCGGCAAGGATGGCGTAGAAACCGGCGAACAGGCCGCCGGTGGTCAGCAGGTTGGGCAACAGGTAGATGCCGCGCGAGCGCGGTGCGGGGGTGGACAAGGGTTCGCTCATGACCGGGCCCTGGAAGACAGATTCACAGTGTACTCATTGCTGCGCGGTCCCGGGCGACCGCCGCCGCGACTGCGGTCGCCGCCATGCGCGCGTTCGTCGGCAACAACTGGACCGGCCCGCGCAAGCCGGTACACTTGACCACGGTCCGCCCGGAAACCCCCGCCATGCGCAACCGTTCCCTGTTCCTGTCCGCTGTCGTCGTTTCGCTGTCGCTGGTGCCGCTCACCGGCATGTGTGCCGACGATCAAGTCTATCGTTGGGTCGATGCCGACGGCGTGCCG
The DNA here is from genome assembly GCA_033765245.1 of Lysobacteraceae bacterium. Taxonomy (GTDB): domain Bacteria; phylum Pseudomonadota; class Gammaproteobacteria; order Xanthomonadales; family Xanthomonadaceae. Next base: position 14,724 of record JANRIF010000090.1, read on the forward strand.
CATTATTCGGACTCACCGCCGCCCGACGACGCGATCGCCGCGCGCGAGATCACCGTACGCAATCGAGTCGCCGCACCAACGGGCGATGTCGTCGAATCGGCCGCGGCAGCTCCCGAAACCACGATTTCCGCCAGCTCCATTGCCGCCTCGCGCCAGCAGTTCTGTCAGCGCGCCAAGGACAATCTCAAGACCCTGCAGGAATCGGGGGACGTCATGCAGGACGTCGACGGCGATGGTATCAAGGACCTGCTGAGCGCCGAGCAGCGCGACGCCGAGCGCAAGCGCGCACAGAACGCGATCACCTTCTATTGCGACGAGTGACGCGCGCTGCCGCCCCGTTGGGCGCGCGCGTTAGAACGCTCGTGGTGCAACCGCGGCTGCTGTGCATCGCGAACCGTCGCTACGCGCAGTCAGTCGCTTCGCGACAACGCATCGCTACGCGATGCTCATGCCTTCGCTACGCTCTGTCGCCCGCAAGCGGCCTCCCGCAAAGGCGGGGCGTCGCTCTGGCTGTTTGTGGGAGCGCGCTTGCGCGCGACGCGGTGGTAACTCTGGCCGAATAGCGGTCGATCGCTTCGGTGCTATCGGTTGACTACGCACAGCCGCCGGCAAGCGGCCTCCCACAAAGGTGGGATGTCGCTTTGGCTGTTTGTGGGAGTGGCGGCGGCGGTGCGAAGCTTGGGCGCCAACGCCACAGGCGGCTACAATCGCCGGCTCGCCATTCCCATCAAGGCACTGCGCCATGCGTCTGTCCCAGTTTCACTTGCATACGTCGCGGGAAACGCCCGCCGACGCCGAGATCGTCAGTCATCAGTTGATGTTGCGCACCGGCATGATCCGCAAACTCGGCGCAGGCATTTACACCTGGACGCCGTTGGGTTTGCGTGTGCTGCGCAAGGTCGAGCAGGTGGTACGCGAGGAAATGCAGCGAGCCGGTGCGATCGAGTTGCTGATGCCCTCGGTTCAGCCCAAGGAACTGTGGGAGGAAACCGGGCGCTGGCAGAAGTTCGGCGGCCAGTTGCTGAAGATCCGCGACCGCAAGGAAGCGCAGTATTGCTATGGCCCCACCCACGAAGAAGTGATCACCGACTTCGCCCGCAATGAGCTGCGCTCGTACAAGCAGTTGCCGGTCAACTTCTTTCAGATTCAAACCAAGTTCCGCGACGAGATCCGCCCGCGATTCGGTGTGATGCGCGCGCGCGAGTTCCTGATGAAGGATGCCTATTCCTTCCATCTCACGCCCGAATGCATGGCGCGCACCTACGAGGTCATGTACGCCGCGTACACGCGCATCTTCGAACGCCTGGGCCTTAAGTTTCGCGCGGTGCAGGCCGATACCGGCGCGATCGGCGGCAATGCCAGTCACGAGTTCCACGTGCTGGCCGATTCGGGCGAAGACGCGATCGCGTTTTCCGGCGCTTCGAACTATGCCGCCAACGTGGAAATGGCCGAGGCGCTGGCGCCGTCGGCGCCGCGCGCGGCAGCGGGTGAAGCGTTGACCGAGGTTGCCACGCCGACCCAGAAGACCTGCGAGGCCGTTGCCGCGTTGCTGGGAGTTCCGCTGCAGCGCATGGTGAAATCGGTCGCGGTGATCGGCGAGCGCGGTTTCGTGCTGGTGTTGGTGCGTGGCGATCACACGGTCAATGAAATCAAGCTGGCCAAGCTGCCCGGACTGGCCGATTACCGCCTTGCCAATGAGTCCGAGATTGTCGCGCACCTGGGCTGCGAACCCGGGTTCCTCGGGCCGGTCGCGCCGCAGCAGCCGGTTTTCGTCATCGCCGATCGCACCGTCGCGGCGATGGCCGATTTCGTCGTCGGCGCCAATCGCAGCGGGTTCCACCTGCGCGGTGTGAACTGGGGGCGCGACTTGCCAGAACCCGCCCTGATCGCCGACGTTCGCAACGTGATGGCGGGAGATCCGTCGCCGGATGGGCGCGGTACGCTGGCCATCGCGCGCGGTATCGAGGTCGGTCACGTATTTCAACTCGGGCAAAATTATGCCGAGTCGATGCAGGCCACGGTGCTCGACGAGACCGGCAAGGCCTGTGTCATGTACATGGGCTGCTACGGCATTGGCGTCAGCCGCATTGTCGCCGCCAGCATCGAGCAGAACTTCGATGAGGCCGGTATTCGCTGGCCCGAGCCGATGGCGCCGTGGCGCGTGGCGGTGTGCGTAATCAACCCGCGCAACGATGCCGGAGTCGATGCGGCCGCCACGGCGTTGTATGAAGAACTCGACGCCGCCGGCATCGAGACCGTGCTGGACGATCGCGGTCTTCGCGCCGGTGCCATGTTTGCCGACATCGAGCTGATCGGTATCCCGCATCGGGTGGTCGTATCTGAACGGGGAGTAACTGCCGGTACGTTCGAATACCGCAGCCGTGCCGGCGGCGAGAACGAGGCGCTGGACAAGACCGCGCTGCGCCAGCGTCTTGGCCTGGTGCAATGAGTGACATCGGGCGTCGCTGCCGGATCGGGGGCGCGCCTTGTGTGACCTATGATTACTGTGATTTTGCCGGAATTGGATTAATATCGTCTGGCCGGCGCATCGCGCCCGCACGTTCTACCACGCAGAACCACATATTGGAGGAATCATGGCCATTGATCTGGAAAAGCTGAGTCAAGCCGAACTCGATGCGTTGATTGCCAACGCCGAGCGTCAAAAGAAAAAGATTCACCGGACAAAGATCAACGATGTGCGGCGCCAGTTGACGACGGCGGCGAAGGATGCCGGGTACACCATTGACGAACTGTTCGGCACCGGCAGCCGCAAGGCGTCGTCGCGCACCGGCACCAAAGTGCCGCCGAAGTATCGCAATCCGGCCAATCCCGACCAGACCTGGACCGGTCGCGGCAAGCGCCCGCGCTGGTTCAACGAAGCGCTGGCCAAGGGTCGTAAAGAAGGCGACATGCGCATCTGACGGCACCGTGACGCCCGGCCCAGTCGCCGGGCGTTACGTTATGGCGCGATGTTGTTGTCTGTGGGAGCGCGCTTGAGCGCGACAAGGCTTGTGCAGGTGCGGGGACAAGCGTCGTCCGCAAGCATCCTTCCACGAGCGCGTGCAGCGCTCTTGCCGTCGGCAAATCCCCTGCGCCCCAATTACAGATTGCGCCGCGGCGCCACCAACAGGTTGCCGAACAACACGCCTGCCACCAGCGCGATCAGCGCATTGAGCAGGGTGAACGCGGTGTCCAGGCCCAGCATCACGTCGCGCTCCATCATCAGTGTGATGCTGCGAAAGCCGATGTTGCCCGGAACCAGCAGGATGATGCCCGGTACCCGGATCAGCGCACCCGGCCGGTTGGCGTTGCGCGCATAGACGTTGCTGGCGGCAGTGACAACCAGCCCTGCCAGGAACACCCCGATCGGGAATCCGGTTTGCAGCGGCGCCAGCCATAACCCGGCAAGACGGGTGACGCCGTAGCCCAGCCACGCCGCCATCATCACCAGCGGGTAATCGCGCCGACTGGCGCGAAACAGCACCGCGAACGAATACGACGCCACCAGCAGCGACACCCATTCCACCCATGGCGGCATCGCCGCACTGGGCGCTTCCTGCGGCGACCAGCCCAGCAGTTGCACCAACTGCATCGCCGCCACCGTGCCGAAAGTCAGCTTGAACAGACTGGCGACGGCGCCGGCGAAGCGTGCGGTGCCCGAGACCAGGTGCTGGCTGGTCAGTTCCGCCACCGCGTTGGTCAGCATCAACCCCGGCAGCAGCACGATCAGCGCCGATATCACCACCGAGGTCAGCGCCAGCGGCACCAGAAACGTGGCGATCGCGGCGGTGATCAAGGTGGCCAGCAGTGCCGCCACCGCGTCGAAGGTCTCCAGCACCCGCGGATGACGCAGGCCCAGCACGTGCAGGCTGCCGATCAGGCCGCCGATGCCGGCTGCCACCAGCATGTCGAACCAGCGCGTGTGCAGCAGTCCCGCCACCGCCGCCGACGCCAGTGCGAAGCCGACCGCGGTCATCGCCCTCGCGCGCGTGCTCGCGGGACGCTCCAGTGCGCGCAGGGCAAGCCTGCCGGAACCCACGTCCAGCGCGCCGGCCAGCACCTGCTCGGCGATGGCGTCGGCGCGACACAGCTTGCCCAGGTCGACGTCGCCCGGCTCCAGCCGGATCACGCGGGTCACCCCCGACAGTGCGGAACCGTTGGGGTCGGCGAAGCTCAGGATCAGGCCGGTCGGATTGGACCACGGATCGCATTCCAGGCCGAGTCGGCGTGCTACCGCGCCGATGGCGCCTTCGAGGCGTTGCGCGGTGGTGCCGTAAGCGTGCAGACGTCGCGCCAGTTCCACCACGAATTCGATGCGGGCGGCGTATTGCGCGGTGTCGATGGCTTGCACGGGCGCCGGGTTCACGAGAGACGGATCACCGGTAGGAAAACCTGCGCAGCATCGCACGATCCGCCTGAAACGTGGCGCAACAACGCGCATAATGCGCGCCGCGTTGGCACCCCGGGCAATATGAGCGTGCACATCGGTATCGGCGAAATCCTCTCGTTGGGCAGCGCTGCTGCGTGGGCCGTCGGGGTGATCGCGTATCGGCAGCTCGGCGACCGTCTGACGCCGCTGCGCCTGAATTTTCTCAAGAACACGCTGGTGCTGGGCGCGTTGTTACCGCTCGCGATGGCACTGGAAGGGCCGCTCCCGCCGCCGCTGTCGCCGATGGAATGGTTGCGGGTGCTGGGCAGCGGCGTACTGGGCATCGCGCTCGCCGATACCCTGTACTTCGGTGCGCTCAACGCGCTGGGCGCGGCGCGCATGGGGGTGATCGGCAATCTGTACAGCCCGCTGGTGGTGCTGCTGTCGTTCGTGCTGCTGGGCGAGCAGTTGCATGCGCTGCAATGGGCCGGCTTCGTGCTGGTCAGTGCCGGCGTGCTGCTGACCGCGTGGGTGCCGGCGCCTTGGCGCGGCAACGCCGCGCATCCGCTGCGCGGCGTGTTGTTGGGCGCGGCGGCGATCGCGTTGATGGCGTTGGCGGTGGTGATGATCAAGCGCGTGCTCGAACAGCAGCCGCTGCTGTGGATCACCAGCCTGCGCATGCTCGGCGCCTGGATCGGCATGCTGGTGCTGGCGGCGTGGCGCGGGCAACTTTCGGCGTTGCATGAGCACGCGCGGCCGGTGCCGTGGCGGCAGTTGCTGTTCGCCGCCGGGGTGGGGCAGGGGCTGGCGATGCTGCTGTGGCTGGGCGGCTACAAGTACACCAGCGCCTCGGTCGCGGCGATCCTCAACGAGACCGCCTCGGTGTTCATCCTGATTCTCGCGTGGTGGTGGCTGGGCGAACGGCCGGGCGCGCGCGGCCTCGGTGGCGTCGCGCTGGCACTGGCTGGGGTGGGCCTGATCCTGGCGGGATGACGCGCGTCCGCACCTGCGATTAGGCGTAGGCGCGGAATTTGGGCAGACTAGCGGAGTGTTCGGCGCGGTTTGGAGCTTATCGGGGGCAGCGCCGGCCGCGCGATTTGCTTGATGGCAGCTACGTTGTGCGTAGGCTGGTGGTGACCCCGGACTTGATCCGGGGGAACCCCAGCGCCGTTGCCGCATCGAAATCGAACATGCTGGGGCTCGCTACGCTCACC
>JANRIF010000101.1:0-9526 GCA_033765245.1 Lysobacteraceae bacterium
GCTGCGCGCGGACGTGCTGGTGGTGCCGCACCATGGCAGCAACACTTCGTCATCGCCGGAGTTCGTTGCCGCGGTGGCGCCGCAACTCGCGTTGTTCGCCACCGGCCACGGCAATCGCTTCGGACTGCCGAGGGCGACCATCGTGCAACGCTATCGCGAGGGCGGAGCGCAAGTGGTGGACAGCGCCGATTCGGGTCTGGTGCGGGTGCGGGTGGACGCGCGCGGCGCACGGGTGACCGCGCGCTGGCGCGCGACGCGCCGCCGCCTGTGGCACGAGCGCAACTGAACCGCTGACAGCGCGGCGTTCCCGCGCCCGACATCGCCATGGCCGACCCGCTATCCTATGCACTCGGATTTGCCGGAGGTTTTCGCGTGCTGGAACTGGTGCTGGCCGGTGGTTGGGTGATGTGGCCGATCATGGCGGTGTCGGCCGTGACGGCCGCGATCGTGATCGAGCGTTTCTGGAGCTTGCGACGCAAGGCGGTGCTGCCGCACGGGCTCGGCCCGGACGTGCGCGAATGGGCCGAGCGCCGGCAGCTCGATCCGGCGCACGTGGAAGTGCTGCGCGCCAACTCGCCGCTGGGCGAATTGCTGGCGGCGGCGCTGGACGTTCGGCATCGGCCGCGCGAGGTGATCAAGGAGCGGGTCGAGGACGTCGGGCGGCACGTGGTGCACCGGCTCGAACGTTTCCTCAACACGTTGGGCACGATCGCCGGAGTGGCACCGCTGCTGGGTCTGCTGGGTACGGTGACCGGCATGATCCGGATGTTTCTGAACATTCTGCAATTCGGCGTCGGCGATGCCAGCCGTCTGGCCGGCGGCATCGGCGAAGCGCTGGTGAGCACGGCGGCGGGACTGATCGTGGCGATCCCGGCGCTGATGTTCTATCGCTATTTCCGCGGTCTGGTGGCGTCGTACGTGATCGAGATGGAGGAACAGGCGATGATCCTGCTCGACACCATCGATCAGGCCGATCTGGCGCCGCCGGCGCCCAGGGCGCGCAAATGAGGATCGATGCCGGCCGGCAACGCGACGAGCCGGAAATCACGCTGACCTCGCTGATCGACGTGGTGTTCACGTTGATCATCTTCTTCGTCGTCACCACCACCTTCGATGCGCATTCGGCGCTGCAGGTGAACTTGCCCAAGGCCAGCCCGGAGGAGCAGGCGCCGGCGCGCGACGTGCTGCTGGTGGTGGTGGACGCCAAGGGTCGCTACTTCGTCGGCGCCAACGAAGTGCTCAAGTCCGATCCGGATTCGTTGCGCGAGGCGATCGTGCGCGTCGCCGGCAAGAACCGCGAGCAGCCGGTCGTGCTGCGCGCCGATGCGATGACCCCGCATCAGGCGGTGGTGACCGCGATGGACGTTCTGGGCGGGCTCGGATTCAAGCGGCTGTCGATCGCGACCGCGCCGGAGCGCGGCCAGTGAGCCCGGTCTTTGACGATTCCGCGCGCGGCGCCTGGCGCGCGTACCTGCGGTTGATTGGATTCTCGGGGCGTTATTGGCCGCTGTTGCTGATCGCGATGGTCGGCATGGTGATCGAGGCGGCGGCCGCTGGCGCTTTCACCTGGCTGATGAAGCCGATGGTCAACGAGACCTTCGTCGCGCGCAGCAAGGAAATCCGGCTGGCACTGCCGCTGGGCATCATCGTGCTGTTCTTCGTGCGCGGTATCGCCACCTTCGTCACCGATTACGGCATGGCCTTGTCCGGCCGCGGCGTGGTGCGGGACCTGCGCCAGGCGCTGATGCGCAAGTACCTGCGCATGCCCAGCCAGCGTTTCGACACCGAGCCGGTGCCGAATCTGGTGTCCCGGTTGAACTACGACACCGAGCAACTGGCGCACGCCAGTACCGAATCGCTCAAGGTGCTGCTCACCGACACCCTCACCATCGGTGTGCTGTTCTGGGTGATGGTGCAGCAAAGCCACCGCGTGACCGCCACCATGCTGGTGCTGGTGCCGCTGATCGGCCTGATCTCGCGGTTCGTGTCGCGACGCTACCGCCGCATCAACCGCGGCATCCAGGACGGCGTCGCCAGCATGGCGATGACCGCCGAGCAGGCGCTGGCGGCGCAGCAGGAAGTGAAGATCTACGGCGCCCAGGACGACGAGAGCCGGCGCTTCGCCGCGCTCGCCAATCGCAACCGCCAGCTCCACGTCAAGGTGGAGGTGATTCGCGCGCTGGCTTCGTCCACGGTCCAGTTTCTCGCCGCCATCGCGCTGGCGGCGATCCTGTACATGGCCGGGCGCGAGGCGATCAAGGGCCGCATGGACGCTGGCGAGTTCGTCTCGCTGATCACCGCGATGATGGCGATGCTGCCTTCGCTCAAGCGCATCTCCAACGTGCAGAGTTCGATCCAGCGCGGGGTGGCGGCGGCGCAGCGGATATTCACGGTGCTCGACCAGCCCGACGAACACGACGACGGTACCCGTCACCTTGCGCGCGCGCGCGGCGAGGTCGCGTTTCACGGCGTCAGCCTGAGTTATGCCGGGCAGGACGTGCCGGCGCTGCACGACGTCAGCTTCGTGGCGCGGCCCGGCACCGTGACGGCCATCGTCGGGCGTTCGGGCAGCGGCAAGTCGACCCTGGTGCGGTTGATCGCGCGTTTCTACGAGCCCGACGCCGGCAAGGTACTGCTCGACGGAGTGCCGATCCGCGAGATCCACCTGGGCGACCTGCGCCGGCAGATCGCGCTGGTGAGCCAGCGGGTGATGCTGTTCGACGACACCGTGGCGGCCAACATCGCCTACGGCGAGCAGGCCGGCGCCGACGCCGCCGCGATCGAACGGGCGGCGCGCGCCGCCAACGCGCTGGAATTCATCGAGCGTCTGCCCGAGGGCATGCAGGCGCGCATCGGTGAGAACGGCGCGCTGCTTTCGGGCGGCCAGCGCCAACGCCTGGCGATTGCGCGGGCATTCCTCAAGGACGCGCCGATCCTGATTCTGGACGAGGCCACCGCCGCGCTCGACAGCGAATCGGAGCGGCTGGTGCAGGACGCGCTCAACCATCTGATCCCCGATCGCACCACTTTTGTGATCGCGCATCGGCTGGCGACCATCGAACACGCCGACCAGGTGCTGGTGCTCGATCACGGGCGGCTGGTGGAGCACGGCAGCCATCACGAGCTGCTGGCGCGCGACGGGCTGTATTCGCGATTGTTCCGGATGCAGTTTCGCGAGGCACAGGACACGTGAACGCGATTGCGGCGCGCGCCGATCGCTGGCTGGCGCAACGCTGGTACGGCGGCGTGGCGCCGGGCGTGGTGCTGCGGGTGCTGGCGCGCGCATTCGGGTGGTGGGTGGCGCGCCGGGCCGAGGCGTATCGTGCTGGCCGTATGCGCGTGGAGCGGATTGGCGCGGCGGTCATCGTGGTGGGCAACGTGGTGGTTGGCGGCACCGGCAAGACGCCGCTGACCATCGCGCTGGCGCACTGGTTGCTGGCGCAGGGGCGGCGCCCGGGCGTGGTGACGCGCGGCTATGGCCGACGGGGGCGCGAGCCGCTTTGGGCGCGAGCCGCGACCGACCCGCGCCTTGCGGGCGACGAGCCGGTACTGATCGCACAGCGCACCGACGTGCCGGTGCGGGTGGATCGCGACCGCGTGCGCGGTGCGCATGAGTTGGTCGCTGCCGGCTGCGACGTGGTGATCGCCGACGACGGCTTGCAGCATTACCGCTTGGGCCGCGATCTGGAGATCGAGGTGGTGGACGCCGCGCGCGGCTACGGCAATGGCCTGCCGCTGCCGGCCGGCCCGCTGCGCGAGCCGTTGGCGCGCGCGCGGCGCTGCGATTTGCGGGTGATTGCGGGCGATGCCGAGCGGACGGACGATGCGGCCATGCCGCCGACGTTCCGCATGCGCCTGCAGCCGCTGACGGCGATGGCTCTGGCAAGCGGCGAGCGAGTGGCGCTGGATGTTTTTCGCGGTCATCGCGTACACGCGCTGGCCGGGATCGGGAATCCGTCGCGGTTTTTCGCCACGTTGCGTGCGCTGGGAATCGAACCGATCGAGCACGTGTTCGCCGACCATCATGCCTTCCGCGCCGACGATCTTGCTTTTGCCGATGCGCTGCCGGTGCTGATGACCGAGAAGGACGCGGTAAAGTGTCGCGGGTTTGCCGATGCGCGATGTTTCGCGGTTGCGGTGGAAGCGCAACTGACGCCCGCGTTCTATCATGCGTTGAGTGCGGCGCTGTTGCGGAGCGAGGGGCGATGATCGAACGCGGGTTCACGGTGGCTATTCCGGCGCGCTTGCGCAGCACCCGCTTGCCGGACAAACCGCTGCAGTTGCTGGCCGGCGAGCCGATCATCGCGCACGTGGTGCGGCGCGCCAAGGCGTCGGGTGCCCGGGTGGTGGTGGTGGCTACCGATGACCCCAGCGTTGCCGCGGCGGTGCATGCGGTGGCGCCGGAAGTGCGGGTATGCCTGACCCGTGACGATCATGCGTCGGGTACCGACCGCCTTGCCGAATGCGCCGAGCAACTGGGTTGGGACGATCAGGAGGTCGTGGTGAACCTGCAGGGCGACGAGCCATTCGCGCCCGCTGCCGGCATCCGCGCCGTGGCGCGTGCGTTGATCGCGATGGACACTCCGGTTGCGACCCTGGCATCGCCGCTGGCCGACGCGCGCGAAATCTTCGATCCCAACGTGGTCAAGGTGGTGCGTCGCGGCGACGGTCGCGCGCTGTATTTCAGCCGCGCGCCGGTGCCGTGGCATCGCGATCGCTTTGCCCAGGATCGCCTGAGCGTGCCCGGCGATGGCTGGCTCCGTCACATCGGCATCTACGCCTATCGCGCAGGTTTCCTGCGGCGCTTCGCCGCCCTGCCGCCCGGCCAGTTGGAGCGGATCGAATCGCTGGAACAACTGCGGGTGTTGGAGGCGGGTTTGGAGATCGCGGTGGCATTGAGCCCGGCGCCGTTTCCACCCGGCATCGACACCGCCGAGGACCTCGAACGCGCGCACGCGCACCTGCGCCGGCGCGCGTCCGACGCCGAGTCCACATGAGCAGCGTCCTGTTCGTCTGTCTCGGCAATATTTGCCGCTCGCCGATGGCCGAGGGACTGGCGCGGCAGCGTTGGGCGGAACGATTGCCGGGTGCGCGGGTGGATTCTGCCGGCACCGGCGACTGGCATCGCGGGCAGCCGCCGGACGCGCGCGCAGTGGCGGTGGCTGCCGCGCACGGCGTGGACCTGTCGGCGCTGCGCGCACGCCAGTGCACCGTCGCGGACGCACAGCGCTTCGACCTGATCCTGTGCGCGGACCGTGACAACCTGGATTCGGTGCGGCGATTGCTCGGCCCGCGCGCCGACGACCGCTGCGACCTGCTGCTGCGTTATGCCGGCATCGCGGGCGCGCACGATGTGCCGGATCCCTACTATGGCGACCTGCGCGCCTTCGAACAGGTTTTCGCGCTGCTGCGCGACGCGATCGACGCGATCGGCCAGCGGCTGCGGTCGCGATGAAGCACTGGCCGCGATGGACACTATCATGAGCGAAACCCAAGTCATCGAGTTTCCGGATTCCCTGGAATGGCTGAACGCGCCGCCCCAGAGGCTGGCCCTGGCGCGTGGACGGATTGCGCTGGTGGCCGTGGTATCCCCCGGTTCGGCTTGGTGCCAGAACGTGATCGAGCAGGTGCGCCGTCTGCAGGGCCGCCATCCCGAGAAGTTGCGCGCCTACGTGGTGCTTTGCGCCAAGTTCGATGCCGAGCGCGACGCCCGCCTGCTGGGGCAATGGGTGAGTCGGCTCGACATCGGGCTGCCGGTCGCGCACGACCCGGCGTTCGCGTTCTGGCGGACGATGGAGCTGCGCGTATGGCCCACCGCGCTGGTGCTCGACATCGACGGCCGGTTGCACGAGATGGTGGTCGGCGACGAGCGCGGCCTGGAACTGGAGGACGCGGTAGCGAGCCTGCTCGATCAGCACGAGGGGCTGATGGTGTCGGGCGAGGCACCGGTGTTTTCGCGGCCGCAGCCACGCATGCCGCTGCGGTTTCCGACGGCGCTGACGCTGGTCGACAACAGCCTGTTCGTCGCCGATGGCGGCAACCATCGCGTGCTCGAATGCTCGCTCGATGGCCGCATCCTGCGGCAGTTCGGCAGCGGCAACGCCGACCTGCTTGACGGCCGCAGCGGCGAGGCGGCCTTTCGGCGACCGGCTGGGCTGGCGCAGTTGCGCGATGCGCTGTACGTCACCGATGCCGGCAACCATGCGCTGCGCCGGATCAGTCTGCACGATGGCGACGTCGTCACTGTGCTGGGCACCGGGCGTGCCGGCAGCACCGAGGGCGGCTCGTGTCGCGAGGGGCAGCGCTACACACTGGACCTGCCAGCCGGCATCTGCGCGCTGCAACAGCGCCTGTACATCGCCAACAGCGCCGCCAATCAGATACTGGAACTGGACCTGGGGCAGCGCGAGTTGTCGGTGTTGGTCGGCTCTGGGGTGCTGGGGTTGCTGGACGGCGAGGCGCGCGCTGCCGTGCTGGCGCAGCCTACCGGGTTGTGCGTCAGCGGCCAGGCGCTGTTCTGCGCCGACAGCGCGGCGTCGGCAATCCGCAGTATTCAGCCATCGGGCCGTCAGGTCTCCACCCTGGTCGGCAGTGGCCTGTTCGAATTCGGCAACGTCGATGGGCCGCGCGCGCAGGCGCGGCTACAGTGTCCGATGGCGCTCGCCACCGATCCGGCCAGCGCGACGTTGTGGATCGCCGACACTTACAACCACGCGCTGCGCCACCTGCGTTTCGGCGGCGACGAGGTGGGCACGCTGGCGGTGTCGGTGCGCCTGCATCATCCGATGGGCATCGCGGTCGGCGCCGGGTACCTGTGGGTGGCTAACACCCACGCGCACGAGGTGCTACGGGTCGACGTCGCCAGCGGCGAAGCCTGGCACGTACCGATCGGCGAATGAACGAGCGCGTCGCCGCACCTGCGTTCGACGGGCGTGCGCTGGTGCGCGGCCTCACCAGCGCCCCCGGCGTGTATCGCATGCTCGCCGGCGACGGCAGTGTGTTGTATGTCGGCAAGGCCGCCTCGTTGCGCGCGCGTGTGTCCAGCTATTTCCGCACGTCGGGGCTGTCGCCGCGCATCGCCAACATGGTGGCGCAGATTGCCGCGGTCGAGATCACCGTGACTCGGACCGAGGCCGAGGCGCTGTTGCTGGAAAACCAGTTGATCAAGACGCTGCGGCCGCGCTACAACGTGCTGCTGCGCGACGATAAGAGTTATCCGCAGATTCACCTCTCGGCTGGGCCGTGGCCGCGCATCGGCATGCACCGCGGGCCGCGCGCGGAGCCGGGCCGCTACTTCGGGCCCTTTCCCAGCGGATTGGCGGTGCGCGAGACGATCTCGCGCATGCACAAACTGTTTCGCCTGCGCGGCTGCGAGGACAGCGTGTTTCGCAATCGCAGCCGCCCCTGCCTGCAACATCAGATCGGGCGGTGTTCGGCGCCCTGCGTAGGCCGTGTCAGCGAGGTCGAATACGCCGCGGCGGTGCGTCGCGCGGTGTTGTTTCTGGAAGGGCACAGCGACGAACTGGTCGACGAGTTGAACGCCGAGATGGAGAGCGCCAGCGCGCGCTTGGCGTTCGAGGAGGCGGCGCGCTACCGCGATCTGGTGGCGGAACTGCGCGGCATCCAGTCGCGGCAGTACGTCGACGGCGAGCGGGTCGACATGGACGTGCTCGGCTGCAGCGTGCAAGCCGGGGCCGCATGTGTGGTGCTGCAGTCGTTCCGCGGCGGCATGAACCAGGGCACGCGCGCGTTCTTCCCGCGTACGCACGGCGCCGACAGCGGCGAGGAAGTGTTGTCGGCGTTCGTCGCGCAGTACTACCTCGAACACACGCCGCCACGCGAGGTGCTGCTCAGCCATGCCATCGCCGACGTGGCACTGCTCGAATCGGTGCTGGCGGAGGCGGCCGGGCACCGCGTGCAGATCAAGCACGCGCTGCGCGGCGAGCGCGCCGGCTACGTGGCGCTGGCGTTGCGCAACGCCGATTTGGCGCTGGCGAGCGAGCGCGCCAGCAGCGCCAGTCAGCGCGCGCGCCTGGAGGCATTGGCCGAACTGCTGGGGATGGAGGCGGCGCCGGCACGGATGGAGTGCTTCGACATCAGCCACACCGCCGGCGAGGCCACGGTGGCGTCATGCGTGGTGTTCGATGCGCAGGGACCGGCGCGCGGCCAGTATCGACGCTACAACATCACCGACGTCACCCCAGGCGACGATTACGCCGCGATGAACCAGGCATTGACGCGGCGCTTCCGGCGCGCGGCCGAGGACGGTGTGGTACCCGACGTGCTGTTCATCGATGGCGGCAGCGGCCAGGTGGCGCAGGCCCACGCGGTGCTGGCGGAACTGGGCGTGTCAGGCATACTGGTGGTGGGCGTTGCGAAGGGCGAGGCGAGGCGCGCGGGTGAGGAGACTTTGTTGCTGCCTGACGGCGGCAGTTGCAAACCCGGCGCTGCGTCGCCGGCACTGCAACTGGTGCAGCAGATCCGCGACGAGGCGCATCGGTTCGCCATCACCGGGCATCGTGGCAAGCGGCAAAAGGCGCGAGTAACCAGCCGCCTGCAGGACATTCCGGGGATCGGGCCGCGTCGTCGTGCCAGCTTGCTCAAGCACTTCGGCGGGCTGGCCGGTCTCAAGCGCGCCGGCATCGAGGAGATCGCGCGCGTGGATGGCGTCAACGCGGCACTGGCGGCGCGCATCTACGCGGCATTGCATGGCTTGGACGCCGCGGGCGTCGCAAGTCCGGGAACGGGTGACACGTGAGGCTGACGATACCGACATTGCTGACCCTGATGCGGATCGCGCTGATCCCGGTGATGGTGGTAGTGTTCTATCTGCCCTACCAATGGACCAACCTCGCTGCCGCTGCAGTGTTTGCGCTGGGCGCACTCACCGACTGGCTGGATGGCTGGATCGCGCGCCGCTTCAGCATGTACTCGGCGTTCGGCGCGTTCCTGGATCCGGTTGCCGACAAGCTGGCGGTCGCGGTGGCGCTGTTCATCATCGTGCAGGCGCATCCGACCATCTGGATGACGTTGTGGGCGGCGATCATCGTCAGCCGCGAGATCACCATTTCCGCCTTGCGCGAGTGGATGGCCGAGATTGGTCATAGCGGACGCATCCGGGTGGCGTGGATCGGCAAGATCAAGACCATCGTGCAGATGGTGGCGCTGATCTGCCTGCTGTATCGCGCCGACATCGCCGGCCTGCCGGTGTTCAAGATCGGCGAATGGCTGCTCGCAGTCGCCGCGATCCTGACCCTGTGGTCGGGCTTGCTGTACGTGCGCGCCGCCTGGCCGGCGATGAGCGCCGACGACGCGCCGTAATTGTTGCGTCACAGGTGTTGACACGCGCGCGAAATTCCGTAGAATTTTGCAGCTCAGGGCGGGAATAGCTCAGTTGGTAGAGCACGACCTTGCCAAGGTCGGGGTCGCGAGTTCGAGTCTCGTTTCCCGCTCCAGTTTCTCGAACCAAACCTCGCTCTGTCGGCAACGACAGCCGGGGTTTTGTTTTTTCGGCGCCCCGAAAGGG
>JANRIF010000122.1:0-47303 GCA_033765245.1 Lysobacteraceae bacterium
CGATCCGGCGGGTGCTGCCGGGGTATTCGGCGATGATCGCGATGGCGGATCCACAGTGTCCGGATTGGGCGGCGATCCGGCCGTTCTGTGAGCCGGGCGAGCGGTTGTATTGTTCGGGTTGGCGGGGCGAGGTGCCGGCCGGTTGGGAGCTGACGGCCGACGCGCACATGTGCTTGATGCGCTGGGATGGGGTGGCGCCGGGGCCGGACGAGGCGCTGGCGGCGGTGCCGTTGGGTGCGGCGCATCTGGCGCAGGTGCTGGATCTGGTGGCGGCGACCAAGCCGGGTCCGTTCGGGCCGCGCACGATCGAGATGGGCGAATATTTCGGGGTGTTCGAAGACGGGCGTCTGCTGGCGATGGCGGGCGAGCGCCTGCATGCGGGCAGTTTGCGCGAGGTCAGTGGGGTGTGTACCGATCCCGCGTTTCAGGGGCGTGGCTTGGCACGGCGCTTGATGAACCTTGTGATCCGTCGGCAGTTGCAGCGCGGGCAGACGCCGTTTCTGCACGTGGCATCCAGCAATGCCCGCGCGCGTGGCCTGTACGAGCGCATGGGCTTTCGGGTCGAGCGCGAGGTGGCGTTGCGGGTGGTGGTGCCGCTGGCGTAGCTGCGCTGTTGCTGGGAGTCGCTGCCGCTCTTGTGCGAGCGCGCTTGGGTTGTCCCCCGCGCCCGGCAATCTGCGTTGGCTGTGCGTGGGCGAAGCGCGCTTGCGAGCGCCCGGCCGCGCTATTGCGGCATCACTATTTGAACAGGGGACCATTCGTTATGAGCAGTCTTACGATCGCCGCCTACGGCGAGGGCATCATGTATCCGCCGACGCTGGCGCCGAACATCGTGGCGATTCAGCAGGCGGGTTGGAATACGGTGATTCTGGGGTTGTTCCACATCAGCAGCACGGGCGACATCGGCTTCAACAACGAAAGCATCGTGAGCGGTGGGCAGTACGTCGGCGATGCGGCATGGCCGGGGCAGTTGCAGACGCTGATGGCGGGGGGCAGCAACAATGGCCTGCGCATGCTGCTGGCATCGATCGGCGGCGGCGGGGTCAGCGATTTCGCCAACGTGCAGGCGATCTATCAGGCCAATGGCAACTCGTTCGTCGGCACGGCGTTGCAAACCAACTTTCGGACGTTCCACACGACGTTTCCGGGTATTGCGGCGATCGACATGGACGTGGAGGAAGGCTACGACCAGGCCTCGTTCGTGGCGTTCTGCCAGATGCTGGTCGAGATCGGCTTCGGCATCACGTTCTGCCCTTACGCTTCGTGGGAGATGGATTTCTGGACCGGGTCGCTGGCGGCCTTGAACGCCAGCCATCCAGGCGCGGTGAAGTGGTGGAACCTGCAATGCTACGACGGCGGCTCGGGCAACGATCCGGCTACCTGGGCGCAGGCGATCGCGACGGCGATTCCCGGGTTCGACACCACCGGCTTCATCGTGGCCGGCGATTGGAGCCGCAATCTCGCCAAGCCGCAGCCCGATCCGAGCACGTGGTATTGGCAGGGCGATTGCCCGTCGGCGATGCAAAGCCTGTTCGCGTCGATCCAGGGTGAGACGAGCGTCGGCGGCGGATTCGTGTGGACCCTCGATCAGATCCTCGGCTACGCAGCCGACCAGCAGAGCAAGCCCGACCCAGCGAGCTGCGGCGCGGTCGGTATGAGCGATTACGTGACGGCGATCACCGATGGCTTGGCTGGCGCGGCGGCGATGCTTGCCCGTGCCAGCGGCCTGCCGCGCGCGTTTGCCCATCATCTGCCGCAAGCACGCGATGCCTTGCTGGCGTTCCATGCCGAGCTGGCGCTGCGGGTGGGCACGCGCGCTGGCGCGGGCGAGTGGTCGAGCCCGGCGGTGCGCGAGTTGGCGCGTTTGATCGAGCGCGATGCCATCGTGCGCATGTACGTCGAGGAGATGCTGGTCCAGGTGCGGACCCTGCCGGGTGCGCCGCCGGCCACGGTGCGCACGGTGCCGCAGTTGTTGGCGGCGCTGGACTACATCACCACCCTGGCGCCGCTGTACAACGCCGATCCCAAGCGCCGGCACGCTTTTCCGATGTCGTCGCTGTTCGTGTACATGATGATGACGGTGGCGGGTGAGGCGCTGTTCCGGGTTGCCTCGTTCAACGACGGTATTCGGCGCATTCTCAAGGAGTGGTGTGCGTATCTCGACAGCCCGGCCAGCGCCAACGTGCTCAACACGTCGCCCACGGGCTGGTTGTCGCCCTCGGCGGTGGTGGAGTATCAGCTCGACGATTTCGTGACCGATCGCAGCAAGCCGCATTGGGGCTTCGCTTCGTACAACGATTTCTTCCATCGCCAGATCAAGCCGGAGTGCCGGCCGGTGAGCGCGCCGGACGACCGCAAGGTGATCGTCTCGGCCAACGATGGCAACGTGGTCACCATCGCGCGCGCGGTGCAGCGCACGGCGAAGTTCTGGCTGAAGGACGAGCCGTTTTCGCTGGCCGACATGCTGGCACACAGCGAGTACGTGGAGCGGTTCGTCGGCGGCGACGTGTTGCAGTCGTTCCTGAGCGGCGCCAACTACCATCGCTGGCGCGCGCCGATCGACGGCACGGTGCGCGATCGCTTCGTGGTCAACGGTCTGCAATTCAGCGATGCCGAGTCGGCCGGTTGGGACCCGAACGCGATCCTTTCGGAGGGTTACTACGCCTGCGTCAACACGCGCGGCCTGGTGTTCATCGAGAGCGACGATCCGACCATCGGCATGGTCTGCGTGATGCCGATCGGCATCACCGAGATTTCATCGGTGACGATTGCGGTGGAGAAGGGGCAGCGCGTGCGCAAGGGCGAGGAGCTGGGCTACTTCAGCTACGGTGGTTCCAGCATGTGCCTGGTGTTTCAGCCGGGTGCGATCCGCGAGTTCACGGTGCCCGAGCCGCCGCCCAAGCCGGTGGTCGATCCGACCAGCGGCCCGGCCATCCGCGCCAATGCGGCGATTGCCATCGCGCGTTGAGGTTGGGCGTGCGCGGTGGGGCCTCCGATTCGTGGTCGGGGTGCCGTTCCGGCCATGCCGGAACAGGCGGCTCTCCATGAACCGTCTCTGGTTCCCGCCGCACAGCAACAGGCGGCGCGCAATGCAAGCTCCCTCCCTTTCGCTGCAAGCGAAGGGGGTGATGGGCCGCGGCTGACGAGTTGCGGGTGGCAGCTCGTGCGGCACAGAACGCCCGGCAGGGCCGGTCCGTTGGGGAGGGGTGAATACTTGCGACACGGCTTCCAACAGCAACCCCCTCCCAACCTCCCCCTGCGATGCTGCGCACCGCAAGGGGAGGGGCAGGCGGGATGTCGTGGTGAGTGGTGAACCAGGCTATGGCGGTGGCTGCGCGCGGACGATCGGCATTCAAGCTTCGCTATCCGCAGCCACGGTTCATGGTCGGTGGGTCGACCGGCTCTTGGTCGGGTCAACCGGCGCGACGCGCGGCGGCAGGCGGCAAGGCCAGATGGATGTGGGTGACTCCTGGGGTGTCGTGCACGTTGTCGCGGCGGAAGCCCAGTTCGTGCGCGAGTTCGAGCATGGGCAGGTTGTCGTCCAGCACGTCGCCGTAGATTTCGACGAGGCGCTTGCGCTTGCCCCATTCGATCAGGCGCCGCAGCAGGTGACGGCCGAGGCCCTGGCCGGCGAGGAAGTGCGACACCAGGATCGCGAATTCGGCGCGGCCGTCGTCATCCACCGAGAGCCGCGCGACCGCGCCTACCAATGCGTCGCCGGGCGGTAGCGGCTCGCTCGCCACCAGCACGAATTCGCGGCCCGGTTCGGGGTGGGTGAGGCGGTGCGCGTATTCCTCGGACAGCTCTTTGAGCGCGTGCATGTAGCGATTGCGGATTTCCTCGGGGCGCAGCAGCGGGAAGGCGGCGCGGATCGGCGCGGCATCGGCCGGCTGGATCGGGCGGACCCACAGTTCGCGGCCGTCGTCCAGCCACACCCGCTCACACCAGGCCCCCGGCATCGGGGCGCGCTCCAGTGCATGCTTGGAGTGGAGTCTGTTCATGTTGGCGATGCTGCCACAGGGTTGTGGTGACGCCACTCTAATCCGTTCATGTGGCTTTGGCGCGACAGTACGTGTGCGCGGCGGCGGCGCCGGCTAAACTGCGCGCCTGTTTCGTCATCTGGATGTCGCCATGGCAGGCAAAGCCAACTCGCTGCGGACCATTTTCTTCGCGCTGGGCGCGAATTTCGCCATCTTCCTCGCCAAGACCGCGGCAGCCGTGATGACCGGCTCGGGCGCGATGCTGGCCGAGGCGGTGCATTCGCTGGCCGATTGCGGCAATCAGGGGCTGCTGCTGCTGGGCATCAAGCGCGCCAAACGGGCGCCCTCGCCGGACTACCCGCTGGGCTATGGCAAGGAAATCTATTTCTGGTCGTTTCTGGTGGCGCTGCTGCTGTTCAGCGTCGGCGGCATGTTTTCGTTGTACGAGGGCTGGCACAAGCTGCATTCGTCCGAGCCGTTGAACAACCCGTGGCTGGCGGTGGGCGTGCTGGCGTTCGCGGTCGTCGCCGAATCGGTGTCGATGCGCGCCGCCTTGCGCGAGGTGAGCAAGGTGCGCGGCAATGACAGCCTGTGGCGCTGGTTCCGCGACAGCCGGCAGGCGGAACTGGTGGTGATCTTCGGCGAGGATCTGGCGGCGCTGCTGGGACTGGTGTTCGCGCTGGTGGCGGTGCTGTTGACGATGATCACCGGCAACCCGCTGTTCGATGCGATCGGCACGCTGGGCATTGGTGTGCTGCTGATCGTGATCGCGGTGTTCGTGGCGACGGAGGTGAAGGCGTTGCTGATCGGACAAAGCGTGGACCCGGCGGTCAAGGCGCGCATGTTGACGTTCCTGCAGCAGCGCGCGGAAGTGGCCGAGGTTTACAACCTGATCACGTTGCAGATGGGCGACGACGTGCTGGTGTCGATCAAGGCGCGGATGCGCGAAGCCGAATCGGCACCGGCGCTGATCGCTGCCATCAATCGGGTCGAGCGCGACCTGCGCGCGGCGTTTCCGGAAGTGCGTTGGAGCTTTTTCGAGCCCGACGACGCGGCGTGACGGCGGTTGGTCCGCAAAGAAGGCGAAGTTGTCGAAGGTGAAAGGCGGTTCGCGGATATCCGGATCGATCGCGAGCAGTTTCATGGGCTGCTCCTGAATTCCGCTCTTGCATCTGCTCAGCGCACTTTGCGTCCTTTGCGGACCCGATCAGGCCGCTTCGGGCTTGAGCCATTCCAGGCGGGTGCTGCCGGTGTCCGGTGCGAGCGCGGTGCGTAGCGCGCCCAGCAATGGCGGCAGCGCGCGGTCGAGTTGCCAGGGCGGGTTGAGGATCAACATGCCGCTGCCGTTCAGCCGCAGTGGCGAGTCGTCGGGCTGGACCAGCAGTTCGACCAGCAGCGCCGACTTCGCCGGCAGCGCGGCGACACGGCGGAAGAACGGCAACAGGGTGCGGCGGCGCTTGATCGGATACCACAGCGCGAAGATGCCCTGCGGCCAGCGCGCCAGGCCCTGCTTGAGGGCGTCGAGGATGCGCGGGTATTCGGCGTCCTGCGCTTCGTAGGGTGGGTCGATCAGCACCAGGCCACGTTTCTCGGGCGGAGGCAGCAGTGCGCCCAGCGCATCGTAGCCGTCGCGTCGATGCACGCCCACGCGCGGGTCGTGGTGCAGCAGGGCCTTGAGCGTAGCGGCTTCTTCGGGCTGCAGTTCGCAGCAGGCCAGGCGGTCGTCATCGCGCAGTGCGCCGGCGATCAGCAACGGCGAGCCGGGATAGTTGCTCATGCGGCTGTCGGTGTTGTGCGCCGCCACCGCATCGCGATAGCGCGCCAACATCGGGGTTTCCTGCATTGCCAGCCGCAGGATGCCGCTGGCGGCCTCGCTGTCGGCGGCGAGCGCATAACGGCCGCTGCCGGCGTGGGTGTCGAGCACGAAGTAGGGCGCCGGTTTGCGCGCCAGCGCGGCCAGCAGTTCCAGCAGCACGACGTGTTTGAGCACGTCGGCGTGGTTGCCGGCGTGGAAGACATGGCGATAGTTCATCGGTGTAGTGTACCGATTCGCGCCGGTCGGCCCGCGCCGGCGATGCTCCGGATGGCGCGTTATCGGCGCGGCGCGTGGCGCGTCAGACTGCCGCCTGCAGTGCCGGCAGCGCCCACAGCGACAGCGTGGCGAGCGCGGCGGCGATGGCGGTGGCGGCCAGTACGTCGCTGGGGTAGTGCAGGCCCAGCACCACGCGCGAGACCGCGACGCTGACCGCGAACGGCAGCAGCAGCCAGGCCAGTCCCGGATAGTAGGCCAGCGCCACCCACGCGAACGACACTGCGTGCAGGGTGTGTCCGGAGGGGAACGAGAATTCGTCCAACGGCGCCACCAGCGCCCGCACCTGCGAGTCGCGCGCGCAGGGCCGCGGGCGTCGGGTCCAGCGCTTGAGCGTCTTGTAGATCAGCAGCGCTAGCGCGCCGGTGGCGGCCATGTGCGCGGTGGCGAGCAGGCCGTGCGTTCCGTCGAACACCACCACCGCCGCCATCAGCGCGTACCAGAACACGCCGTCGCCGAGCCGGCTGATCGTGGAGAAGTAGGCGCGGATCGCCCGGCCGTGGCCCCAGCGGTTGGCGGCGGCGGTCCAGGCGTATTCGCGATCGTGCAGGCGGCGTGCGCGAGCATTCATGGCGTGGCTCCGGGATGTGGGGCGTGCGTGACGGGCTGCGGCGATCGTCGTGCTGCGAGATCGCTTAGCAGGCTGGCGAATTGCCGGGCAACGGCGTCCGGTCGCAGCGACGCCACCGCTGCGCGGGCCTGCGCGCCCATCGCGCGGCAGCGCGCCGGGTCGGCCGCCAGCGTCGCGGTGGCAGCGACGAACCCCGCGTCATTGCCGACCGCCACCGCTGCACCGTGCTCGCCGTCGCGCAGGTGCTCGCTGGCGGCAGCGTAGTCGAACGCAACGGTTGCGATGCCGGAAGCCATCGCTTCCAGGGTGACGTTGCCGAAGGTCTCGCTCAGACTCGGAAATACGAACAGGTCGGCGCTGGCGAAGTGTCGCGACAACTCAGCGCCGCGCTGGGTGCCGCAAAACACCAGGTCCGGATGCGCGCTTGCCAGCGCGGCGCGATCGGGGCCGTCGCCCACCAGTACCAGCCGCGCGCGTGGCTGCGCCCGTTGTGCCTGCCGATAGGCGTCGATTGCCAGCGCCAGGTTTTTTTCCGGGGCGATCCGGCCGACGTGGATCAGCACCGGGGTGGCGTCGTCGACGCCCCATTGCGCGCGCAGGGCCGCGCAGCGATGCGCGGGATGGAATTGAACCGGGTCCACCGCGCGGCGCAGCACTGCGACGTTGCCGAAGCCGCGGCCGCGCAGGAACTGCGCCAGTTCGGTGGTGGGCACCAGGGTGGCATCGGCGCGCTGGTGGAAGCGGCGCAGCCAGGCGAACGCGGCGCCGCGCAGCCAGGGCGCGCCGTAGCGCGCCACGTAGTCGTCGAAGCGGGTATGAAAGCCGCTGGCGACGGCGATGCCGAGCTGGCGCGCGGCGCTCACCGCCGACCAGCCTAGCGGGCCCTCGGTGGCGACGTAGACCGCGTCGGGGCGGTGGCGCTGCCAGTGCGTGCGCAGCCGGTGGGCGGCGGGCAGGCCGATGCGCAGGCCCGGATAGCGTGGCAGCGGCAGGCTGGGCAGGATCAGTTCGTCGGCGCGCGCCGGCATCGGCTCGTCGCGGCGGCGCGGTCGAATCAGTTCGACCGGATGCCGCAGTGCGCGCAAGCCTTGTTCCAGCGCCTGCACGGTGAGGGCGACGCCGTTGACCTCCGGCGGGTAGGTTTCGCTGACCATGGCGACACGCAGCGGCGATGTGCTCATGGCCGCCAGTGTGGGCAGCCTGCGTTCCGCGAATATGACAACGAGATGGCAGTTCGATGACAGCCGCCGCGCCCGTGAAGCTCTCAGGCCGAGCGCACCTCCAAGGTGAAGCCGACGTCGGCCAGGGTCTCTGCTTCGGTGGCGAGGTCGGCTGCGGTCAGCGGGTGAGTGTCGAGCCAGGCGCGCGGCGCGCGCAGTTCCAGGGTGCGAGCGTCGACGCGCAGGCTCAGCGCCGGCAGCGGTTCGCGATCGTGGCTGCGATGCAGCAGCACCGCCAGCCGCAGCAGCACGGTCAGATGCAGGGTCGGTAGCGACAGCCGGTCGGGCAGCGAGTCGATGGCATTGCGCGAGACCCCGCGCCGTTGGCAGCGCACCAGCACCGACAGCATCTTCTGTTCCTGGCGCGAGAAGCCGGCGATGTCGGAGTGTTCGATCAGGTAGGCGCCGTGCACGTGGTGCTGGCTGTGCGCCACCGCCAGGCCGATTTCGTGGATGCGCGCGGCGAATGCCAGCATCCGGCGCTCGTCGTCGCCCTGTTCCCAGTTCGATGCCGCCTGGTCGAACAGCAGCAGCGCGGTGTGCTCCACCCGCGCCGCCTGCAGCGGGTCGGCGTCGTAGCGCCGCATCAGCGCGGCGATCGAGCCGTCGCGGGGGTCGTGGTCGCTGGCGCGTCCGATCAGGTCGTACAGGATGCCTTCGCGCATCGCGGTCTGGCTGACCTGCATGCGCTTGAGGCCGAGTTCGTTGAACGCCGCCTCCAGCACCAGCAGGCCGCCGGCGATCAGTTCGCGGCGGTCCTCGGACAGCCCGGGCAGGCGCAGTGCGGCGATCGAGTCGAAGCTCAGCAATCGCTCGCGGATGCCTTCCACCGCGGTATCGGTGATGTGACCGCGCGAGAGTTTCATCGCGGCGGCGATTTCTCCGATTGCCTTGACGGTGCCGGAGGCGCCATACACTTCCTTCCAACCGAGTGCGCGGTAGGTGGCGGCGAACTGTTGGAATTCGGCCGAGATCTCGGTCAACGCTTCGCGCCAGCGCCGCCGCGACAGCTTGCCGTCGGCGAAGAAGCGCCGGGTGCTGGCGATACAGCCCATCTGCAGGCTTTCGCGCTCCAGCGGCTCGTAGCCCATGCCGATGATGAATTCGGTGGAGCCGCCGCCGACGTCGATCACCAGCCGGTTGCGCCCGGTGGGCGGATGGCCGTTGGCGACGCCCAGGTAGATCAGGCGTGCTTCCTCGCGTCCGGACACCACTTCGATGGCGTGGCCCAGCGCGGTCTCGGCCGGCAACAGGAATGCCTGCGGGTTGCGCAACTGGCGCACCGTGTTGGTGGCAATGGCGCGCACGCGGTGGCCGTCGAGGGTGCGTACCCGTTGTCCCAGCCGCGACAGCGAATCGAGCGCGCGCATCATCGCGTCGGCGCGCAGGTCGCCGTTCTCGTCCAGCCCGTCGGCCATGCGCACGCTGTCGCGCAGGCGGTCGACCACCCGCAACTGACCCAATACGTACCGCGCCACCACCATGTGAAAACTGTTGGAGCCGATGTCGACGGCGGCGAGCAGTTCGCCTTCCTTGAGCGCGCTGGAAGAATCAGGCATGGGCGGTGATCCGGTGATGTGACGGCGATCGCGCGCGCGCGGGCTTCCGGCAAAGCGGCTGCCGGCGCTTGTGGGAATGCGTTTGCGTGCGACTGGCGCCGGTGGCGTTCGAGGTGCCGAAGTTTCCGCGACCCGCATTGGCACCGTGCCGTCGCCCGCAAGCGGCCTTCTGCAAAAGCATGTGGGTCGCGTCGCGGCGGTTTGCGAAAGCGCGCCGGTGTGCGATGGGATCGACGATGGCGATCATGTGCGCAGCAGCGTCAGCAGATGCGCCTGTGCGCTGTGCGGCATTTCCTCTGGCCCCGGCACCACCCGCAGGTAGCTGCCGTCGGCCTGCAGCGTCCAGGCGCCGGTGTTGTCTGCAAGGTAGTTCGACAGGTCTTCCTCGAACACGCGCTGTGCCAGATCCGGGTCGAGGATCGGGAAGCAGATCTCCACCCGCCGCATGAGATTGCGTTCCATCCAGTCGGCGCTGCCGCAATAGAGTTCCGCCTTGCCGTCGTTGCCGAACCAGAACACCCGCGTGTGTTCGAGAAAACGCCCCACCACCGAGCGCACGCGGATGTTGTCGGACACGCCGGGCACGCCGGGGCGCAGCGAGCAGGCGCCGCGCACGATCAGATCGATCTGCACGCCCGCTTGCGAGGCCTGATACAGCGCGCGGATCACGGTCGGTTCGTTGATCGCGTTCATCTTGGCGATGATGCGGCCCTTGCGTCCGGCGCGCGCGTGTTCGGCTTCGCGTCCGATCTTTTCGACGATGCCGGCCTGCAGCGTGAATGGCGCCTGCAGCAGGCGCTTGAGCTTGATCGCCGGTGCCAGGCCGCTGACCTGTTGGAAAATCTGGTGCACGTCGCTGCATATCTCGGGGTTGGCGGTCATCAGCCCGAGGTCGGTGTAGGCGCGCGCGGTGCCGGCGTGATAGTTGCCGGTGGACAGGTGCACGTAACGCTGCATCACGCCGGCCTCGCGGCGCACGATCAGCAGCATCTTGGCGTGGGTCTTGTAGCCGACCACGCCGTATACCACCTGCACGCCGGACTCCTGCAGACGGTCGGCGAGCCGGATGTTGGCCTCCTCGTCGAAGCGCGCGCGCAGTTCGATCACCACGGTGACGTCCTTGCCGTTGCGCGCGGCCTGGATCAGGTGTTCGATCAGGGTGGGATCGCCGCCGGTGCGGTACAGGGTCTGCTTGATCGCCAGTACCTTGGGGTCGTGCGCGGCCTGCTTGACCAGGTCGAGCACCGCGCCGAACGATTCGAACGGGTGGTGCAGCAACACGTCGCGTTCGGCGATGCGCTGGAAGATGTTGCTGCCGGCATGCGGCAGCGGGCGTGGCAGCAGCGGCGGGAATTTGAGGTCCGGGCGGTCGGCGAGGTCGTAGACCTGGATCACCCGGTTCAGATTGACCGGGCCATTGATGCGATAGACCGCGTTCTCCGGCAGCTCGAAATTTTTCAGCAGTGTGCGCAGGATCGGGCGCGGGCAGTGTTCGGCGATCTCCAGCCGCACCGCGCGCCGGAAGCCGCGATTGGCCAGTTCGTCCTTGAGCGCGTGGGCGAGGTCTTCCACTTCTTCCTCGTCGACGAACAGCTCGCTGTTGCGGGTGACGCGGAACTGGTACGCGCCCTTGACCTTGAGGCCGGGAAACAGCTCATCGACGAATGCTGAAAGCACTGCGGAAAGGAACACGAAGTCGTGCGGACCGCCGCTGACCGCTGGCGGCAGGTGGATGATGCGCGGCAGCGAGCGCGGCGCGCGCACGACCGCCATGTGCCCGGCGCGGCCGAACGCATCCTTGCCCTGCAGCACCACGATGATGTTCAGGCTCTTGTTGAGGATGCGCGGAAACGGGTGCGCCGGGTCCAGCCCGAGCGGCGACAACACCGGCAGGATTTCGTCGCGGAAGTAACCGTTCAGCCAGCGCTTCTGGCGTGCGTTCCAGTCGTCGCGCGGCAGGATGCGGATGCCGTGTTCGGCGAGTTCGGGCCGCAGCACTTCGTTCCAGTGCTGGTACTGCGCGTCCACCAGCACGCGGGTGCGCTCGTGGATGCGCGCCAGTGCGGTGGCGGCGCCCATGCCGTCGGGGCCGAGGCTGCCGCCGTAGTCGAGCTGGTGGCGCACCGCCGCGACCCGGATTTCGCAGAACTCGTCGAGGTTGGTGCAGGAAATGCACAGGTAGCGCAGGCGTTCGAGCAGCGGCACGCTCGGGTCGGTGGCCTGCGCCAGCACGCGCGCGTTGAATTCGAGCTGCGCCAGTTCGCGATTGAGATACAGCGCGGGGTCGCGCAGGTCGATGTCGCGCGGGTCGGCGGCGCGTGGGATGGAGTTGCGGCTCATGGTTGCGGTTGGCGCCTTGGTCGGCGGCTCGATGGCGCACGATGCGATCGGGCAGCGATGCTCATTGAAGACCGGAGCCGGGGTGATGCGCAAGCGCAATCCAGCACGGGCACGCTCACCCGGCGTCGGCGGCGCCCGCGCGCGGGCGCACGCTGGCGGGTTCGAACACGCAGGCGAAGGTGCTGCCCTTGCCCAGTTCGCTCTGGATGTCGAGGTGCGCCTGGTGGCGGCCGAGCACGTGCTTGACGATGCTCAGGCCCAGACCGGTGCCGCCGGAATCGCGCGAGCGGCTGGACGAGACCCGATAGAAGCGCTCGGTGATGCGCGGGATGTGTTGGGCGGGAATGCCTTGGCCGGAGTCGACCACCCGCAGTCGCGCCCCGCCGTCGTCCGAGCGTTCCCAGTGGATCGCGATGCTGCCGCCGTCGGGGGTGTAGCGCACCGCGTTGCTGACCAGATTGGAGAAGGCGCTGTGCAGTTCCTTGAGCGAGCCGGCGAGATCGCAACCCGCGCTGTCGGCGACGCTGATGCGGTGGCGGCCCTGGCTGAGCGCTTGCGCCTCGCGTTCCAGCGTGCGCAGCACCGGCGCCATCGCCACGGTTTCGTCGCTGGGCCGGCTCTGTGCTTCCAGCCGCGACAGCATCAGCAGATCTTCCACGATCTGGGTCATGCGGCTGGTCTGGCGGCGCATTTCCAGGATCATCGGCTGCCAGGCCGGATGGTCCTCGGGTTCGAACAGATCGAGGTAGCCGTGGATCACGGTCAACGGGGTGCGCAGTTCGTGCGAGACGTTGGCGACGAAATCGCGGCGGACCTGTTCCAGCCGCATCAAGGTGGAAATGTCGCGCACCACCAGTAGCCACTGGTCGCTGGCATAGGCGATCAGGCGCAGGCTCAGGCGCGTGCTGTCGTCGCCCGGTGCCGGCAGATCGAACAGGGGCTCGTCGTGGTCGCGGTCGTTCAGCCATTCGACCACGCGCGGAGTGCGCAGCAGGTTGGTCAGGCGCGCGCCCAGATCGCGCGGATAGCGCAGACCCAGCAGGCGCCCGGCCGCCTCGTTGAACCAGATGATGCCGAAGCCGTGGCGGTCGAGTACCACCGCGCCATCGGGTACGGCGGCGGCCACCTGCCGGTAGACGCGCAGAATCGAGGCCAGCCGGCGCTTGCGTACCAGCGACTCGCGTTGCCGGCGGTACAGCAGGCTTTCGAGTTCGCCGAACACGCCGCGCCCGATCGGTGCATGCAGGCGGCGACGCTCGCGCAGCAGGCGCAGCAGGCGCCACAGCCGCGCGTAATGCCACGCCACCAGCGCCAGCGCGACCAGCGCCAAGCCCATCCAGGCCGAACCCAGCGCAGTGGCGCCGATCAGCGTGCCCAACGCCAGCCATCCGGCCAGTCGCCACAGCGAGATTTGCCAGGAGCGGCCGGGAAAAAAACTCATTGGGTTTCCGTCAGTGGGTGCGGCACGGCGGGCAACATGCAAAGCAGCGGTTCGCCATTGTCGCAGGGCGCACGCCGGAGCGTATGCCGGCATCGTGCGAACGCGACAGGGCGGCGGGCATGCACGACGTTCGTGCCCCGGCGCTGGCGATCAGGTGGCGGTCGAGAACCGGTAGCCGGTGCCGCGCACGGTCTGGATCAGATTGTCGCGCCCGGTCGGTTCCAGCGTTTTGCGCAAGCGTCGGATGTGCACGTCCACGGTGCGTTCTTCCACGTACACGTTGCCGCCCCACACGCTGTCCAGCAGTTGCCCGCGCGAGTACACGCGCTCGGGGTGGGTCATGAAGAAATGCAGCAGCCGGTATTCGGTGGGACCGATCTGCACCGGGGTATCGCCGGCAAACACCCGGTGCGCGGCGCCGTCGATGCGCAGCCCGCCCAGGTCGACATTGCCGTCGTCGCCATCCTCGCGAGTCCGGCGCATCACTGCGCGCACCCGCGCCATCAGTTCGCGCGCCGAGAACGGTTTGACCACGTAGTCGTCCACCCCGGCGTCGAGCCCGGCGACGCGGTCGTTTTCTTCGCCGCGCGCAGTCAACATGATGATCGGCACCTCGCGGGTGATGCC
The DNA here is from genome assembly GCA_033765245.1 of Lysobacteraceae bacterium. Lineage (GTDB taxonomy): Bacteria > Pseudomonadota > Gammaproteobacteria > Xanthomonadales > Xanthomonadaceae. The sequence goes on from JANRIF010000122.1 coordinate 13,828, forward strand.
TTCCTTGCGCCAGCGCCGGGCCAGTTCCAGGCCCGAGGTTCCGGGCAGCATCCAGTCGAGCAGGATCAGGTCGGGCGCGCGATCGGCGATCGCGGCATGCGCCTCGCGGGCGTCGCCGGCATGTACCGGTTCGTATTCGGCCTTACGCAAGGCAAACGCGATCATGTCGCGAATGGCCGGCTCATCGTCGACTATCAGGATGCGTTTTTGCACGCCTGTCACCTTGTCCGCGCGGATTTTTCGATGCCGACAGTAAATAACAGTTTTGTGACCGTTACGTGACATGGCGCGCGGAGCGGCCACGCGCGCCATGCGTGCCGCACACAGCCGCCCGCAAATGCATGATGTTGCCGCGTCATGGCACTTGTGGGAGCGCGCTTGCGCGCGATGCCGGCTCTCAGCGATGCGATGTCGGCGCCAGGCCCTGGGTCTGGCGTTGGGCGGTGAGGCCCTGGCGCCGCATTTCGATGGCGATCGGCATCATGAAGGCGATCCGTGCATCGACGCGGGCGCGCTGAATGTAGTCGAGGTCGTCGCGCTGCTGCAGCGCCTGCAGTTGCGACAGCGCGTCCTCGGCGCGCCCGGACAGGAAGGTCGCCTCAGCATAGGCTTCGGCGGCGCGCAGGGTGTCGCCGGCCAGCTCGCTGGCGCGGGCAAAGCTGCGCTGAAATTCGATGTCGTAGGCGCCCAGGTTCAGCAGCGGCCGCAGCACTTCCTGCGCGCGCAGGCCGCTGGCGCGGGTGCCGCGTTCGTTGAGGCTGCGCGCGTAGGTGAGCAACACCGCCTCATTGCCCGGCATGCGCACCACCAGTGCGTCGAAGCGGGCGTCGGACTGCGCGTCCATGCCGGCCAGATGCTCGGCCTCGGCCAAGCCGAGTTCGGCCCAGTAGTTGTCGGGGAACCGGCGCGTCAATGCCGCCATCTGTGCCACCGCCTGGCTGGCGCGGTTGCTGCGCATCAGCGCCAACGCTTCGCCGTAGCGTTCGCCATCGGAAAACGCGCCGGGACTGGCTTTGCGACGGGCTTCGTATTCGGCCACCGCCTGCCCGGGCGAAGCCGCGCTGAGCACGCGCATGCGCTCGCGCGCCCATTCGAACAGGGCCGGATCGGGGCGGAGGTCGGCCAGTTCGGCGGAGGTCGCCAGTGAGCGCGGCAGCAATGGGTTCTGCGCGCGCTGGTCGGACAGGTCGAGACCGATCAGCGGCATTTCGCTGCCCATGCGTTCGGCACGCTCGCGCGCCTCGCTGATGCGGTTGGTGGTCACCGGGTGGGTGCGCAGGAATTCGGGTAGACCCTCGCCACCGGCGCGGGTGGCCCACGCCATGCGGCCGAAGAACTCAGCCATTGCCTCGGGCTTGAAGCCAGCGCGTGCCAGCAACTGGATGCCGATGCGGTCGGCTTCCTGTTCGCCGCCGCGGGTGAAGTTGATCTGGCGCTGCTGCATCAGGCCGGTGCCGCTGGCGATCGCGGCGGGCACGCCGTCGCCGTTGCCGCTGCCGGCCGAGGCGACCACCGCGGCGAGCATGCCCAGCAGGATCGGCAACTGGTCCTTCTGTGCGGCTTCGGCGGCACGGATGATGTGGCGTTGGGTGACGTGCGAGATTTCATGCGCCAGCACCGCCGCCACTTCGTCCTGGTTCTCCGCGGTCAGCACCAGCCCGGCGTTCACCGCTACGTAGCCGCCGAAGGTGGCGAACGCATTGATCGCGCGCGAGCGGATCGCGAAGAAGGTGAAATCCTTCTGCTGGCGATCGCTCGCCGCCACCAGCGAGTAGCCCAGCGAATTGAGCCAGCCCTCGATCAGCGGATCCTCCAGCAGCACGCCCGCCTGGCGGATCTGGCGCAGCGTGATGGCGCCGTAGATCGCTTCCTCGCGCGGCGTGATCAGCTCGCCGGCCGAGGAACCGATGTCCGGCAGCGCATCGCTGGACTGGGCGCTGGCGGCGCCACTCGCCCCCAGAGCGATCGCGATGGCAAGGCTGGCTATACGGGGCGGCATTGGAAACCTCTCGGAGCAACGGTGGCGCGTCCCGGCCAGTCTGGCCCGGGCGCGGTTAACTCGACATAAATCATGGTAGCGCGAACCCCCGGTTTGGACCCCTGGCGGTTGTACCGGTTCCGCATCGTCGTGAGACAATGCTGGTTTGACTCAGGAGACGCCGCGTGGCCAATGTCGTGATCTACACCACCGCCATCTGTCCCTATTGCGTGGCCGCCAAGAACTACCTTGCCAAGAAGGGCGCCAGCTACTCGGAAGTGCGGGTCGACCTGGACCCGGTCAAGCGCGCCGAGGTGATGGAGCGTACCAAGCGCACCAGCGTCCCGCAGATATTCATCGACGACACTCATGTCGGTGGCTACGACGACATGGTGGCGCTGGACCGGCGTGGCGGCCTGGAGCCGCTGCTGGCAGCGCAGGCATGAGCGATCGCGTCGCCGAATTCACCGCGTTCCGGCAGCGCATGAACGAACGCATCCTGGGCGAGGACAATCAGGTGATCCGGCGCTTCTTCGCGCTCGACACCCAGACCTACAAGCCCGGCGCGCTCGATCTCAAGACCAAGGAACTGTTGGGCCTGGTCGCCTCGATGGTGCTGCGCTGCGATGACTGCATCAGCTATCACGTCGCCCAGTGCCACGAAGCCGGGGTCAATCGCGACGAGTTCTTCGAGGCGTTCAGCGTCGGTCTGGTGGTGGGCGGTTCCATCGTGATCCCCCACCTGCGACGGGCGGTGGACTTTCTCGACCGGCTGGAGTCGGGAGACGCGGTGGCGGCTGCGGCGCATAGCCACGATTGACTCGGGACCGCTGGACTCGGGACCGCTGGACTCGGGACCGCTGGACTCGGGACGACAAGCTTGCGAACTTTCGCTGTGTGCTCTTGCTGTGGCTTTTCCGAGTCCCCAGTCCCGAGTCCCCAGTCCCGGCTTCACAGAGTCCCCAGCCCCGAGTCCCGCCTTCATCAAGCTCCGGCCTCACATCACTGCCAACATCTCGTACCGCCATGTTTATAAAGGAAATATAACCAATCATGACTCAAACCATTGCGGTCATCCGGGGCGACGGGATCGGCCCGGAGATCATGGATGCCACGCTGGAAGTGCTCGACGCCATGGGCCTGGGCCTGGGCTACGAGTTCGTCGATGCCGGTATGGTGGCGCTGGAAAAGCACGGCGAGTTGCTGCCCGCCAGCACGCTGGAGACCATCGCCCGGCTGCGGGTGGCGCTCAAGAGCCCGCTGACCACGCCGGTCGGTGGCGGCTTCACCTCGATCAACGTTGCCCTGCGCAAGCACTTCGACCTGTACGCCAACGTGCGCCCGGCGATCAGCTTCCCCAACACCAAGTCGCGCTATCGCGACATCGACCTGATCACGGTGCGCGAGAACACCGAGGGCGCCTACATCGGCGAGGGCCAATACCTCTCCGACGACGGCGAGGTCGCCACCCTCACGCAGAAGATCACCCGCCGCGGCTCCGAGCGCATCGTGCGCTATGCCTTCGAGCTGGCGCGCCGGGTCGGGCGGCGCAAGATCACCGTGGTGCACAAGGCCAACATCCTCAAGACCACCTCCGGCCTGTTCCTGAAGGTGGCACGCGAGGTGGCGCAGCAGTACCCCGACATCGAGTGCAACGAGATGATCGTGGACAACACCTGCATGCAGTTGGTGATGCGGCCTGAGCAGTTCGACATGATCGTCACCACCAACCTGTTCGGCGACATCATTTCCGATCTGTGCGCCGGTCTGGTCGGTGGTCTCGGGCTGGCCCCAGGCGCCAACATCGGGGCTGACGCGGCGATTTTCGAAGCGGTGCATGGTTCCGCCCCCGACATCGCCGGCAAGGGCATCGCCAACCCCTGTGCGCTGCTGCTGGCGGCGGGGCAGATGCTGGACCATCTCGGCCGGGTCGAGGAGGCCAAGCGCCTGCGCGGGGCCATCGTTGCCACGCTGGAGGCCAAGGACAGCCTGACTGGCGATCTTGGCGGCAGCGCTGGCACCCGCGAATTCGCGCGCGCCATCGCGGCCCGCGCGCGCGGCTGAAGCGGGCCGGAGCGGCCGGCGCAAAAATCCATCGGGGCACGGCGCATCCTTTTGCCCCGATGGCGCCTCTTGGTTTGGTCGGTCGGGTGAGAGCGAGGCTGGGTTTGGCCGATTTTGATGCGCATAGCGCGACCATGTTGCGGCCGCTCCGGCGCATCCGGCGACGTGCACGGATGCCCGAATGGATGGATGAGGTAAGCCGCGTCTGGAACGAGCGGCTGACGATGTCGGAAGCACCCGCTCGCGGCACTTTTACATTCATGTGTTTCGAAAAATCGGCTGAATCCGGGCCGCTATCGCATCGGCGTTGCAGATTCATTTCATGTCCGCCCGGATTCCTTGCGATTGGTAACCGTTGTGCACGCGGCGCCGTGGCCAAGCGGCTACACTCGCGTCGCACGGGAATTTGCGGTGCGTCGTTCCGGTGAGTGGCAGATTTACGCAGGGGAGCCCTGGTGAGCGTAGTGACGGTGTCGCAAATCGTTGGTGATGACCACGCTGCGGAGCATCCGCACGTGGGTATGCCGCCGTTGGACACCAGCGGCAAACCGGTCTCGTTCTTCGAGTTCTGGCCAAGCTGGCTGGTATACGCCCCGGTGGCGCTGCAATGGCTGGCGCTGTCACTGCGCCACGGTTCGTTGACGGTGCCGTTGTGCGCCAATCCGGCCCTGCCGCTGTCGGGCATGGTGGGCGTGTCCAAGAGCCTGCCGATGTCGTTGGCCGGCAGCCGCGCGGCGCCGCTGATCGCGCCGTTCGTACGGCGCCTGCGCGACCCCGCGCTGAGCCCCGCGCACGAGGCCGACGCCGCGCTGGCACAGGCGCGCGCGGCCGGGCTGGAACTGCCGCTGGTGGCCAAGCCCGACATCGGCTGCCGCGGCGCCGGGGTGCGCCTGATCCGTGACCCCAAACACCTGCATCGCTACGCCGAACTGTTCCCCGGCGATGCCGCCTACCTGTTGCAGCAACTGGTGCCGTGGGAAGGCGAGGCCGGCATCTTCTACGTGCGCCGGCCCGGCCGCGCGCGCGGCGAAGTGTTCTCGATGACGCTCAAGTACGCGCCGTACGTGATGGGCGACGGTGAGCGCAGCCTGCGCCAGTTGATCCTCGACGACGCCCGCGCCAGCCAGATCGCCGACATCTACTTCGCCCGCCATGCCGAACGGCTCGACCACGTGCTGGCGCCGGGCGAGCCGCTGCGGCTGGTGTTCTCCGGCAGCCATTGCCGCGGCAGCGTGTTTCGCGACGGCCGTCCGCACATCACCCCGGCGCTGGTGGAGGCCATCGATGCCTTGTTCGCCGATCTGCCCGGCATGCACTACAGCCGCCTCGACGTGCGCTTCCGCGACATCGAGGCGTTGCGCGAAGGGCGCGACTTCCGCGTGATCGAGGTCAATGGCGCCAGCAGCGAGGCGACCCACATCTGGGACCGCAACAGCACGCTGGGCGAGTTGTACCGCACCCTGTTCTTCCAGTACCGCACCCTGTTCGAGATCGGTGCGCACCAGCGCCGCCAGGGCGCCAAGCCGCCGCGTCTGATCGAGCTGTTGCGTGCCTGGCGTCACGAGCGCGCGCTCACCCGACAATACCCTTCGACCGACTGAACGCCACCGTGAACGCGGCTCTACGCTCCCCCTTCGTGTTGCCGCGCAAGCGCGGCTGGTCCTGGCTGGCCGCGCTGGTCGAGCGCGCGCTGGGCCTGTCGGCACTGGACCGGCACTACCGCGAGCGGCCGCCGCAATCGACCCTCGACCAGTTCCTCGATTTCACCTTGACCACGCTGGACGTGGGGCACGAGGTGCTGGGGCAGGGACTGGACGCGGTGCCGGCCAGCGGCGCTGCGGTGGTGGTCGCCAACCATCCATTCGGCGGCGTCGAGGGCGTGTTGCTGGGCAAACTGCTGCGCCAGCGCCGGCCCGACGTGAAGATACTGGTCAACGACCTGTTGGCGCGTATTCCCGAGTTGCGCGAGCTGTTCATTCCCGTGAGCGTGCTCGACCCCAAGGCCAAGGCGCGCAATGCCAACGGCCTGCGCGAAGCGTTGCGCCACTTGCAGGGCGGCGGCCTGCTGCTGATCTTCCCGGCCGGCATGGTCGCCAGCTACGACCTGCGCCAGCGCCGCGTCACCGAGCGCGCCTGGAACCGCCTGGCCGGGCACCTGGTGCAGCGCTCCGGCGCCTGCGCGGTGCCGATGTTCATCGAAGGCCGCAACAGCGTGTTGTTCCACCTGCTGGGGCTGATCCATTTCCGCCTGCGCACGCTGCTGCTGCCGCGCCAGATGTTGAACCGGCGCGGCACGACGGTTCGCGTGCACGTTGGCGATCCGGTCACTGGCCCCGAGCTGACCAGCCTGGGCGACGCCGACGAAATCGTGCGCTACCTGCGCCTCGCCACCTACCTGCTGCCGAGCTGCGAGGCGATCGGCCGGCCGTTGCCGCTGCCGCGCCAGCAGCCGCTGGCACCCGCTGTGGCGCGCGCCGACCTGCTGACCAATCTGGCCGCGCTCGATCCCGAGCATCTGCTGCTGCGCAGCGGCGAGATTGCGGTGTATTGCGCACCCGCGGCGCGGCTGGGCGCATTTCTGCCGGAACTGGCGCGCCTGCGCGAACTCACCTTCCGTGCCGCCGGCGAGGGCACCGGCCGTGCGCTCGACAGCGACCGCTTCGATCCCGATTACCTGCATCTGTTCCTGTGGCAGGAAACCGACCAGGAGATCGTTGGCGCCTACCGGCTCGGCGCCACCGATGCGGTGACCGCGCGGCGCGGGCTAGACGGCTTGTACACGCGGCAACTGTTCCATTACGACCGCGCCTTCCTTGACGGCCTCGGCACCAGCCTGGAGATGGGCCGCTCGTTCGTGCAGCCGCGCTACCAGCGCAACCCGCAGGCGCTGGACCTGCTGTGGAAGGGCATCGGCGCTTTCGTCAGCCGCCATCGGCAGTACACCACGCTGTTCGGGCCGGTCAGCATCAGTGCCGAATACAGCGCGCTGTCGCGCCAGCTCATCATGCACAGCCTGAGCCTGCATTTCGGCGACAGCGCGCGCGCCGGTCAGGTGCGTCCGCGCCAGCGTCTGCGCGAGGTCAAGGCGCCGTGGAGCCACGACCTGCTGGCGGTGTTGGCCGATGAGCGACGGCTGTCGCGGTTGATCAAACGCATCGAAGGCGACAAGTCGTTGCCGGTATTATTGCGCCAGTATTTGAACCTCAGCGGCCGGCTGATCTGCTTTCACGTCGACCGCGAATTCAGCAATACGCTGGTTGGACTGATCGCGGTGGACCTGCGGCGGGTAGAACCCCGCATGCTCAAGCGTTACCTGACGGCCGATGCCGCCAAGGCTCTCATCGAAGGAAACTGATTGCATGTCGCACCCGATCATCACCTGCACGCTGGAAGTGCTCGAACAGGGCGAGCGCCTGCTGCGCGACTTGCCGGAGGGTGCCTACACCACGGTGCCGCCCAATGCCGGCAGCACCATCGGCCAGCACATCCGGCACATCCTCGACCACTACGTCAGCCTGAAGGGTGCCGATGCCGAGGTGGTGGATTACGACCGCCGCCATCGCGGCAGCGGCATCGAAACCGACGTGGCTCAGGCGCGCGCGCAGATTGCCGAGCTGCTGGCGTGGACGCAGAAGCTGGACGAGGCCGCGCTGGAACGCCCCATCACCGTGGTCTGCGAAGTCTCGCTGTGCCGCACCGAACGCGCGCAGGTTGGCAGCACCCTGGGCCGCGAGCTGATGTTCCTTTCCAGCCACATGGTGCACCACCAGGCCATCGTGGCGATGATCGCCCAGGCGCTGGCAGTACCGGTGGAGGCGGGCCTTGGGCTCGCACCGGCCACCCGCACCTACTTGCGCGCCGTCGGCTGAGCGCACCGCGCACCGGCCTTGCGCGCATTTGCCGTTCAGGCCGTGGCATGAACCGAGCACGCCTTGTGGTTACCCTCAGCGTCGCGCGCGTTCCCGCCGTCATGCTGGCGGTCTCGTTGGCGCTGGTATTGCTGGCCGGGTGCGGCCCGCGCGCCCCCACCGCAGCCGAACTGGCACAGCGCCAGCAGGCTCGCGAAGCGCGGGAACTCGGCGCCCAGTACGATGCCGCGCTCACCCGCGAGGACTTCGCGCTGGCGCAAATCCTCGGCAAGCTGGTGCTGGCGCAGCACCCCGCCAGCCCCGAGGCGCAGCGGATCCGCCCGGATTTCGCGGACGTCGAAAAACGCGCCGAGGCGCAGCGCGACCACAAGCGACAGGCCGATCTGTGGACCTACCACGCGGTGCCGATGGCCGACGCCAAGGGCACCGTATACACCGGCTTCCTCTGGGCCCAGGCCGAGCCGGGATCGCGGTTGCCCGCGGTGCGGCTGGTGCTGCGCAATCACCCCGAGTGGGGCTTGAGCGCGTATCTGCTGCTGGATGCGGCACCGCGTCCCGCTGCCGCAAGCGCTTTACCCCCGGCGCCTGCGCCCGAAGCGCCGGTGCCGCCGGCAGGGGATGCGGCTACCGCCAGCCCTTACCGCTGCCCTGATCCCGCCTGTCACATCGAGTTGCGTTTCGACGATGGCGCGGCGCAGACGTTTACCGCATACGAGCCAGATGAGCGTCGCACTGGCGCGCTGTTCATCGAGGAATACGACGCACTGACGGCGGCTATGGAGGCTGCGCAGTGGATGCGCATCGATCTGCCGACGCCTGCCGGGACGCGCGAGTTGCGCTTCGAAGTGGCGGGCTTCGACCCAGGCAGGCTGGTAGCGCCCCGCGCCGCTCGCTGAGCGGCGCCCGCTGGTCGGTGCCTGCACCTGCATCGTGCCGGTGGGCACGCGCCCCCATCGTGCATGCGCGGTGGTGCGGCGTTCAGGGTGGTCTTTGCGATTCTTGGCGCCGCACGGCGCCCCAGGCCGATCTGGCCACCCCAGCGACGTGCGGCCGCCGGTGCATTCGAAATGCGTTAATTGACCTTGGTCAAGTTGCTTGCCGGGTCACAGGAATAGCCTCAGCATGTCATCAGCGGGTGACGGGCGCTTGGTGCCATGGGTTGTTGCCAGCGGGCGCGCTACAATCGCTGCCGAGTCTTCCAATCATGCAAACGCAAACCGGAGAAACGATCATGAAAGCCATCACCGCATCCCTTGTCGTGGCTACCGCGCTCATGTTTTCCAGTCCCGGGCATGCGGGTGGTGCGACGCCTGACGAGGCCGGCGCCATGGCGCTGCTCAAGGAGAGCAAGTGCTTGACCTGCCATAGCGTCGACAAGAAAAAGGACGGCCCGTCTTATAAATCGGTCGCAGAAAAATACCGTGACGATCCCGAGGCGGACGCCAAACTGACCAAGTGGGTCACCGAGAAACATCCGGTTGAAATTGACGGCGAGGAAGAAGAACACGGCGTGGTCAAGACCCGCGATGCCGCCAAGATCGACAATCTGGTGAAGTGGCTGCGCTCGCGCTGAGCATTCCCAACGCGGCGACGGCATCGGGTGATGCGTCGCCGCATTCGCGCAGGACTGCGATCCGCCCAGCGCTGATCTGGGCAACTTGGGGGCAACATGAAAAAGGTAATGAAGACGGTGCGTGCCTGGGGTTGGCGGCGCATCATCGGCGTTTCTGTGCTTGCGCTGTTGGTTGCCATGACCTTGGTGGTCGGCGGCGCTGCTGGCCTGGCCTGGACCAGCACCGAGAAATTCTGCATCTCGTGCCACGAGATGCGCGAAAACGTGTACATGGAATACAAGGGCACCATCCATGACACCAACCGCAGCGGCGTGCGCGCGATCTGCACCAATTGCCATGTGCCGCACGAGCCGGTGGCGCTGATCAAGCGCAAGTTTGCCGCCACTTGGGAGCTGTATCACAAGCTGGTTGGCACTGTTGACACTCGCGAGAAGTTCGAAGCGCACCGCTATGACATGGCATTGCGCGTTTGGCAGCGCATGAAGGACACCGACTCGCTGGAATGCCGCAACTGCCATGTGCGCAGCTCGATGAGTGCCGAGTTGCAGACCGAACGGGCACAGAAGCGTCACGCCAGGGCAGATGCCGAGGGTATGACCTGCATCGATTGCCACTTCGGTATCGCCCACAACGAACCCGAGGGCCCGCTGGGGCCGCGCGACCTGCCGGTGCGCGGACGCATGCCCACCCCGGCTGCCACGCCGCCAGCGCCGCCGGCGCCCGAGGCAGCACCGCCCGAATCTGAACCCGCTGCCGTTCCGGCGTCCGACCCGGACCCCGCCGCAGGCGAGTGAATGCAATCCAGGGTTTCGGCCCGTGCAGCACAAAAACCGTCAGACAACTGACTACAAAAAAGGAACTGATCATGAGACACACAGGCACTCTTGTCGGCGTGCTCGCCGGTTGCTTGTTGGCGTTTTCGCCTGGACTGTTGGCGGCGGATCAGGACGTGCAGCCGGATACCCTTCCGGCCGACCATCCCAATACCGCCAGCGTGTGCGCTGAATGCCACGAGGCGGAGAGCAGCATTCATGCAAACCACGCCGAATGCACCACCTGTCACGTGGATGCGCGGACCCATGCCGCCGCCGACAGCCCGAGAAAATCCGCGCCGGGGCTGCCGGAAACCGAGCAATGCCTCACCTGCCACAAGGACGATGGCGAGCGGATGAACTTCAAATCGTCCGATCACCACGTGGCCGGGGTTGCCTGTGCCGATTGCCACGGCATTCATGCGCCGAAAGTGGATGGCAACGATCTGAAACTGCGCAAGGCCGACACGGCATCCAAACTGTGCGCAACCTGCCATCAGGACGTGCTGGCGCGCTTCGACATGCCCTCGCACCACCCGGTGAATGAAGGCGGCGTGTCGTGTATCGGCTGCCACGATCAGCATTCCAGCAAGAAGGTCTCGCTTGCCAGCAACACCGAGCAGTGCCTGACCTGTCACCAGCGCTTGCGCGGACCCTTCGCTTTCGAGCATGTACCGGCCGCCGAGGACTGCGCCAACTGTCATGACCCGCACGGCGCGCCGACCCGGCATTTGCTGGTTGCGGCACAACCGATGCTGTGCCTGCAGTGCCACTCGCTGCCCAACAATCGCCACGGTCAGAGCGGCTCCAATGCCACGACGCCGGAAGCGCTGGGCCAGCCGATCTCGGGCGCGGTGTTGCGTGCCTGCAGCTCTTGCCATAGCTCCGTGCATGGCAGCACCCAGGATGAGCACCTGCGGTATTGATTCTGATTGACGAGCCGATGCCGTCGCGGGCATCGGTTTGCGGACGCGGCCCGAACCGGTCGCTCCTGCGCGAAGGCAGGTACGGATTGCCTGCTTGCGCTGGCGAGGCATGGCGCTTCGCGCTTGCAAGGCCAACGGGCCGATGCGAACGCTGCGGGCGTCAGAACGCATTCGATGCATAGTGGAGACATCGTCATGACCACCCATGCTGTTCAAAGATCGCTTCTTTCCGTCGCGCTGCTGATGGCAGCCTCGTCGCTGTATGCCGCCGACGGCACCACCACCACCGGCGAAGTCACGCCCAAGTTGTACTTCTACGACTATTTCAGCGGCTTTGATTCGGACCGCACCCAGTTTCTGGAGCGCTACGACTACCAGAAGGGGCTCGGCAACGACCGCCGTTCCGATGTATGGCTGGACGCGGACTTCACGTTGAAGGTCTCCGATGCCGATCGCGATCTGCTGGTGCTCGAACGTCTCGGTTTCGGCCGCTACAACCACCGCAACAGCATCAAGATCAATCGCGAGGCGTTTGCCGTCACCGGCTACTTCCGCCAGTTCCGTTCGGCGACGGGCGGCCTGGACTACCTGTTCAGTCCTGGGCAGGTTGCCGGTGGCACCGATGCCAGCTACTTCTTCCCGGCACAGACCAATACCAACTCGGGCTATGTGGCCCAGTACAACGACGACACCGTAAACCGCGACTTCAACATCAAGCGCTCAACCTATGGCGTGGGCGCCAAGGCAAAATCGGCGTTGTTCAACGGCAACGGCTCGTTGGCGGTGAACTTCGACGGCTACCAGCGCGATGGTCGCAAGTTGTTCACCTATGCGCTGGGCGGCGGCGACATCCGGGAGGCAGGAACCAACGCCTCCACTGCGGGCAGGGTGCTGCAACGCTGGCGTGGCTTCTCCCAGGAAGTGGACGAGACCAATCGTCGCGTCTCGGTCACGGCGATGTTGACCCCGCGCGACCTGCTGCAGCTGTCCTACACCTTCTCCTGGGACAAATACGACAACAACGCAACCAACGGCACCCATGCCGACGTCGCGCAATACCTGGCGCCGGGCTGGCAGTACGATACCGGCGCCGACAGCACGCGACCGCTCGGGTTCGTGGCCGACAGCCACTTGCTCTCGCACGGACTGCGCCTGGTCAAATCGTTCGCCAGGGTGAATCTGGCGGCGGGCTATGGCCAGTCGCGGCTGGAGCAGGATACGTTTACCCAGCCGCAACAGCGGCTGGGCTTCGACAACGGCGAGATCAGCACCGACAACGCCTACGTCACCTTCAACAGCACCGTGTTCTCGCGTCTGGGCCTGGAGGGTTTCTACAAGTTCTACCAGCGCGATAACGACTCCTCGTTTCCGGTGATCGGCTTGCTCAATCCCGCCGCTGCCGAGCAGTTGGGCGTGCGCATCAACCGCATCGAGTCCGACAGCTTCGGCCTGAGCACCAGCTATCGCAGCCGTGCCATCAAGAGCAGCTTCGTGCTCGGCTGGAAACATGAAGACAAGGACCGCAACCTCACCTTCCACGACAGCACCGTCGGCCCGCCCGCGGTGAACGGCATCTCCGCCGAGCGCTCGTTCTACAGCGAGCACACCTCGTACGACGAAGTGTCGCTGCGGATCAATTCGCAGTTGGGCAATGGCTTCAGCCTGCGGGTCACGCCTTCGTACCTGTGGGCCAGCCAGACCGCGCTGGTGACCGATCCCGAGGAGCAGTTCAAGGTCAAGAGCACGCTCACCTACGTTTCGCCAGGCGGTACCTTCGTCAGCGGTTTCTACAACTACGCCGACAAGAGCAACAACGATCACGCCATTCTCGGCACCGACGGCAACCTGGCTACCCAGGACGTCGATCGCACCGCACAGTCGGCCGGCGTGTCGGTCAACCTCACCCCCAGCGAGTGGGTGACCGCGCAGATCGGTTTCACTTGGTTGCAGGACGATTTCGACGCGCTGTTCTATGGCTCCAACCGCCGTCGCTTCGAGGCGCCGGGCAACACCACGATCTTCTTCCTGCAGGACGCCTCCAACTACAACGTCGATACTTACGTCATCAACGCCGGCGGCGACTGGAAGGTCAACGACAACCTGACCTATACCGCCAGCTACACCTACTCGCAATCGAACGGGCGTACCGCCAGCGGGCTGGTGCTGGCTTCGTTGCCGAGCATCGATGGCGAGATCGACAATGCCGTGCACAGCCTGGCGTTGGGGGTGCAGTACCGTCTCAATGAATCGATGCGTATCGGTGCCAACTACGTCGTCGACTACTACAACGACGATGCCTTCGACCAGCTCACCGGCGGTGTGCACTCGATCATGGTGGGGCTGGGCGTGGCGTTCTAGCCGGGATTGCTGCCGACACGCGAGGGTGGGTCATGGCGGACCCACCTTCGGGTCGGCGCGATTCGCCGTGTGCGGAACGCCGAATGGGGCGGGCAGCCGCACCGGTGCAGTGGATTCACCTCAAGTCTCAAGTCCGACAGGCTGCGAGCCTGCATCGATCACGCCGGACACTTGGAGACGTCGCGACGCCCTGTACACATCGCGGGTCGTCGCGCAGTCACGATGTCATGGCAGATTCCAGACCCCTTTTCAGCATCTTGCGCGCCATAGTGCGGCACGCCGCACGCGACTATCAATCCGCATTATCGCCAGCCGCTGGTCGAGCAGTACCGGCAATGCCCGGGTGTTGCCGAATCGTCGCGCTTTCCGCGTTTGCTGGCTTGACGGGAATTGACCGAAGTCAAACCGCAGGCCATCGCGGCGGCGCATCCTGACAGTATCGTGGCGGAGCCACTAAGGCTTGGCCACTCTCGCTGAAGGGCGTCTGGCCGTGTTCGAGGACCGCCTGATCCATTTCGACGTCGCGGCTATTCGCCACCATCACGGAGCAATTCGCAATCCGGTTGAACAATTGGAAGGAGAAGGAAAATGATGCGGACGGCGTTGGCCATTCTGCTGGCCTCGGTGGCAAGCCTCACTTCGCCCTTGGCGAGTGCCGATGACCTCTCATCACCATTGGCAAGCGCCGATGACCTCTCATCCCTGGTGCGTGGCGGGCGCCTGTACGACAACTGGAGTCTCGAGTCGCAGGGACACCCGCAGGATCTGCCGAACCCGGCATTCAAGACCAAACAGGTGCGGGTGGCGGCGGGCGACACTTGGCGTTGTGTGGAATGCCACGGATGGGACTACCAGGGCAATCACGGCATCACCGGTCTACGCGACCGGCAACATACCGATCCCGCCGCGGTCGTTACGTTCCTGAAGACGAATGCCAATCATCATTTCGAGGAGCTGCTGCACGAGAACGAACTCGTCGATCTGGCCAACTTCATCACCAGCGGACAGGTCGACATGAAGGCGCTGGTCGAGGCCGCGCAGAAGGTCCCGCTGGGCCACGGATCGTCCGAGAAGATATTCGCCACGATCTGCGCCAATTGCCACGGCTTCGACGGTGGCGCCATGCGCCGCATCCCGCCGCTCGGGGACTCGGCCCGGGAATGGCCCTACAAGGTTTTGCATGTAGCGTTCAACGGGCATCCCAGCGGCGACATGCCGGCGCTACGGACGCTGGGCGACGATACCGTGGTGAGCATGCTGGCGTTTTTGCAGACACTGCCGAGCGTCAACCTAGTAGCTTCGATCGCCAACGGCGGGCGGCTTTACGACGACTGGCAGGCCAATTCGGGCGAACGGCGTCAGGCGCTGCCGCATCCGGCTTATCCGGCCAATGGCTATTACGTGGGCGCGGCACCCGAAACCTGGCGCTGCAAGACATGCCACGGCTGGGACTACAAAGGCAATCAGGGCCAGTACGCCAGCGGCAATCTGGCGACCGGTATCAAGGGGATTCGTGCCCTGGCCGGCGCCGATCCGGAACGGATCATGGGGATATTGCGCAGCAGTACCCACCTCTTTGGCGCCGTGCTGCAATACCGCGATCTTCAGGATCTCGCCAATTTCGTGAGTTCAGGGCAGATCGACATGGATTCGATCATCGACCCCGTCAACGGCCGTTCGCGCGGCGATGCCGCGCGTGGCGCGCCGCACTATCGCAGCATGTGCGCCGGCTGCCATGGCCCGGAAGGCCGCTTCGTCGCCAAACGCGACCTCGGACGTGTGTCCCGCACCGATCCCTGGCACAGCCTGCACAACATGTACAACGGTCATCCCGACGACGCCATGCCCGCGTTGCGGGAAATCGACGCGGGGGTGGTCAGCGACATCCTGGCGCATATGCAGTCATTGCAGGGCCGGCGCTGACGCGACCATCGCGATTGGCTGCGCGGCGTACGGATATGTGCGGATACATGCAAGGCGTTGTCCGGGACCGATGGTTTGGTGGTGGTGCGTGCGAATCCCGCGATGCTCTGAACAGGCAGATCTGAACAGGCAGGTCTACGTCACTCCAGTAAATGCACGACTCCAGTGCAAGCGTCAGGAGCCCCGGTGTTCGCCGAGGTGACGAATGGTTCGGAGGATGGTCGGGCAACTTTCTTTGACCAAGGAGCAGTTCATGAGAAACATAACCTTCCTTGCGCTCGCCGGTTCGTGTTTGCTCGCCATCGCGGGCATGGAATCGGCCCACGCGGCAGTCGATGCGGCACAGGCCCAGGCGCTGATGACCAGCAACAAGTGCGGTCGGTGTCACTCCGCCGAAAAGACCAAGTCGGGCCCGTCGCTGAAGAAGATCGCCGAGAAGTACCGGGGCTGCGCCGATGGCGTGGACAAGATCATCGCCAACATCACCACCGCGCCCACGGTGAAGATGGACGACGGCACCGAGGAGGAGCACATGGTCATCAAGACCAAGGACCCGGAAAAGCTCAAGAATCTGGCACGGTGGATTCTCGAGCGGTGATTGGGCACCAGGGAGGCGCCGCTGCCTGAAAGTGGGTAGCGAACGAGCCGCCTCGCATTGGCGGGCGCGGCCGCCTGTGCAGTGCGTCAGGCGACAGACGCGCCGAGGTGTCTCGCCTCAGCAGGCATCAATGCGCGCCCGCGGCGCATCCGGCTGTACCAACCGGGTCCGGAGAACAAGAATCATGCTTCCCAGCAGGCTCACTGTACGGATCGCGGCCGCGGCGCTCGCTTTCGCCATCAGCATGCAAAGTGGTGCGGTAGTCCTGAACGAGGAGGCCGAGGCTGGGCTTGGCAACACGACCTGCCTTTCCTGCCACGACGGCTCCAAGGGTGCACTGGAAGTGCCTGCCGCCGATGGCGAAACGCGCGCGCTGCACCCGGTCGATCCGACCGGGTTCGCCAGAAGCGTGCACAAGGACATGGAGTGTATTGCCTGTCATCTGGAGATCAATGACAGCACCGCCAACCACAAGCTGACGATCGGCGAACGGCGCCCCGATTGCGTGCAGTGTCATTTGCAGCTCAAGGAGATGGCGGCGCACGAGAAGACCGCCGGGGAACGACGCTGGATGCGGGCGGTGGCGGGCACCATCGAAACGTACAAGGCGTCCCTGCATGCGCGGCCGAATCCGGATGACCCCGGCAAGCCGAGTGCTTCATGCAACGATTGCCACAACGTCCACACCTTCAACGTGCCGCCACGGGGCACTCCGGCGCGTACCGAGTGGCACCTCGGGATCCCGGCATTGTGCGGCACGTGCCATGACTACGAACTGGAGGAATGGACCGCTTCGGTGCACGGCAGGGAAGTCACACAAAAGCACAATCCGAACGCTGCGGTCTGTACCGATTGCCATACCTCGCACAACATCAAGCGCAGTTCATCGGACGACGTCAAGCTGGCGATCACTGCCAATTGCGGAAGCTGCCACGAGCAAGCCTACGCTGCCTACCGCGGCACCTACCACGGGAAGGTCACCACGCTTGGCTACGCCCACACGGCGAAGTGTTTCGACTGCCACGGCAGCCACGACATCGAACCTTCCACCAATGCCAATGCGGCGATGCACCTCGACAACCGCCTCGAGTCATGCCAGGAATGTCACAGCGGCAGGAAGGACATACCGTTGGCGACTGCCGGATTCGTCAGCTTCAGCCCGCACGGCAAGAGCGACGATTTTGCGACCTATCCGCAGATATGGATCGCCAATCAGGTCATGACGCAGTTGCTGATCGGCACCTTCGCGTTCTTCTGGTTGCACACGCTGTTGTGGTTCCATCGCGAATACAAGGAGCGCAAGCAGCGCCGCTCGCAGCCGCGCATGCGGCTCGATGATCTGCCCGAGGTGCCTGCCGGCCTTCAAGGCAAGCATTTCCTGCGCTTCAGCCGCACCTGGCGTATCGCGCACTGGCTCTTTGCGCTGAGTCTGATGATCCTCACGCTGACCGGCATACCGCTGTTCTACCCCGATGCGCCGTGGGCAAAATTCTTGATGAACCTGCTTGGTGGGCCGCAGATCGCGGGTGACATCCACCGCGTCAACGCGCTGATCTTCGTTGGCGTGTTCTTCTGGCACCTGTTCTACGTGGGGGTGCGGATCGGACGCGACTGGAAGCATTTCAAGATATTCGGTCCGAATTCCCTGATCCCCGGCCTGCAGGATTTCAGGGACATCCTTGCGATGTTCAAGTGGTTCATCGGCAAGGCGCCGCGGCCGGTGTTCGACCGCTGGACCTACTGGGAGAAGTTCGACTACTGGGCGCCGTTCTGGGGCGTTACCATCATCGGCGTCAGCGGCATCATGATGTGGGTTCCGCACATCACGGCCAAGTTCCTGCCGGGCTGGGTCTTCAACGTCGCGGCGATCTTCCACAGCGAAGAAGCCTTCCTCGCCGTGGTGTTCCTGTTTACCGTGCATTTCTTCAACAATCACTTCCGCCCCGACAAGTTCCCGCTCGATCGTGTGATGTTCACCGGCACGGTGACGCTGGAGGAGCTGCGGAGCGAGCACCCGCTGCAGTATCGGCGGCTGCTGGAGTCCGGCGAGCTGGAGCAGCATCTGGTCGATCCGCCGTCCCGGGTGATGGTGAGGCTGTCGACGCTGCTTGGCTTCACCCTGATAGTGGTTGGCCTGATCCTGCTCACGCTGGTCGGCATCGGGTTCTTTACCAGCCCGTAGCCACTGAATCCGCGCGCGAATGCGCGCGGAGCCGGAACGGCCGGGCGCATCGGCAGATGCCCCTCGCCATACGCCCCTGCGATCCGGATATCGCCATCAACAGACATGGCCGGGTCTCCCGGATCTGGACGTTATCGGATAACGTCGTCCGACCCTGTGTTAACGGAGTCCTAACTTGATCGCGGTCAACAAAACCCGTTGCCACGGGGCATACACTTCGCTTAAGAAATGCTTAAGAGCCGCCCCGCACGTCGTCCGGGGCGGGCGCCCTTCGCAAGGCACGGCGGGCGCAATGGGAGATGGTCGTGACTGGGGCGGGAGCGAGTCGTGACAGGGACATTCAGACACATCGCCGCTCGGGTGACATGGTTCGAGACGATGTGCGTCGCCGTCAGACGCTCCCGCCATCCCAAGTGCCGTCATCCCGTTCCGGCCCTGCGGCAACTTCTTGCCGGTGCGCCCTTCACGCCGTTGCGTGGGTCCGGTCTTTGCAACCCCTATTCAGTGCGCGCTTCGTGTGCGTACCCGATGTTAGCTAGTCAAGGAGAGCCACTATGAATCGCTCGACACGGTTTCTCGCGTTCGCCATGTGGGCTGCGACGCTGGGATTTTCGACCGGCGTGCAGGCCGGCGATGCCCAGACGCTCCCGGATTTGGGGTCCGAAGCCGCCAGCGGCAGCGTCGTTCAGGACGCGCTCGCCAGGGACGCCGTGTGCACCAAGTGCCATGACGAAGAAGAAGGCCAGGCGATGTCGCTCTACAAGACCCGCCACGGCGTCCGCGCCGATGAGCGCACGCCCTCCTGCCAGTCGTGCCACGGCAACAGCGAGGGGCATGTGAAGAACAAGGCGCGCACTTCGCCGCGCACCGCGCCGGACGTGGTTTTCGGCGCCAAGTCCGCAGTCGCATCGACGCCCGAAACCCAGAACGAAGCGTGCATCGGCTGCCATGAAAGCGGCCTGCGCATGCACTGGAAGGGAAGCCAGCATGAGGTCGAGGGCGTGGCGTGCGTCAGTTGCCACAGCGTGCACACCGGCAGCGACCCGGTGATGGCCAAGGTCACCCAGACGGAGGTGTGCCTGACCTGCCACGAAAAGAAGCGTGCCGAGATTCACCGGCCGTCAACGCATCCGATCGTCGAAGGCAAGGTGGCGTGCAGCGATTGCCACAACCCGCATGGCTCCAATGGCCCAACCCTGCTGGTTGGCGCGACGCTCAACGAGACTTGCTACACCTGTCATGCCGAGAAGCGCGGTCCGTTCCTCTGGGAGCATGAGCCGGTTCGCGAGGACTGCTCCATCTGCCACAAGCCGCACGGCTCGGTGAACGAGTCGCTGCTCAAGAACCGCGGCCCGTGGCTGTGCCAGCAGTGCCATCTGGAGCAGTTCCACCCCAGCACGGCGTACAGCGGCACCGGCTTGCCGGGCGCCAACACGCCCTCCGGCGCGCAGCAGATGTTGGGCAAGAACTGCCTGAACTGCCACGTGCAGATACATGGCTCCAACCATCCGTCCGGCGTACGCAAGACACGCTAGCGCGAACCGACCTGATCCTGGTCCGCATGCTGCGCGGCGCGCCACGCGGACCCTGCACAACCTCAGAGGTGTGTCATGAACGCGAGATCCCCGATGTACCGAGTCAATCCCGAGCACGGCCTTGCGCTGTCGCAGGACCGGTCCGCGCGGTTGCAACACACGCTGCTGGCAACGTTCATCGCAATGGCGCTGGGCGCCGGCTCGGTCCTCGCCCAGGATGAGTCAGCGGCTGCCGACGATCGCTCGCCAGCACTGATCGAGCAGACTGAGATACAGAACATCTTCGAGTTCGGCTTGGGCTACGTGAGCCAGGATTCGTTCCGTTTCGGCAAGTACACCGGCCTGGAGGACAAGGGCGCCTTTGGCGTCTTCAATCTGTTTTACAGCAATCGCAACCGCTACGACGCCGAACGCAGCGAATACGTCACCGTGCGCGGCACCGACCTGGGTCTGCGTTCGCGCTCGGCAGAGGCGGACTATGGCCGCCAGGGCAACTTCCGCCTGCGCGCGAGTTACGACCAGATTCCGACCTTCCGCAGCGACACCGCCAAGACCATTTTTGACGGTGCCGGCAGCACGCAATTGACCTTGCCGGCGAGCTGGGTGCCCGCGACCTCCACCGCCGGGATGACGCAACTGCTGCCCAGTCTCAAACCGGTGGCGCTGGAAACCGAACGCCAGCGCTTCGGTGTGCGGCTGGACAAGATACTGCCCGGCCATTTCGATTTCACCACCAAATACCAGTACGAGGAAAAGGATGGCTTGAAGTCGATCGGTGGGGTGATCGGCAACAGCGGTGGCAATCCGCGCTCGGTGATGCTGCCCGAGCCGGTGGATTACAAGGAGCATCAGTTCGATGCCATTGCGCGCTACACCGAGAAGAAATATCAGCTTGAGCTGCGCTACCACCTGTCGGATTTCAGCGACCAGAACACCGCATTGACCTGGCAGAACCCGTTCAGTGCGATCAACGGCTGGGCCGCCGCTGCCGGATTCCCGACTGGGCAAGGCTCACTGGCGCTGCCGCCCGACAACAAGTTCCACCAGGGCACGCTGCTGTTCGGCTACAACCTCAGCGATCGCACGCGCTTCACCGCCGACGCCGCACTGGGACGCATGAGCCAGAACGATTCGTTCCTGCCCATCACCATCAATCCGGTGCTGGCGGCCAGCATCACCGAGCCGCTGCCGCGCGATTCGCTCAACGGCGAGATCAACACCACAGTGATCAATCTGCGTCTGGCCTCGCGTCCCACCAGCGCGTTCAACTACGGCGCCAGCTTCCGCTACGACGATCGCGACAACAACACGCCGATCGACCAGTACGTCTACATCGGCGGCGACTCGACCGTGCAGAACACGGCCGCGATCAGCGACCGCCGTCGCTTCAACGAGCCGTACAGCTATCGCGAGTACAAGTACAAGCTGGATGCCGGGTACCGTCTGGACGACGGCACGCGCTTCACCGGTGTCGCCGAACGGCGCGAGATCCGTCGCACCTTCTCGGAGCGTCGCAACACCCATGAGAACACCTTCAGTCTCAATGCCAGCCGGCCCTTCGGCGAGCTGTTCGATGCCAGCCTGCGCTACATCCATGCCGACCGCGGTGGCTCGCATTACGATGGTGCCGAGCCGTTGCTCACCGGTTTCGTCGACGGCTTCATCGACACGCTCGCCGGCGGCTTCGAGAATGCGCCGCTGCTGCGCAAGTTCAACAAGGCCAGTCGGGTGCGCGATCAAGTCGGCTTCCAGGCCACTTACAGCCCGCTCAGTTTCCTGTCGTTCGGTTTTGACGGCAGCTACAGCAAGGACAACTACAACAAGACCGAGTTGGGTCTGACCGACTCCAAGGTGCAGTCGTACACCTTCGACGTCACCGCAACGCCCACCGCGCAATGGTCCGCCTCGGCCTACTACACCTACGACAAGCTCGACACCGATCAGAACGGGGTCAGCTTCTCCGGCGGTGCCAACCGAGTGAACCAGGTGGTCGATCCGACGCGATTCTGGAGCGCGCTGCATCGCGATCGCGTCGATACCGGCGGCTTCAATCTGACCTGGAAGCCGAGCGATCAGCGCTTCCAGTTCGGCATCGACCTGATGCTCTCGACCTCGCGCGACGACGTCAACGTCACCACCGGCAGCAGCCTGACCTCGGCACCGTTGCCGACCAACCGCGTAGTCATCCGTACGGGTAGCATCTACGGCCAGTATCGGTTGAGCGAAAGCCTGTCGCTGCGCGCCAAAGTGCAGCACGAGCACTATCGCTCCAGCGATTTCGCGCTGGATGGTGTCGAAGCCAACCAGCTCGCCAACGTGATCCTGTTCGGCGAGGAAGCGCCGGACTTCGACGTCACGGTAGGCACGTTGACCATGGTCTACACGTTCTGAACAGGGTGGCGGCATGATGCCGCCAGGGTGAGCAGCCGGCGCGTCCTTCGGGGCGCGCCGGTTGCGTATTGGGGGCTAAGGTCGATTCTGTTCATCTAGCCCGCATTTCTCACGCCGATCCGTAGCGAGGGCGCCGAGACGCCGTTGTGGTGCGCCGCGCGGACTGAGAGACGGCGAAGACGTACTCGACGGTACGTTGAGCCGGATCGAGGAAGCACGGCGCGCCACGGCGAGCGTATCGGCGTCCGCAGTAGGAGCGGTGTGAGAAATGCGGGCTAGACGACAACCCATCGGGTCGTCACCCCAGCGACTGCGCGCGCTTGGAGCGCGCGCGAACAGCGAAGCTGGCCCGAAGGGCGAGCGCCATGGATGGCGCGAGTAACGCTGAGGTCCATTTTGACTTTAGCTTTGCAAAGCAACAGCAAACTGGATTCCAGCTTCCGCTGGAATGACGGCACTGAAGGCTGAGGCGACTATCTAAACACTGTTGGGGCTATGGCAGTGGCGCTGGCGGGTCCGCGAAGCGCCAGAAATGCGCCAGCACGCGCGCCTCGCCGAGGCCGGGGCGGGTGCTGTGGGCCAGTGCACCGGCCACGTAGGCGACGGCTTGCGCGCAGGCGTCGCGCAGCGACGCTCCGCCGACCACCTGCGCGGCAATCGCCGAGGCCAGCGTGCAGCCGCTGCCGTGGCCTTCCAGCGGCAGACGCGGATTGCGGAGCGACAACGTCCCGCGTTCGTCGCTGAAGCGATCGGTGACTACGCCGCTTGAGTCGCCGTCATCATCGCCCTCGACGAGGTGCGCGCCCTTGAGCAGCACCGCGCGTGCGCCCAGCGCGTGCAGCGCGCTCAGCGCACGTTCGGCCGCATCGGCATTGGCGATGGGTTTGTCCAGCAGCCAAGCGGCCTCGGGCATGTTGGGGGTGATCAGGTTGGCGCGTGGAATCAAGCGACGCAGCGCGTCGAGAGCGTCGGCATCGAGCAGGCGCGCGCCGGAGGTAGCCACCATCACCGGGTCGAGCACCACGAAAGGCGGCTGGTGCCGATCGATCGCCGCAGCCACCGCATCGATCAATCCGGCATGGGCGAGCATGCCGATCTTGACCGCGCCGATGCGGAAGTCGGCGAAGCAGGCGTCGATCTGCACGCGCAGAAAATCGGCAGGCGGCACGTGCACGGCGACTACGCCGCGGGTGTGCTGGGCAGTGAGCGCGGCAATCGCGCACAGGCCATGCACGCCGTGCGCGGCGAAGGTCTTCAGGTCCGCCTGAATGCCGGCGCCGCCGCCAGAGTCGGAACCAGCAATGGTGAGCGCGCACAGCGGGCGCTGGTCGGCGCTCATGCGGCCGGCCTCTACAGCACTTCCGAGGCGAAATCGGCGAGACGCGAGCGCTCGCCGCGGCGCAGGGTGATGTGCGCGCTGTGCGGCCAGACCTTGAAGCGGTCCACCGCGTAGGTAAGGCCCGAGGTGGTCTCGGTGAGGTAGGGCGTGTCGATCTGTTCGACGTTGCCCAGGCAGACGATCTTGGTGCCGGGGCCGGCTCGGGTGATCAGGGTCTTCATCTGCTTGGGGGTGAGGTTCTGCGCCTCATCGATGATCAGCCAGCGGCTGAGAAAAGTGCGCCCGCGCATGAAGTTCATCGCGCGGATCTTGATCCGGCTGGCGAGCAGGTCGTTGGTGGCGGCGCGGCCCCAGGCGCCGCCTTCCTGGGTGTGGGTGAGCACCTCCAGGTTGTCGGTGAGCGCGCCCATCCACGGCGTCATCTTTTCTTCCTCGGTGCCCGGCAGAAAACCGATGTCCTCACCTACCGAGACGGTGGCGCGGGTCATGATGATTTCGCGGTAGCGCTGCTGGTCCATGGTCTGCGCCAGCCCGGCGGCCAGCGCCAGCAGGGTCTTGCCGGTGCCGGCGGTGCCGAGCAGGGTGACGAAATCGATCTCCGGGTCCATCAGCGCGTTGAGTGCGAAGTTCTGTTCGCGGTTGCGTGCGGTGACGCCCCATACCGCGTGCTGGTTATGGCGGAAGTCGTCGACGATCTGCAAAGTGGTGCGATCGCCTTCGCTGCGCACCACTTTCAGTTCCACTTCGTCGTCGCCGGGCAGGTACAGGAACTGGCTGGGCTGCCAGTCCTCGCCCTCGCCGCGGCGCAATTCGTAGAAGGTGCGGCCCTTGTCGGTCCAGGAACGCAGGTCGGCCTCGTGGCGGTCCCAGAAATCTTCGCCCAGCGCACTGGCGCCGGTGTAGAGCAGGCTGAAGTCGTCCAGCGCGCGGTCGTTCTCGTAGTCCTCGGCGGGGACGCCGACGATGGCCGCCTTGATGCGCAGGTTGATGTCCTTGGACACCAGCACCACCTCGGTGCCCGGGTGCTGCTCGCGCAACTCCAGGATCGACGACAGGATCTGGTTGTCCGGCAATACCGTGCCGAAGCGCTGGTTGCCGTTGGTGGGGTGGGTTTGGAACAGCAGCTTGCCCGGCGTGCGCGAGACGTCCAGTTGCAGCGATTGCGGCCGTAGCAGCCGCAGTCCCGAAGCCACCTGATCGGCGCCGTTGCTCTCCACCAATTCGTTGAGCAGGCGGCTGACCTGGCGCGCGTTGCGGCTGACTTCCGACATGCCTTTCTTGGCGGCGTCGAGTTCCTCCAGCACCATCATCGGCAGGAACACGTCGTGCTCCTGGAACTTGAACAAGGCGGTCGGGTCGTGCATCAGCACGTTGGTGTCGAGCACGTAGATGCGCTTGCTTCGGGTCATGATCGGGGTCGCTCGCGGGAAACGGAGGAACGGGCGTGGGCCGCTGGCTGCGGCAGGTCGAGGGGAGAACGCGCCAACGCGATCACCGCGTTGGCGTGCGGGCTTCGAGCAGGGCGTCCAGCACGGCCTGGGCGTGGCCCGGCACTTTCACCCCACGCCAGCAGCGCGCCAGGCGGCCGTCGAGAGCGATCAGGAAGGTGCTGCGTTCGATGCCGAGGTGTTTGTGCCCGTACAGGGTCTTTTCCTTGATCACCGCGAACGCATGGCACACGGATTCGTCGCCGTCGCCGACCAGCGCGAACGGGAACTCGTGCTTGCGCGCGAAATTCTGGTGGGTCTTGAGCGAGTCGCGCGAGACCCCAAGCACGGCCGCACCGGCCTGCGCGAATGCCGCGTGCAGGTCGCGGAAATCGATGCCCTCGCGGGTGCAGCCGGGCGTGTTGTCCTTTGGGTAGAAGTACAGCACCAGCCATCGGTCGCGGTAGTCGGCGAGTCGCGCGGTTTCGCCGGTGGACAGCGGCAGGTCGAGGTCGGGAACGCGGTCGCCGATGTCCAGCATCACCACTCCAGGCGGTTCGGGAGGCAGTGGGTTCGAGTCATTGCAGGCGCTCAGAACTTCATCGGATCCATGATGGCATCCAGGTTGAGGTGATCGCAGAACTCCAGGAAATCGTCGCGCAGGGCGGCGATGTGCATGGACGAAGGGATTCCCACGGTGATCTGCGCCGAAAACATGTCGGCGCCGGTCTGCATGGCCTTGTAGCGCATGCTCTGCAGGTTTTCCACGGTAATGCCCTGGCGATCGAAGAAGTCGGCGAGCTGAAACAGGATGCCGGGCTTGTCGGCCGCCACCACCTCGATCACATACGGCAGCAGATCGCTTTGCAGCGTCTTGGTGCCGGTGCGATACCACATGAGGCGGATGCCGTCCTCGCGTTCGAGCTTGGTCAGCATCGCTTCGAGCTTGGCGACGGCATCCCACGAGCCCTGTGCCAGCGCCAGCACCGAGACGTCGCGGCCGACGGTGGCGAGGCGGGCATCGAGCAGATTGCAGCCGCTGTCGGCGATGCGGCGCGACACAGCCAGCAACGGCGATTCCGGATGGGTGGAATAGGCGCTGATCAGCAGATGATTTTCGTTGGGGGCGGGGCGGGGCGGCTGGTCGCTCAAGTCGGGTTCCGATACGGCGTAGAATGGAAAAATCGCGCGGTGCCGGCGGCAGATCGGCGCGGTAGCCAAATCAGCATACTTGCCAGTCCGCGATGGCCGCAAGTAACATCCGCCGGTCCACCCGCCGAACTGGCCGGGCGGCGTGGCGGTCGGAGTCGGCCGAATGGTGTCCGGCAGCCGACGCGAAGGCCCGGCGCGTTGCGACATGGGGCCGCGAAACAGGGGGCTGGGCACTTGCAACTCACCGGATGCATCACCGCGCTGGCGACACCCTTCAAGCCGTCGGGCGATATCGACCTGGAGGCGTGGGAACTCCTGCTGGAGCGGCAGTTGAACGGCGGCGTGCACGGCGTGGTGGTGGCCGGATCCACGGGCGAAGCGGCGGCGCTGGAAGATAGCGAATACGAAACCTTGCTGGTGCGCGCGGTCGAATTCATTGGCGGGCGCATTCCGGTGCTTGCTGGTACCGGGCTTTCCAGCACCAACAAGACCATGCGTCTGACCCGGCGCGCGCACGAACTTGGTGCCACCGCGGCACTGGTGGTGACGCCGCCCTACGTGCGGCCCACCCAGGAAGGCCTGTTCCGCCACTACCTGGCGGTGGCCGAACTCACCGGCGTGCCGCTGGTGTTGTACAACGTGCCATCGCGCACTGGTTGCGACATGCTGCCCGAGACGGTGGCGCGGCTGTGTCCGCATGAAAACATCATCGGCATCAAGGAAGCCCGTCCCGAGTCGGACCGCATGTCTTCGCTGCTGGCGCTGTGCTCGTCCTCATTCAGCGTGCTCAGCGGCGACGACCCCACGTTCCTGCGCGCCATGCTGGCCGGCGCCGACGGCGTGATCTCGGTGGCGTCGAACGTGATTCCGACCGCGTTCCGCCGGCTGTGCGACCTGATCGCAGCCGGCGAAGGCAATTCAGCGCGCAGTTTGGATGCGCGGCTATCGTCGCTGTACCGTTTCCTTTCGATCGAGCCCAACCCGATTCCGCTCAAGGCCATCCTGCAACGTGCCGGCATCGGCCACGGCCTGCGTCTGCCGTTGTTGCCGTTGTCGAAGCCACACACCGGCAATGCCGAAGTGATGGCGGCGCTGTGTCGACACATCGAATCCGAAGTCATCGGCCTGCGCGCCGAATCCGAACACTCAAGGAGATCCGCATGACCATTCGCTTTCCCGGCGCGCGCCCCGTCCTGATTGGCATGCTGGCCGTTGCGCTGGTTGCCACCTCGGGATGCGGCTGGTTCCGCAGCAAGAAGGAACCCTACAAGACCGCACCGGAGAATCGCCCGCTGGAAGTGCCGCCGGACCTCGATCGGCCCAATACCGATCCATCCATGCAGATTCCCGCGACGGGCGCGCCGGCGGATGGCAAGTTGCCGGCAGCCGGTGGCGCGCCGCTCGCGCAAGCCAGCCAATTCGTGCTCGACGACGCCATCGACAGCGCCTGGCGCCGGGTCGGCCTGGCGCTGGAGCGCATGGATGGGGTGAAGGTGGGCAGCCGTTCGGAGGCATTGGGCACGGTCGAGACCACCTACGGCGGGCAGACCTTCCTGGTGCGCCTGCGTGCGCAAGACGGCGCCACCACCGTGTCGGCGGTAGCGCCCGATGGCCGCGCGCTCGGTGACGGCCCGGCGGCCGAGTTGCTGGCCCAGTTGCAGGCGCGGCTGCGCTGAGCTAGCTTCGTTGCCCCGGATTACGGCTTCGCCTGATCCGGGTGAGGCGTCAGAACATCAGGTCGTCTAACAGTATTGGGGCTGGCGCTAGTGTAGTGGTGCGCGCTATGTGAGACTTATCGGCCACCGCGCTTGCCGCGAGATTTCCTCGATGCGACAGCGCTGTGCGTAGGCTGGTGGTGAGCGTAGCGACCGAGCGTAGCGAAGGCGTAGCTCGCGTAGCGAGCGCTGTCGCGAAGTGACCGAACCCCAGCGCCGTTGCCG
Organism: Lysobacteraceae bacterium; assembly: GCA_033765245.1. Taxonomy (GTDB): domain Bacteria; phylum Pseudomonadota; class Gammaproteobacteria; order Xanthomonadales; family Xanthomonadaceae. The sequence goes on from JANRIF010000122.1 coordinate 41,896, forward strand.
CATGGAAATCATGCTGGGGTTCGCTACGCTCACCCCAGCCTACCCCACGATAAGTGCTGTCAAGAGCGCAACACTAGCGCTTGAGTTCGCTCAGCTTGTTGGGCTTGCCGTCCCACTCGGCGGCGTCGGCGGGCGGGTCCTGGCGGACGGTGATCACCGGCCAGATCGCCGCCAGTTCGGCATTCAGCGCAATGAAGTGTTCCTGCCCGGCCGGCACGTCGTCCTCCGGGTAGATCGCCTTGGCCGGGCACTCCGGCTCGCACAGGGTGCAGTCGATGCACTCCACCGGATCGATCACCAGGAAATTGGGGCCTTCGTGGAAGCAGTCCACAGGACAGACCTCGACACAATCGGTGTATTTGCAGCGAATGCAGTTCTCGACGACGACGAAGGGCATGACCGGGTTCCGAGTCGGTAGCGGGCCTGAGCATGCAGGCACTGCGCGGAGCGAGCATTGTAACGGCAGCCTGTGCCCACCACAAAAGCCCGGATGCGTCGCGACATGTGTGGCGGCCGATTGTCGCAACGCAACATCCGCGCGTACGCTGTCCGCATCGATGGCGTCGCGCCGCCCCCTTCGCGAGGACACACCATGCTCAGCAACAAGACCGCCCTGATCACCGGCTCCACCTCCGGCATTGGCGAGGGCATCGCACGCGCGTTCGCCCAGGCGGGCGCCAACATCATCCTCAATGGTTTCGGCGATGCCGCGCAGATCGAAGCGCTGCGCGCGGAAATCGCCAGCGCCCATGGCGTGCGCGTGCGCTACGACGGCGCCGACATGAGCAAGCCCGAGCAGATCGAGGCGATGATGGCGGCGGCGATCGGCGAGTTCGGCGCGATCGACGTGCTGGTCAACAATGCCGGCATTCAGCACGTGGCGCCGGTCGACGAATTCCCGACCGCGAAATGGGATGCGATCATCGCCATCAACCTGTGCTCGGCATTCCACACCACGCGCCTGGCGCTGCCAGGCATGAAGCAGCGTGGCTGGGGTCGCATCGTCAACGTCGCTTCCGCGCACGCGCTGGTGGCGAGCCCGTTCAAGAGCGCCTACGTGGCAGCCAAGCACGGCATAGCCGGCCTGACCAAGACAGTGGCGCTGGAAGTGGCGCAAGCGGGAATCACCGTCAACGCCATCTGCCCCGGTTACGTGCGCACCCCGCTGGTGGAGAAGCAGATACCCGATACCGCCAGGGCACGCGGCATCACCGAAGAACAGGTGGTCAAGGACGTGATGCTGGCGGCGCAGCCCACCAAGAAGTTCGTCACGGTGGAGCAGGTAGCGGCGCTGGCGCGGTTCCTGTGCAGCGACGACGCGGCCTCGATCACCGGCGCGATGCTGCCCATCGATGGCGGCTGGGCCGCGCAGTAGTCCGAGCGGTCGCTCGCTCAGTAGCCCGCAAGCGGCCCCCACGAGAGCGATGTCGCGGCTGTTCGTGGGAGCGCGCTTGCGCGCGACGGGTGTCGCAGGTGCGCGCGATGACCAGTCGCTTCGCGACAACGCGATGCGGCGCATCGCCGCGCGTTCCACCACAAATGCAGCATGCCAGCGGCGGTGCGATGAGCCAAAAAAATGGGCGCCGCGATCCTGCGGCGCCCGACTCCGGACGAACCATCCGGGGGAGAGATCTCAGAAGCGATAGCCCAGGTGCAGGCCGAAAATCAGCGGGTCGACGTGGGTGGTGCCGACCTTGGTGCCGTCCACCTTCACGCTGGCGTCGATGTTCATCCAGCGGGCGTCAGCCACGATGTCCCACTGGTCGGCGATGTTGAACACCAAGCCGGCCTGGGCGGCGATGCCGAACGAGTCACCGACCTTGGTGTTGGTGCCGACCAGCGGGCCGCGTTCTTTTTCGCTGAAGGTCAGCGTGTAGTTGGCGCCCACGCCGAGGAACGGGTTCACCTTGGACTCGGGCAGGAAGTAGTACTGCAAGCTCAGCGTCGGCGGCAGGTGCTTGAAGTCCAGTGCCGTGCCGCCGTTCAGTTGCACGGAGTGCTCGAACGGTGTGGACGCCAGCAACTCCCACGCCCAGTTCGGGGTGAAGTGGTAGCCGAGAGTGAACCCTAGCGCGGTCTGGTCCTTGATGTGGGTTTGGAACGCGCCGTTGGCCAGGGTGCCGTTGTCGTTCTTGGGGTCGACCACGGTGGGTCCGAAGCGGACGAACCAGTCCTGGGCCTGGGCATTGGCGACGAATCCAACGGCCAGCGCCGCGGCGAGCAGGGTGCGGGGAAGCATTTTCACGGGATACCTCATCGGGGTCTTGGAGAACTGGGGATAGTTTCCAGTGCTCCGATGGGGGCCGTATTGACTATGATCAAAGGTTTCGTCGAAATGGCCGCCGCCGCTCAGCGGGCTGAGCTGCGGGGTAGCCCGCATTTCTCACACCCCTCCTACTGCGGCCGCCGATACGCTCGGCCTGACGCGCTCTGCTCCCTCAGCCGGGCTCAACGTAGGATCGGCTACGTCATCGCCCGTCTTCAGTCCGCCGAGCGCGCCAGACCGGCGTCTCGGCGCCCTCGCTACGGATCGGTGTGAGAAATACGGGCTAGCGCCAACGTCAGCAATCGCCGCAGCAGGCGCTCGTTCAGATTCGAGGGGTCCGACACCCCCATGCGGGCGAGCGCTTCGGCATCGTCCGGCGAACTGGCGGTCAGTGCGCGGATGATGGTCCTGAGCTTGCCGCCACGGGTCGCGGTTTCGCGCTTGAGCCAGCCCAGTGCCTTCACCAGGCGCTGCTCGACCACAGTGAAATCGCTGCCCAGCGGGTAGTCGGGCAGGTCGCCGTTGGCACGGAACGGCGCCAGCGCCTGTCGCACCCGTTCCGGGGTGTTTTGCGGCTGCGTCGGTTCCACCTGCCAGTGGGCGGCGAGTTTGCCGGCGGCGGTTGCACGCTGCGCCAATTCCGGCTGGAAGCGCGCGTCGCTGACCGCGAGCATCGCGCGGATGCAATCCTCGTCGTTGCGTCCGCGCAGATCGGCGATGCCGTACTCGGTGATTGCGACGTCGCGCAGGTGTCGTGGGATGGTGGCATGGCCGTATTGCCACAGCACGTTGGAGCCGGCCTTGCCGCCGTTCTCGCGGGTGGCACGCAGCATCAGCGCCGAGCGGCTTTCGCGCAGCGCGTGCGCCATCGCCACGAAGTTGTACTGGCCACCGACGCCCGACACCACCTGGCCGTTTTCCAGCGCGTCCGAAGTGGCGGCGCCGAGCAGGTTCATCATCATGCAGGTGTTGAAGAAGCGCGCCTCGCGCCGCTGCAGGCGTTCCAGCGTTTCCTGGCCGCCGTACAGCTCGTTGATGTGCGAGATGCGGGTCATGCCGATGCGCTGGCGCTCGCGCGGTGGCAGCTCGCGCAGCCAGCGGTACAGGTCCTTCGAGCCCAGGAAGAAACCGCCGTGCAGGTGCTGGCCTTCGCGGTCCAGGCGAATCAGGTCGGCATCGTCGGCGCGACGCTCGAACACGCGCTGCATCAGCGCCTGATCGTCGACCACGCGGCGCTTGATCACACCCGCCTCGATCAGATGCATGAATCCGTCCATCACCATCTCGCTGGCGCCGAACAAGCCCTGCTCGAACGGCGCGAGGCCGCCCCAGCGGCACACGATCGGCGAGCTTTCCACCTCGGGCCACAGCGAGCGGATCATCGCGCGATAGGTGTCGTTGCGGGTGTGGCGCAGGATCAGCGCGTGGGTCAGCGCGTCGGACAGGGTGCCGATGCCGATCTGCAGCGAGCCGCCATCGCGCACCAGGGTGCTGGCATACAGCCCGATCGCATAGTCGGCGTCCGCCACCGGCTCGCGCGGCAGGGCGAACAATTGCGGCGCCGGGCCGGGCAGGTCGAGCACCGCATCGAAGAAGCCGGGATCGAGCGCGGCATTGCCATCCATGAACGGCAGATCCGGATGCACCTCGGCGATGATCAGCGGGCGTGGCAAGCCCAGTGCCTGGAGTTCGTCGAGCAGGTCCAGGGTGACGTCGGGATTGCAGCTCAGGCTGAGCCGGTTGCCGCCCGGTTCGCGCGCCACCAGTTGCACCAGCGCGTTGATGTTGCGCTCGGCAAGCGCGCGTGCCACGTGGGTGTAATTGAGGTTGTTGTAGTGGCGTTGTGCGCGCCCTTTGCCGAGCAAGCCGCCGGACTGGAAGTAGAATTCTTCGACGTCGATGTTGTCCGGCAGATTATCGCGCCGCATCGCCAGCGCGTAGTCCAGGGTCGGGAAATCCTCGCCGAACTGGCGCGCCAGGAACGGTCCCAGGAAGCGCTTCTCGATGTCTGAACGCGGCGTGGGCGGAGTCAGCGACAGCGCCGTGTACAGCTTCAGGCTGAGCTGCGGCTGCGCGCTCACCCGGCGGGTGATGGCGTTGAGCAAGCGGTGCGGCTTGCCCAGGCCCAGCGGTGCAGCCATGCGCAGGGTGTTGCCGGTGCGGGCGAGCAGCAGCTCGACCGCGGCGTCGAGCGAATCGAGAGAAATCGGCGAGATGGTCATGGCGCGAGTATCGCCCGAACGCCAGCGCAGGAAAATGGCTTGTGCGCGTGTTGCCCACGTCAGCGGGTCGCGTCGAATCCGCGCAGCGGCAGGTGTGGGCCGCGCTGCAGCCAGTTATCGGCTGGGTAGAGGCAGCGGCGATCGATGACGTGCAGCGTGTATGCGTGGCGCGACTTGTCGGACCGATTCGGACCGCTCAGATGGGGCGCCCGGCCGTCGAAGATCACAAGCGAGCCGGCTGTCGCCTCGGCCGGCAAGATATGTGCGGACGACCACGGCGTCGCATCGAGCGTTTCCGTAACGAGCTTGCCATCGCCCTTGCGGTAGTTGCGGCGCTTCAACGGCTCTTTGTGTACGCCGGGAATGAAGTGCATGCAGCCGTTCTCCAGCGTGGCGTCCTCGAGTGCAAACCAGAAGCCGACGCACGACTCGGGCTCGGTGTAGATGAACGTCGAGTCTTGATGGCACACCACTTCGCCGCCGATACGTGGCGGCTTGAATATGTACATCGACTGGATGATCGCTGGATCGACGAGGCCGAGGCTTTCGGCCACTGCGGCAAGTCGAGGCGTTCGCGAGAACGCATCGAACACCGGGTCGAGGTCGTGCATCGCGTGGCCCATCTTGTTGAGGCTGTCGTGCTTGCCCTGGCGCAGTTTTCCCGATGCGTCGAATGCCTCGGCTTCGAGAAAGAAGCGGATCTTGTCTCCCGATTCGATGAAGTAGCTGTCGTCGAGCTGGGTCTGACGGGTTGTGGAAAACACACTGTTGACCTCACCAGGGTCGAACTGGTCCACCAGCGCCAATGCCCGCTGCCGCAGCGCCGCGCAGGCGTCGAGCGGGACGAAGTTCTTGAGGATCAGCACGCCTGCCGATGCATAGGCGCTCAGCATGGGTGCGCTGAGCCGGCCGTCGGATGG
>JANRIF010000129.1:0-27113 GCA_033765245.1 Lysobacteraceae bacterium
GCCGGGCAGTATGCCAAGCCGCGGTCCACCGACACCGAGACCCGCGACGGCGTCACTCTGCCGACCTATCGCGGCGATTTCATCAACGCGCCGGAATTCACCGAAGCGGCGCGCGTGCCGGAACCGCGCCGCATGATCCGCGGCCATGCGCGATCCGCGATGACCATGAACTTCGTGCGCTCGTTGATCGACGGCGGTTTTGCCGACCTGCACCATCCCGAGTACTGGGATCTGGGTTGGGTCGGGCATTCGCCGCTGGCCTCCGAGTACCAGCGCATGGTCGGCGCCATCGGCGACGCCGTGCGCTTCATGGAGACGCTCTCGGGCGAATCGGTGCACAACCTCAACCGGGTCGACTTCTACACCTCGCACGAGGCGCTGTTGTTGCCGTACGAAGAAGCGCTGACGCGCGAGGTGCCGCGGCAGTGGGGCTGGTTCAACCTCGGCACCCATTTCCCCTGGATCGGCATGCGCACCGCCGCCATCGATGGCGCCCACGTGGAGTACCTGCGCGGCGTGCGCAACCCGATCGCGGTCAAGATTGGGCCGTCGGTCGCGCCCGACAAATTGCTTAGCCTCATCGATGCCCTCAATCCCGACGACGAGCCGGGGCGCCTCACGCTGATCCACCGCATGGGCGCCGCGCAGATCGAAAAGGCGCTCCCACCGCTGCTGGAGGCGGTGCGTCGCGAGGGGCGACGGGTGTTGTGGATCGCCGATCCGATGCACGGCAACACCGAGAGCACCAGCAACGGCTACAAGACCCGCCGCTTCGACAACATTCGCGCCGAGTTGGAGCATGCGTTCGACGCGCATGGTGCCGCCGGTACCCGCCTGGGCGGCGTGCATCTGGAGCTGACCGGCGAAAACGTCACCGAATGCCTCGGCGGCGCCCGCGAGTTGGTGGAAGCCGATCTCGAGCGCGCCTACCGCACGTGCGTAGACCCGCGGCTCAACTACGAGCAGTCGCTGGAGATCGCCATGTTGATCGTGCGCAAGCACGCGCAGATGGCGGCGCCGGCACGCGCATGAGGGCGCCCCGACGGGGCGGCGACGTATAACGGTGATGACCTGCGGGAGGCGCTCAATGCGACCTGGAAGTGACGTTGCGGCGTGCGTGTTGAGCGCCGCATTGGCATGGCTGCCGATGCACGCGGCCGATGCGACGGAGCCGGCAGTGGATGCCTCGGCGTTGGCGCAAGATGTGTTGCTTGCCGACACTCACATCGATGCGCCGTACCGCCTCGATGAAGACGGCTGGCGCGACCTCGGCATCGCCAGCGATCGCAATTTCGACTACCCCAAGGCGCGCGCGGGCGGGCTCGATCTGGCGTTCATGTCGATCTACACACCATCCGCGCTTGACGCCAGCGGCGGCAACCGGGCGTTGGCCGACAAGCTGATCGATTCCGTCGAAGCCATGGTTGGGCGCGCCCCGGACAAATTCGCCATCGTGCGCAATCCGGAACAGGCACGCGCTGCCAAGGCCGCCGGCAAGATCGGGTTGGCGCTGGGCATGGAAAACGGTGCGGCCATCGGCGACACGCTGGAAGGACTGCGCCACTTCCATGCGCGCGGGGTGCGCTACATCACGCTGGCGCACGCCATGGCCAATCGGCTGGCCGATTCATCCTACGACCTTGAACATCGCCGCGACGCCGGGCTCAGCGCGTTCGGTGTCGAAGTGGTGGCGGAGATGAACCGGCTGGGGGTGATGGTGGACGTGTCGCACCTGTCGGACGCGGCCGTGCGCGGCGTGCTCGCGGCCAGCAAGGCGCCGGTGATTGCCTCGCATTCGTCGGCGCGGCACTTCACCCCCGACTGGGAGCGCAATCTCAGCGACGAACTGATCGACGCCATCGCCGCGCGGGGCGGAGTGGTGCAGGTGACCTTCGGCTCGGCCTTCCTGGCGCGCGACGCCAACGGCTGGAACGATGCACTCAAGGCAGCGCGCACTGCGGCGAAGGTAGCCGACAGCGGCCCGGAAGCGGACGCATTCGAAACGACCTATCGCGAGAGCCATCCCTATCCTTACGCGAGCGTGGCGACGCTGGCCGATCACATCGATTACCTGGTCAAGCGTGTGGGGATCGATCATGTCGGCCTGGGGTCGGACTTCGACGGCGTCGGCGATTCGCTGCCGATCGGGCTCAAGGACGTATCGCAATACCCGAACCTGATCGCCGAGCTGTTGCGTCGCGGCTACGGCAAGCCGCAGATCGCGCAGATTGCCGGCGGCAACCTGTTGCGGGTGTGGACGGCGGTGGACGCCCATGCCGCCGCACATGTGGGGGGTTGACCCGCAGGCATGACGGTGGCGGGCGTGACCACTGGGCCTTCACCCGCAGTCTGCGCTGACCGCATCATGCGGGCTTGATCTGGCCGCGGAGCGTCATGCATGAATTTTCGACCGCGATCGCGCGGTAGGCCCACTCGTGCCATCGTCAAATGGACGCGCCGTGGCGCGCTGTTGTCGCTGCTGCTGTTTTCCGGTTGCGCGGTCATGACCGTCGAACAGAATCCGGGCAATCGCGCCGAAGCTTACTTCACCGCGCACGATCCGCAGCACCGCAAGCCGCAATACCGCACCCTGGCGTCCGATGGCGTCACCCTGGGCTACGCGACGGTCGGCGAGCCGGATCGGCCGGCGGTGTTGTTCGTGCACGGCACGCCCGGGCGCTGGGGCGATTTCGTGCACTTCCTCACCGACCCGCAACTGGAGCGCGATGCCTATCTGGTCTCGCTGGATCGGCCCGGCTGGGGCGACTCGCCGTTCGCACAGACACCGCGGCGGGTGACCCTGGCGCTGCAATCGCGCAGCCTCGGCCCGCTGCTTGAGCGCCTCGCCGACGCCAGCGCCGGCTGCGGCGTGGTGCTGGTCGGGCACTCGCTGGGCGGCTCGCTGGTGGCGCGTCTGGCGATGGATTACCCGCAGTGGGTGAGCGGCCTGGTGATACTGGCGGGGTCGATCGACCCGCAACTGGGCAAGCCGCGTTGGTACAACACGCTGGCGTCGGTACCGCCGATTCGCTGGCTCACCCCCGATATGCTGGCGCACGCCAATACCGAAATCATGCCGCTGCATGCGGACTTGCGTGAGATGCAGCCGCGCTGGGTGCAAGTGCGGGTGCCGGTGACCTACATTCAGGGCGGGGTCGATCGACTGGTGTCGCCGGCAAATGTCGCATTTGCGCGCGCGGTGTTGAGGCCCGAGCAACTGCGCGTGATCGAAGTGGCCGACGAGGGGCATTTCCTGCTGTGGGATCGACCACAGTTGGTGAGCGAGGCGATCGCCGACACGCTGGCGCGCAGCCGCCGCGATGCCTGTGCGTCGTCGCAGTGGGCAGGGCAGCCCACACACGCCGATGCCGCGACCGCACCGGCGCAGCCGTAAGGCGCGCCCGGCAGCACCGCGATACCATGACGCACAGTTGACGACCGCCCGAACCCCATTCAGGAGTGACCCGATGCGCTGTGCGATGTTGCTGGTAGCGGTGTGGTTCGGTTTGGCGGGGAGCGCGATGGCAGCGACGCCGGTAACGGCCATGGTCATTCATGGCGGCGCCGGCACCATCAGCCGCGAATCGCTGACGCCGGAACGCGAAAAAGCGATCCGCGCCGATCTCGATCGCGCGCTGGATGCCGGTCAGGCCGTTCTCGGCGCTGGTGGCGCCGCGCTCGATGCCGTCACCGCGGCAGTGCAGGTGCTGGAAGACTCGCCGTACTTCAATGCCGGCAAGGGTGCCGTATTCAGCGCCGATGGCGTCAACGAACTCGACAGCGCGGTGATGGACGGCCACGGCCAGCGTGCGGGCGCGGTCGCCGGGGTGCACCGCATCCGCAACCCGGTGCTGCTGGCGCGCGCGGTGATGGAGAAGAGTCCGCACGTGATGCTGGTGGGCGATGGCGCCGAGGCCTTTGCTACCGGCATCGGCATGACGCTGGTGGACCCATCGTATTTCCGTACCGAGGAGCGCTGGCAGCAGTTGCAGGACGCAAAGAAACGCACCAGCGCCGGGATCGCGCTGCCGCGCCGCTACTACTTCGGCACCGTCGGCGCGGTGGCGCTCGATGCCAACGGTCATATCGCCGCGGCCACCTCGACCGGCGGTATGACCAACAAGCGCTGGGGCCGCGTCGGCGATGCGCCGATCATCGGCGCCGGCACCTGGGCGGACACCGGCTGCGGCGTGTCCGCTACCGGCTGGGGCGAATTCTTCATCCGCCTGAATGTGGCGCACGACATCTGCGCCCGCGTGGCCTACCGCGGCGATGCGCTCAAGGACGCCGCCGACGCCGTGGTGATGCGGCGCGTGCCCGAGCTTGGCGGCGATGGTGGGGTGATCGCGATCGACGCCAAGGGCGACATTGCGATGCCCTTCAATACCGCAGGCATGTATCGGGCCTGGATCGATCGCGACGGTCGGCGCGGTACCGCGATCTACTCGGAGCACTGAGCCGCCCGCTCCGCGAAGTCGTCGTCGCGGGCGAGGTCGAACACGGCGCCGGAGCGCTTGGCGCGGTACATCGCCTGGTCGGCGATGGTCAGCAGCCGGGTCAGGGTATCGGCGTGGTTCGGAAACAAGGCGCCGCCCACCGCGACGCTGGTGGTCACTTCCGGGCCGTCGCAATGGATGGCCTGCGCGATCGCGTCGGCCAGCCGGTGGGCCTGGTGTTCCACCAGATTCGCGTCGCCGACCCCGTCCAGCAACACCACGAACTCGTCGCCGCCCAGACGCGCCACCAGATCGCAATGGCGCACGCCGGCCACCAGCCGCTGTGCGACGGTGCGCAGTACGTGGTCGCCGATGCGATGACCGTAACGGTCGTTGAGCGGCTTGAACCGATTGAGATCCAGGAACAGCAGCGCGAAGTTGCGTCGTTCGCCGGTCAGGCGCACGCCGTGCTCCTCGAGATAGCGCCGATTGCCCACCCCGGTCAGCGGATCGGACTCGGCGCAATGGCGCGCCTCGCTCAGGTGCTCGCGGATGCGGTGGGCGTCGCGCAGCACCGCCAGCGCATAGCGCGTGCCGGCGACGGTGATCGACGAAAGCCCTATGCTGACCGGGATTTCGCGACCGTCGCTGGCCAGCGCATGCAGTAGCGGCCGTTGGGTCATCGCACCTGGCATCGGGGTCGAGAAAAAGTGCGCAACGTAGCCCGGATGCGCGTCGCGATGGCGCTCGGGCACCAGGATGTCCACGGGTTGTCCGATCAGCTCGATGGGACGGTAGCCGAACAGCCTGCCGACTTCGGCGCTGGCATATGCGATGCGCTGATCCTCGCCGACCAGGAACACCGCGTCCGGGAGCGCATCGAGCACCTGCAGCAGTGTGCTTTCGTCCGTAACCGCGTTGTTGCGCATGTCGACCCCCCTATCGGTTATGGTCGCTGCAACGAGTTCGATCCGGCAGCCATGGCGCCACTCACCGCAACTGTAATGCTACGCCGGTCCGTACGTGTGCGTATGTGATGGCCGTTCCCGATCGCCGAGCGTTCATCATGCCAAGAGGCGGGAAGGTGGTGGATATGGCAAACTTGGCAGTTATCGCCACCGATTCGCGCCCGGAATCCACCATGCTGATCTTCGAACAATCCCAGCCCGGTCGTACCGCCGCCGCACAGATTCCCGCCGCGGTCGCCACCCCCGCCGACATTCCCGCCGGGGCCTTGCGCGACACTCCGATCGGGCTGCCGGAGGTGTCCGAGCTGCAGGCGGTGCGCCACTACACCAACCTCAGCCGCAAGAACTTCTCGATCGACACCAACTTCTATCCTCTGGGGTCGTGCACGATGAAGTACAACCCGCGCGCCTGCCATTCGCTGGCGATGTTGCCGGGATTCCTCGGTCGCCACCCATATGCGCCGGAAGCGCTGAGCCAGGGCTTCCTGTCGTGCATGTTCGAGCTGCAGGAGATACTGGCCGAGGTCACCGGCATGAAGGGCGGGGTGTCGCTGGCGCCGATGGCGGGCGCACAGGGCGAGTTCGCCGGGATCGCCATGATCATGGCGTATCACAAGCATCGCGGCGATCTGGCGCGCACCGAAATCATCGTGCCCGATGCCGCCCACGGCACCAATCCGGCTACTGCCACGATGTGCGGTTGTACGGTGCGCGAAGTCCCCACGCTCGACAACGGCGACGTCGACATCGAGGCGTTGAAGAAGGTGCTCGGTGCCAGGACCGCCGGCATCATGCTGACCAATCCCAGCACCATCGGCGTATTCGAACGCAACATCGTCGAGATTGCGCGGCTGGTGCACGAGGCCGGTGGCCTGCTGTATTACGACGGCGCCAACCTCAACGCGATCCTGGGTAAGGTTCGCCCCGGCGACATGGGCTTCGACGCCATCCACATGAACCTGCACAAGACCTTCTCCACGCCGCACGGCGGCGGTGGCCCGGGCGCTGGCGCGGTGGGCGTGAGCGAGCGCCTGCGGCCGTTCCTGCCGATTCCGCAGATCGGCAAGCGCGACGATGGCAGCTTCCACTATTTGCGCAAGAAGGATCGCCCGTTGTCGATCGGGCGGCTGTCCACTTTCGGCGGCAACTGGGGCGTGCTGATCCGCGCCTATGTCTATGCGCGCATGCTTGGTCGCGCCGGGATGACGCGCGTGGCCGAGTACGCCACCCTCAACGCCAATTACCTCGCCAAGCGCCTGGCGGCGAAGGGCTTCACCCTGGCGTATCCCGAGCGTCGCGCCAGCCACGAGTTCATCGTCACGGTGCAGCCGCAGAAGAAGGCCAATGGCATCACCGCGCTGGATTTCTCCAAGGCGCTGCTCGATCACGGCATTCACGCACCGACCAACTATTTCCCGTTGCTGGTGCCCGAGTGCCTGCTGATCGAGCCGACCGAGACCGAGAGCAAGGAAACGCTGGATGATTTCGTCGAGGTGATGGCGCAATTGCTGGCGCAGGCGCAGCAAGAGCCCGAGCGCATGAAGGGCGCGCCCTACACCACCCCGGTGCGGCGCCTGGACGACGTCAAGGCCGCCAAGGATCTGGATCTGGCCTACGTGCAGCCGGTGGCCGCGTAATGGCAGACAACAGCGGGTCGATGCGGCCGCGTGGCCTGCGTGCGCAGTGGCGGGCCATGATCTGGTCGTTCCAGGGGCTGCGTGCGGCCTGGCAAGTGGAGTCCTCGTTCCGCACCGAGGTGTTTCTGTTTGCGGTGCTGGCGCCGCTGGGCTGGTATTTCGGGCAGACGCCGGTTGAGCGCGTGTTGCTGATCGGCAGTCCGATGCTGGTGTTGGCAGCAGAGCTGCTCAACTCCGCCATCGAAGCGGTGATCGAGCGGTATGGCCCCGAGCATCACGAACTGGCCGGCCGCGCCAAGGACATGGGCTCGGCGGCGGTGTTCGTGCTGCTGCTCAACCTCGGGCTGTGCTGGGCGCTGATCGTCGGCCCGCAGTTGCTGGGTGGCTGAGCCGTCCATGGAGGTTCTGCTCAGTTCGGAAATCTGGATGGCGCTGCTGGCGCTGACCACGCTTGAGATCGTGCTCGGCGTCGACAACCTGGTGTTCATCTCGATTGCGGTCAGCCGCCTGCCGCTCGCGCAGCGGCCCAGGGCGCGGCGCTTCGGACTGGCGCTGGCCTGCGTCACCCGGATCGCGTTGTTGCTTTCGCTGGCCTATCTGGCACGCATGGCCAGGCCGCTGTTCGTGCTGCTGGGCAACGAAATCTCGGTGCGTGACCTGGTGCTGATCGCCGGCGGCCTGTTCCTGCTGGTGAAGGGCACCATGGAGATCCACGACAGCATGGAGGGCCGCGACGAAGCCGAAGACATCACCACCCGGCCGTCGCCGGTGTTTTCGGTGGTGATCGCGCAGATCGCCATCATCGACATCGTGTTCTCGCTCGACTCGGTGATCACCGCGGTCGGCATGGTCAACAACATTCCCGTGATGGTTGCCGCCATCGTCATCGCGGTGGCGGTGATGATCTTCGCCTCCAACCCGGTCGGCGATTTCATCGATGCGCACCCGTCGCTGAAGATGCTGGCGCTGGCGTTCCTGATCCTGGTCGGCGTGGCGCTGACCGCCGACGGCATGGACTATCACATCCCGCGCGGCTACCTGTACTTCGCGATGGCGTTTTCCGGCGTGGTGGAGGCATTGAACATCGCCGCCGACTCGCGCCGTCGCCGCATTCGCGATCAGTGATCGCGGTCGATCGCGTACCGCGCCAATCCGCGCAACGCCGCCAGCGCGTCGTTCTCGGGCAAGCCTGAAAGCGCCTGTTCGGCGGCCGCGGCATGCGCCTGCGCGCGTTGCTGGCTGTAGGCGATGCTGCCGTTGGCGTGGATCGCGTCCAGCAGTTCCGGCAAGGCGCCGGTGTCGCCGGTTTCGATGATGGTGCGAAGGCGCTCGCGAGTATGCGGTGCAGCGTGGGTGATGGCGTGGATCACCGGCAAGGTGGCCTTGCCTTCAGCGAGGTCGTCGCCCAGATTCTTGCCCAGCGCCTGCGCGTCGGCGGTGTAGTCGAGCACGTCGTCGGCGATCTGGAAGGCGATGCCGAGCTGCATGCCGTATTCGGCCAGCGCGTCCTGCGCCGCCTCGTCGGCATCCGCCAACAGCCCGCCAAGGCGGGTGGCGGCGGCGAACAGTACTGCGGTCTTGCGCTCGATCACGCGCCGGTATGCGGCCTCGTCCACGTCCGGATTGTTGACGTGCAGCAGTTGCAGCACCTCACCCTCGGCGATCGCATTGGTGGTGTCGGCCAGCACCTGCATCACCCGCATGCGTTCCAGTTCCACCATCAACTGGAAGCTGCGCGAATACAGGAAGTCGCCGACCAGCACGCTGGGCGCGTTGCCCCACAGCGCATTGGCGGTCTTGCGGCCGCGACGCAGATCGCTCTCGTCCACCACGTCGTCGTGCAGCAGGGTGGCGGTATGGATGAACTCGATCACCGCCGCCAACTGCAGATGGTCGCGGCCGCGGTAGCCCAGCGCGCGCGCCGCCAGCAGCACCAGCATCGGTCGCAGGCGTTTACCGCCGGCGGCGATGATGTGTTCTGCGATCTGGTTGATCAGCACCACGTCCGAGGACAGCCGGCGCCGGATCAGCGCGTTGACCTCGCTCATGTCCGGCGCGCACAACGACTGGATGGCCGGCAGACTCAAGGCGGGGGCGGCGGGGCTGTTCATGCGGCATCGGGTGAGGGAAACAGCCGCCGATTATACGCGGCGGATGGCGCTAGCCTAAGAAAACTCCTATGCCACGACGAGCGGTTGGCCGATGGCGGCGCGCGGCCCGTATACTTACGCTTTCGCCACCATCATTGCTCATCGAGGCCCCTCATGGCGCGTGGAATCAACAAAGTGATCCTGGTCGGCAATCTGGGCAACGACCCGGAAGTCAAATACACCCAGAGCGGGTCGGCGATCGCCACCATCAGCGTGGCCACCTCCGAGTCCTGGACCGACAAGCAGGGTCAGAAGCAGGAACGTACCGAGTGGCACCGCGTCAAGTTCTTCGGCAAGTTGGCCGAGATCGCCGGCGAGTACCTCAAAAAGGGACGGCAGGTGTACGTCGAAGGCAGCCTGCGCACCGACAAGTACACCGGCAAGGATGGCGTGGAGCGCTACAGCACCGACATCATCGCCAACGAAATGCAGATGCTCGGCGGTTTGCCCGGCGCCGAGCGCGGAGCCGAGCGTAGCGGCGGCGAACGCAGCAGTGCCGGCAGCCGCGGTGGCTACGGCGGAGGTGATCGTAGCGCCGCGCCGTCCGCCGCCGGCAACGCCCGCCCACCGGCCAGCGCGCCGTTCGACGACAGCGCGTTTCCCGAGGACGACATTCCGTTCTGAGCGACGCCGCGCCCGGCGGCAGGCGCTGCGCCATCGCGGCATTGACGTGCCGCGCCGCCGGCCGGTGCGCTTTCCCAGACGAGGATTCTTGCATGCAGACGTGGTTGGTAACCGGCGGAGCCGGATTCATCGGCGGCAATTTCGTGCTCGATGCGGTGGCGGCCGGGGTGCGAGTGATCAACCTCGACGCACTGACCTACGCCGGCAACCGTGACACCCTGGCGGCGCTGGCCGACAACCCGGCGCATCGTTTGGTGCATGGCGACATCCGCGATCACGCGCTGGTGGCGGCGCTGTTGGCGGAACACCGTCCGCAGGCGGTCGTTCATTTCGCCGCCGAAAGCCATGTCGATCGTTCCATCGACGGCCCCGCCGCGTTCATCCAGACCAATGTGGTGGGCACGCTGGCGCTGCTCGAATGCGTGCGCGACCACTGGCGCGGTCTCGGCGACGCCGAGCGCGCCGCGTTCCGCTTCCTGCACGTGTCCACCGACGAGGTGTACGGCTCGCTCGGCGATACCGGCAAGTTCAGCGAAACCACGCCGTATGCACCGAACTCGCCGTATTCGGCATCCAAAGCCGCTTCCGACCACCTGGTGCGTGCTTTCCATCACACCTACGGCCTGCCCACGCTGACCACCAACTGCTCGAACAACTACGGGCCGTTCCAGTTTCCGGAAAAACTCATTCCGCTGATCATCCAACGCGCGCTGGCCGGCGAGCCGCTGCCGGTATACGGCGACGGCCGCAACGTGCGCGACTGGCTGTACGTGAAGGATCATTGCGCCGCGATCCGGCGCGTGCTGGAAGCGGGGCGGGCCGGCGAGACCTACAACATCGGCGGTAATGCCGAGCGCGAGAACATCGAAGTGGTGCGTACCCTGTGCGCATTGCTCGATGCCCGGCAGCCGCGCAGCGACGGCAAGCCGCGCGAGGCGCAGATCGCGTTCGTGGCCGATCGCCCCGGCCATGATCGCCGCTACGCCATCGACGCCGGCAAGATCGCGCGCGAACTGGGCTGGCAGCCGGCCGTCAGTTTCGAACAAGGCATGGCGCAGACGGTGGACTGGTACTTGCACAACAGTGCCTGGACCCGGCGCGTGCTCGACGGCAGCTACCGGCTCGAACGCCTCGGCGCGGTCGCCTGATCCGGGGCGCGCGCCGCACGACCCTCATCCGCGAGCACCTCATGACCTCACGCAAAGGCATCATCCTCGCTGGCGGCTCCGGCACCCGGCTCTATCCGATCACGCAATCGGTGAGCAAGCAATTGCTGCCGGTGTACGACAAGCCGATGATCTACTACCCGCTCGGCGTGTTGATGCTGGCCGGCATCCGCGACGTGCTGATCATCAACACCCCGCATGAGCAACCGCTGTTCCAGCGCTTGCTCGGCGATGGCTCGCAGTGGGGTATGCGCATCGAATACGCGGTGCAGCCGAGTCCCGATGGTCTGGCGCAGGCGTTCCTGATCGGCCGCGAGTTCCTGGCCGGCGGGCCGAGTTGCCTGATTCTCGGCGACAACATTTTCTACGGCCACGGCCTTTCCGAGATGCTGCAGCGTGCCGATGCGCGCACGCTTGGCGCCACCGTGTTTGGCTATTGGGTTCGCGATCCCGAGCGCTACGGCGTGGCCGAGTTCGCCGCCGACGGGCGCGTGATCGGTCTCGACGAGAAACCGGCGCAGCCCAAGTCCAACTATGCCGTCACCGGGCTGTATTTCTACGATGGCAAGGTCTGCGACTACGCCGCACAGCTCAAACCCTCGGCGCGCGGCGAGCTGGAAATCACCGATCTCAACCGCTGTTATCTCGATGCCGGCGAACTGCATCTGGAGCCGCTGGGCCGCGGTTTCGCCTGGCTCGATACCGGCACCCACCAATCCCTGCTCGAAGCCTCCACCTTCATCGAAACCATCGAAGCGAGGCAGGGCTTGCGCGTGTGCTGCCCCGAGGAAATCGCCTGGCAGCAAGGCTGGATCGACGCCGCGCAACTCGAAGCGCTGGCCAAGCCGCTGGCCAAAAACGGCTATGGCCAATACCTGCTCAGTCTGCTGACGCGCGGAACCATCCGATGAAGTTGACACCATCCACCTTGCCCGAATGCGTGGTGATCGAACCGCGGGTGTTTGCCGATGCGCGCGGCTGCTTCTTCGAGACCTGGAACCGCGCGCGCTTTCGCGAAGCGGGGCTGGATTTTCCGGTGGCGCAGGGCAACGTCTCGGTGTCGCAGCAGGGCGTGTTGCGCGGCCTGCATTACCAGTGGCCCAACCCGCAGGGGAAACTGGTCGGCGTGCTGGAGGGCGAAGTCTACGACGTGGCCGTCGACGTCCGGCGCGGTTCGCCAACCTTCGGACAATGGGCCGCAGTCATTCTGAGCGCGGAGAACCGGCGCCAGTTCTGGATCCCCGAAGGCTACGCGCACGGCTTCGTCACCCTCAGCGAACGCGCGGTGTTCAGCTATTTGTGCACGCGCGAATACGACGTCGCGGGCGACGCCAACATCCGCTGGGACGATGCCGCGCTGGCGATCGACTGGCCGATTCGCAGCCCGTCGCTGTCGCCCAAGGACGCCGCCGCGCCGTTCCTGGCCGAGGTGCCGGCCGAGCGGCTGCCCGTGTTCGTCGCGTGAGTCCGATCCGATGAGCATTCTGCTGTTCGGTGCGGACGGGCAGGTGGGATTCGAACTGCATCGCAGTCTGTCGGCTCAGACTAAAGTGATTGCCACCTCGCGCAGCGGCCGTCTGCCGGGTTCAGTCGAGGGCATTGCCATCGATTTCGCGCAGCCCGGCCAAGCGGCCGATCTGGTCCGTCGGCTGCGCCCGCGATGGGTGGTTAATGCCGCCGCGTACACAGCGGTTGATCAGGCCGAGGACGAGCCGGCGCTGGCGATGCGGGTAAACGCTGAAGCGGTCGGCGAGATTGCTGCCGCCTGCGCCGACACCGATGCCAACCTGTTCCATTACTCCACCGATTACGTCTTTGCCGGCGATGATCGGCGCCCGCGTCGCGAGGACGATGCTGTTGGCCCCCTCGGTGTCTATGGGCGCAGCAAACTGGCAGGCGAGGAGGCGATCCGCGCCAGTGGTTGCCGACACATAGTCCTGCGCACTGCTTGGGTGTATGCCGCGCGCGGAAGGAACTTCCTACGCACGATGTTGCGGCTGGCGGGCGAGCGCGAGGAATTGCGAGTGGTCGACGACCAGATCGGCGCACCCACACCGGCGCGCTGGCTTGCCGACGTCAGTGCTCTGATCCTGCGCGCACCGGGAGATGCCTGTGGTACCTGGCACGCCAGTGCCGAGGGCCAATGCAGTTGGCGCGATTTCGCCGAGGCGATCATGGTCGATGCGCAGGCGGCTGGCGTGCTCGCACGTGCGCCGCGCGTCGTGGGCATCGCCAGTAGCGAATACCCCGCCAAGGCCCTTCGCCCGACATGGTCGTGTCTTGATTGCAGTCGCCTGTACGCTGACTTCTCGGTCGCACCGTTGTGCTGGCGCCAAGGATTGCGTCAGGTGCTGGGGCACCTGGTGGGCTGAAGCTGGCGGCGGCTTGTCCCGCGCCTCATTCGCTGCCGCAGAGGTCCGGCAACCTTCGGCACTGCGTATCAACCAACGAGCGCTTCCAGCCGGTACTGGGTGCGGCCGTCGGTGGGACGGTACCCGTTGTCTGATCCTCGAAGCCTGGTGATGGCTGCGGTGTTGTCGGCCGGCCTGCCGGTCGGCGGAGCCCGTAAATTTCTGTCGGTTGACATTAACATTGTGTTAAGTGATCGTGTTGCCGCCTTCTCTTGCCTGCAGACGGGGGAGAGCATGCGAATCACTACATCCAACCAGAACGGAGATGGAAATGAAGCTCAACCGAAATTTGCTAGCGCAGGCCTTGAGCCTTGCATTGCTGCAGGGCACGGCTGCTTCGGCGCTAGCCCAGGAGTCTGCCGAGAACAGTGAGGGTGACGAGCAGCAATCGAGCGAGAAGCAAGCGGCCACCCTCGACAAGGTGGTGGTGACCGGTTCACGCATCCGCCGTGCCGGCTTCGACACGCTTGAGCCAGCGACGGTGATCAGCCGCGAAGCGGTCGAGGTGCGCGGCTTCACCAATATCGCGGATGCCCTCAATGAAGGCCCCAGCTTTGGCGTCGGCGCCACTCCGGAAGCGGGGCAGTCAGGCTTTGGCGTGGGCGTCAACTTCGTCAACCAGTTCGGCCTGGGCACCGCGCGCACCCTGACCCTGATCAACGGTCGCCGGGTGGTATCTGCAAATACGCCGACAATCTTCGGGCCGGCAGGTCCGGGCCTGCAGGTCGACTTGAACGTCATCCCGGTGCAGTGGGTCGATCGGATCGAGAACGTGGCGATCGGCGGCGCGCCGACCTATGGTTCTGACGCCATCGCCGGTGTGGTCAACATCATCACCCGTCGCGACTACGAGGGTGCCGAGATCAGCAGCACCTACGGCATCACCGATCGCAGCGACACGCGGCGCGAGAACATCTCGGCTATCGCCGGTTCGAACTTCGCGGACGGCGACGGCAATTTCATGGTCAGTGCCAGCTTTGATTCCATTGATCCGACCGCGTTGACCGCGCGGAAATGGGGAGCCAGTGCATTCTCCTTCCGCGGCAACCCGTGCGCCAGCACGGTGCCGGTGGGGCGCGATGCGGCGACCGATGGTCGCGTCAACACCGACGTGCCGTTCCAGACCTGTACGCCGACTGCGGCGACCGATGGCATCCCCAACTCGGTGCTGATCCGCAACGACCGCTTCAACACCTTCACCGCTGGCGGTCTTTTGCTTGGGCGCAATCTCCATTTCGACGCCGGCGGCAACCTGGTGCCGTTCGATCGCGGCACGCCCTTCGGCACCAATGCCGGTACGGCTATCAACTCCTCGGGTGGTGACGGGTTCAATCTCGCGGAAACTGCGCAGTTGACCTCCGGCATCATCCGTCGCTCGGCGACGATCGACGTATCGTATAACCTGGCCGAACGCACTCGCGTGTTCTTCGAGGGCCTGTTCTACGACGCCAACAGCGAGGAGTTGATCGATCAGCCGATCTTCAACGTCAATCTGTTCGGCGGCCTGAGTGCACCGATCACCTTCAGCGCCGCGCACCCTCTGCTCAGCCAGCAGAACCGCGACGTGTTGGCCGCCGCCGGCATCACCTCGTTCCAGCTCTCGCGTGCATCGCGCGATCTCGTCACCAACAACGCCCGTTCCGAGACTGAGTTGCAGCGCTTCGTGTTTGGCCTCGATGGCGATTTCGACGTCGGCGACCGCACCTTCTATTGGGAAGCCTCGGTCAACTATGGTGACAATGACGCGCGCTTCTTCCAGACCGTGCTCAACCAGCAGAACTTCATCAACTCGCTCAATGTCGCGGTGGTGAACGGTCAGGTGGTGTGCACCGGGACGCCGATCCCAGGCCTCACGATTCCCGGCGGTAACACCCCGCGGGCCGATGCCAACTGTGTGCCGCTGAATCTGTTCGGTGAAGGTCGCCCCAGCGATGCAGCACGCGCCTACGTAACCGATCAGACCATCACCGACACTCAATTGCAGCAAAAGGTGTTCAACGCCAACATCTCGGGCGACTTGTTCAATATCTGGGGCGGGCCGGTGGCGTTCAGCGTCGGTGCCGAGCGCCGGATCGAGAAGGGCAGCTTCCAGCCGGACTTCTTCCAGCAGAACGGCCTGGGACGTGCGGTGCCGATCACGCCGACAGCCGGTTCGTTCTCCACCAACGAGGTGTTCGGCGAGTTGTTGGTGCCGCTAGTCGACCGCAATGCCGATCTGCCGCTGCTCAAGCGCTTCGACATCACCGGCAAATACCGCCACGTCGACAACACCGTCAACGGCGGCTTCGATGCCTACACCGTGGGCTTCCAGTGGGAACCGTTCGCCGACCTGCAGTTCCGCGGCAACTTCACGCGGTCCCTGCGTGCTCCGGCGATCACCGAACTGTTCACGCCCTCGGCGGAGATTTTCACTGCGGTGCCGGATCCGTGCGATTCGCGCAATGTTGCGGGCGGCACCCGCCCCGATGTGCGTCAGGCCAACTGTGCGGCGTTCTACCAGGCCTTTGGCCTGGATCCGAACAACTTCACGTCGGTGGCCGTCAACGCCACGATTCGCGGCGCGACATCGGGCGACCCGAACCTCGAAAACGAGACTTCGGATGCCTACACCGCCGGCTTGGTGTACCAGCCGAGTTTCGTCGATGGTCTGCGCATGGCGGTCGATTACTACAAGATCGACATCAGCAACACCATCGCAAACCTGAATGCGGCCGCCATTGCCACCGGTTGCTTCGACAACACCAACTTCAACGCCGGCGACGTCGTCAACGCCAACAGCTTCTGCTCACGCATGCGGCGCACGGCGGATGGTCAGATCGAGTTCATTCAGACCGGCTTCGTCAACGGCGGCTTCCTGGACTTCACTGGTTGGTCGGCCGAGATCGCCTACACCAAAGATCTCAGCGAGTGGGGTTTCTCCTACGGTGGCAACCTGAGCCTGGTCGCGACCGGCTTCAAGACCACCCGCTTGAAGAACTCGACCAATAACGTCGTCACCAACAATGACAAGGGCGAGTTGGGCAACGCCGAACACCGTGGCCAGTTCACGCTGGGCTACGACCGTGAGGCATGGGGCTTCAACTGGCAGGTCGACTACCAGGATGGCGCGGTCATCAACAACGACAACTCGGCAGAGGCACAGGACATCCTCGGCACCGGCAGCTACTGGCTGCACAATGCCGGCGTACGCGTGAAGATCACCGAGCGCGGCAACCTGCGTCTGGCCGTGACCAACGTGTTCGACAAGGATCCGCCGATCCCGACCCTTGGCTTGTCGGCCGGCGTGTACGACATCCTCGGACGCCGTTACAGCCTGACCTTCAACTGGAAGTTCTGATCCGCCCAGTAGCGCAGATGTGTCAAGGAAGCCCGGGATATCCCGGGCTTCCTGCGTTATGGAGCCTCACTTCACCCCATGCATCATCCGCTTGAGCAGCGGCACCGCGATCAGCGCCAGCACGCCGCAGCCCAGGCCGATCTTGGTCATCAGCCAGAACAGATCGGCGTATTTGGCGGCGGCCTGCACCAGGTCGATGGCTTCGCCATCGGGTACTTCGATCGAGGCGATCTTGGCGAACTGGTGTGCCAGGGTTTCCGAGAACGCGGTGGCGAGGAACCAGGTGCCCATCATCAGGCTGGTCACGCGGGCCACCGAAAGCTGGGTGACGGCGGACAATCCCACCGGCGACAGGCACATCTCGCCGAGTTCCAGGATGAAGTACGCCAGCACCAGCCACCACACCGAGGCGATCGCGCCGTTGGCGCCCACCTGTTCGGCGGCGAATGCCAGCGGCACGAATGCCAGCCCGGCAAACAGCAGGCCCAACGCGCTCTTGGTGGGCTTGCTGGGGTTGGCGCCGAAGCGATCCAGCCAGCCCCAGATGCCGGTGAACAGCGGTGCCAGCAGCACGATGAACATCGCGCCCAGATAGGTCAGCGAACCGGCGGTCTGCGGCAGCACCAGTACGTCGCGGATCAGCAGCGCCAGCACCAGCGCCGCCACGCTGGCAAACAGCAGGCGCGGTGCGCGTGAATTCGCGTTGCGTTCGCCAAGCCGGGTGGCGAAGTAGAACGCGCCCGGTGCCAGCAGCAGCGAAGCGATCGACCACGGCATCGGCGAGCCATCGCGGATCACGAACGAGGGGAACACGTCCTTGGTCAGCAAGCGGTCGGTGAAGGCCACCCAGGAGCCGTATGTCTGCTCGTACAGGGTGAAGAACACCAGCGCCAGCGAGATCAGCGTGATCAGCGCCAGCATCTGGTCGCGCTCGACGCGGTTGCACTGGCGCAGGATGAACCACATGAACCACAGCATCACCGCCGCGAACACCAGCAGCATCAGCGCCAGCGCCAGCGAGATTTCGCCGCCCAGCGCGAAGCGGCCGTTGGCGACGGCCCACATCAGCCCGGCCACCACGGGGATGCCGAGCAGGGCGCCGAGGTATATGCCGTGTTCCAGATTGAGGCCAGTCCAGGTGCGCTGGCGCAGACGCTCGGGCGCGCTCGGTTCGGCGTGCCCACGCAGGTATTTCTGCCCCCACAGGAACATGCTCAGGCCCAGCACCATGCCGAGCCCGGCGGCACCAAAACCGTAGCGCCAGCCGTAGGTCTCGCCCAGGTATCCGCACACCAGCGAGGCGAACAGCGCGCCCAGGTTGATGCCGGCATAGAACAGGCTGAAGCCGGAGTCGCGGCGCGGGTCGTCCTGCGGATACAGGCGGCCGACGATGGTGGAAATGTTGGGCTTGAGAAAGCCCACACCCATGATGATCAACGCCAGCGAGGTGTAGAACACCGTCAGCGAGGCGTCGTCGCGCACCACCTCGCCGCCCGTGAGGTGCGCGGCGTGGCCTTCCACCGCCATGCCCAGGTGGCCCAGGCACAGCAGCACGCCGCCGAACACCACGGCTTTGCGAAAGCCCAGATAACGATCCGCCAGCAACCCGCCGATCACCGGAATGCAGTACACCAGACCGCCATAGGCACCGATCACGTCGTAACCGGCATCGTCGCCGAACAGGTGGTACTTGGTCAGGTACAGGAACAGCAGCGCCTTCATGCCGTAGAACGAGAAGCGCTCCCACATCTCGGTGAAGAAGCACACGAATACGCCGATCGGATGCCCAAGGAACTGATCCGGGCGAGGTTGGGCAAGGGCGGCTTGGGACACCGGGAAACTCCTGGGCGGAAACGGATGGGCGAAGGCGTGGCGAGGCGTCTTTGTCGCGCCGTCGCCGTGTGGGCGAGGCCGAGTATAGCGGCCCGCCGGCTCGGCTCCGTGCCGGGGGTGTGTCCCGACGGGATGCTTGAGCGGGAGCGGCGGCCCGGTTGCCCGCAGGCGGTCTCCCACATGAGTGGCAGCGCCGGCTGTTTGTGGGAGCGCGCAGGCGCGCGACAGGTGCGGCCGGTTGCGACGCTGGCCGTCCGCAAGCGGTCGCCCACGATGGCGCCGCTCGCGGCGTTCACGGCGCTTCCATACAAAACGCTTTGGACAAAGGGGGGCGTTACGACTTTGGGCTAACACCAGGGTTCCGGGCTTTGCGTCACCGGCTTGGGGGGCCTAACATGGGTGCTTTAAGCGCCCTGCGGAGTAGCTGGATGTCCCGATCGAACTGGTTTTTCGTCCTCGCGCTGGGCCTGCCGTTGGCGGCGACCGCTGCCGGCACCCGCGGTCTGGACGTGCGCGACCTCGCCAACCTCGATCGTCTGTCGTCGCCGGTGCTCTCGGCCGACGGCCAGCGGGTGGTGTACGCGGTGCGCGAAACCGATTTCGAGGGCAATCGCGGGGTTACCCATCTCGCCTACAAGGATCTGCGCACGCGCGACGCGGCACCACCTGCGCGCCTGACCCCGGACGGCTTCAACGTCAATTCGCCCAGCTTCTCTGCTGACGGCGGCAGCGTGTATTTCCTCTCGGCCAAGTCCGGGTCGATGCAGTTGTGGGCGCAGCAGCCCGGCGCCGAGCCGGTGCAGGTGAGCGACTATCCGCTCGACGTAGGCAGCTACAAGCTTTCGCCGGACGGCCGCAAGGTGGCGCTTACCTTTGACGTGTTCGCGTATTGCGCCGATCTGGCCTGCTCCAAGGCGGCGCTGGATACCGAGGCGGCGCGTAAGAGCAGCGGCAAGCTGTACGACAAGCTGTTCGTGCGGCATTGGGACACCTGGTCCGATGGGCGGCGCAGCCAGTTGTTCGTGGCTTCGCTGAAGGACGTCAAGACCGTCGGCGAGCCGGTCAAGATCAGCGCGGGGATCGACGGCGACATACCGTCCAAGCCCTTCGGCGATACCGGCGAATACGCCTGGTCGCCGGACGGACGGCAACTGGCATTCTCGGTGCGCATCGCCGGCACCAGTGAGGCATGGTCCACCAATTTCGACATCTATCTGGCGCCCGCCGACGGCGGCTCGGCACCGGTCAATCTGACCGCCGGGAATCTCGCCTGGGACACCGGTCCGCTGTTCTCGGCCGACGGCAAGACCCTGTATTACCGAGCGATGGCGCGTCCCGGGTTCGAGGCCGACCGGTTCGGCATCGTCGCCATGGATCTGGACGATCGCGACACCCGCCGCATTGCGCGCCGCTGGGATCGTTCTGCCGACACCCTGGCGCTCTCGGCCGACGGGCGGACGCTGTACACCACCGCCTACGATCTCGGCCAGCATCCGCTGTTCGCGATCGACATCGAGAGCGGTGAGGCACGCCCGATCGCCGCCGACGGCAACGTCTCCGAATTCGCGCTGGCCGGCAACACGCTGGTATTCGCGCGCGACAGCCTGCGCTCGCCGGCACAGATATTCGTCGCCGCGGGCGACGGTTCGGCGCTGCGGCAGTTGAGCAATGCCAATGCCGAACGCCTCGCCGAGGTGGCGATGGGCGCGTTCGAGCAGTTCCGTTTCGAGGGCTATGACGACGACACCGTTTACGGCTACGTGGTGAAGCCGTGGAACTACCAGGCCGGGCAGAAATACCCGGTGGCCTTCCTGATCCACGGCGGGCCTCAGGGGTCGTTCGGCAATGGCTGGAGCTATCGCTGGAACCCGCAGACCTACGCGGCGCAGGGGTTTGCCGTGGTCTTCATCGACTTCCACGGCTCCACCGGCTACGGCCAGGATTTCACCGACTCGATCTCGCGCGACTGGGGCGGCAAGCCGCTGGAGGACTTGCAGGAGGGCTGGAGCGCCGCACTGGACCGCTACAACTTCCTCGACGGCAACCGCGCCTGCGCGCTGGGCGCCAGCTACGGCGGCTTCATGATCAACTGGATCGCCGGCAACTGGAACGCGCCGTGGAAATGTCTGGTGGTGCATGACGGCGTGTTCGATACCCGCATGATGGGCTACGCCACCGAGGAACTGTGGTTCAGCGAGTGGGAGAACGGCGGAACCCCGTTCGCCGAGCCCAAGGCCTACGAGGAATTCAATCCCATCCGCTTCGTCGATCAGTGGCGGGTGCCGATGCTGGTGGTGCAGGGGCAGCAGGATTTCAGGGTGCCGTTCGACCAGGGCATGGCCGCGTTTACCGCGGCGCAACGGCGCGGAATCGAAAGCCGTTTCCTGTATTTTCCGGATGAGAACCACTGGGTGCTGAAGCCGCAAAACAGCGTACAGTGGCACGACACCGTCAACGACTGGCTGCGCCGCTGGACGGCGCAAAAGTAACCGCGGCACCTTGGAGAGCAACGATGAGTGCGGAAGGCAACGCCCAGATCATCGACATTGCGCGTCTGCGCCGCGGCTGCACCAATTGCTCGCTGCAGCAGCTTTGCCTGCCGGCCGGCATCGGGCTCGCCGATCTGGACCGGCTCGACGAAGTGGTGCGTCGCCGGCGCCCGCTGGCACGCGGCGATTTCCTGTTCCGCACCGGTGCCGCGCTGGGTTCGCTCTACGTGGCGCGCGACGGCGCCTTCAAGACCATGGCGCTCAACGAAGACGGCAACATGCAGGTGATCGGTTTCCACCTGCCGGGCGAGCTGATCGGCCTCGACGCGCTGGGTAGCGGCCGGCACCGCTGCGACGCGGAAGCGTTGGCGCCGGCCAGCGTGTGCGAGGTGCCGTTCACCGACCTGGGCAAGATCGCGCAACAAGTGCCGGGTCTGCAGCAGCAGTTGCTGCGGGTGATCGGGCAGGGCATGGATCGCGACCAGGACCATCTGGAGATGATGGGGCGACGCCATGCCAGCGAACGTCTGGCGCTGTTCCTGCACGGCCTGGCCGAGCGTTTCCACGTGCTGGGCCGCTCGCGTAGCGAATTCTCGCTGCCGATGAGCCGCGAGGACATCGCCAGTTACCTCGGCATGGTGATCGAAACCGTCAGCCGCACTTTCACCAAGTTGCAGGACGACGGCATCATCAGCATCCACGGGCGGCAACTGCGCATCATCGATCACCTGCGCCTGTCGCAACTGGTGCACGAGCCCGAGGAACGGCGCGCGCGCTCGTAGCCGCCTGTCGGGCTTCAGCGGCCGATGCGATCAGGTCGCGATTGACGCCGCCACCCACAGTACACCCGCCATGGACATCGCCAAGCCGCTGGCGCGCACCAGTACCAGCGCACGCAGGTCGGCCAGACGCGCCAGCCCGAAGCCTGCCAGCACGCCACTCAGGTGCAGTACCGCGGTCGTCGCCGCAAATCCCAGCCCGTAGGCCAGGCCCGATGCGTCGGCGGGCATGGCATCGGCATGCGCCTGGCCGTGGAACCCGGCAAACACCGCGACCAGCATGAGCGTGAACGCCAGCGGTGCCTGTTTGCCGCGCGCCAGCAGCAAGCCGATGCCGAGCACCGACAGAGCGATGCCGAGTTCCACCAACGGAGTGGGAAGGCGCATGGCCGTGACCACGGCGGCCAGCGACATCATGCCCACGAACGTTGCGGGCAGCGCCCACAGCGCCCGGCCCCGCAGCATCCAGGCCAGCAGTCCCACGCCCACCATTGCCAGTACGTGATCCGATCCGCCGAGCGGATGCAACAGCCCTTGCGCCATGCCAGCGGTCTCGCCGACGCCGGGATGGGCGAAAGCCGGCGACGCGATCAGTGCGAACAGCGCCAGGAGCTTCGCGCTGAACCGCTTGCGGCCAGGCGATTCGATTGCGTGGGGACGATGCGATGTCATGGTGGCTCCTGGTGCAGACATGGGTGTTGCAGGCATGGATGTCGTCCTTTTCACCGCCCCGACAACGATTGCAGGGCGGCAATGATGCGCTTGCGCTCGTCGGGATCGCGAACCCGGGTGAGCGTCTTGGTGGTGCCGGGGAGATAGCCTACCGGGTCGGCGAGGTAGGCGTCGATCTCGTCCGCGCTCCAGTTGCCGTCCTGACCTGCCAGTGCGTGCGAGTACCCGAACCAGTGCGAGCGTGCCTTGGGCGCGCCAACGATCCCCCACAGCGAGGGCGCCGAGCGTTCCGGCCCCTTGGCATCGATGCGATGGCAAACCACGCATTGCGCCAGTGCGTCGTGTTCTGAAGGCGCCAGCGTGTTGTAGCGAAGACCATCGATGCCGACCACGTTGCCGCGATCGGGCATGGCTTCGCTGCCCACTGCCCAGACCACCGCCCACACGATGACGAGCGCCGCGCCCAGTGCCAGCAGATAAGGAGAGTTGCGCACGGAATGCTCCTGCCCGCCATTGCGGTCGGCGTGCCGACGACGATGGCGCCATTGATGCGCGCCGCGTCGCAGGCTCGCCATGACATTCGTCAAAAAAGTCCGGTAATTGACTGAAATCAAGGTGCTGCGGAATCGAACGCTCAGTATGCGTGGCACCACCGAATGGATGGCCGGCGCCTTCAGTGGCCGACGAAGGCAGACCATGAGCGGGTGCAATGCCTGCAACAGCGCCGGATGCCGCACCTGTCAGCCCGGGCCGCTGGGCGACTGGTCGTTGGTCAATCCGGAGCATTCGCGCGTGCTGGAGCGGATCATCGGCGAGCAGCGCTATGCCAAAGGCGAGTCGGTGTTTCGCGCCGGGGTGGGCAGCAGCGGTATCTACTGCATTGCCGAGGGCATGGTCGGCCTGCGCCTGCTGCACGAAAGCGGCACCAGCGTGCTGGTCGGCATCGCCTATCCCGGCGATCTGATCGGCACGCGCGCGTTCTTGCGCAATGGCCCGCATCGCACCTCGGCGGAAGCGCTGAGCGAGGTGCGGCTGTGCAAGATTCCCGGCGTCGAAGCACGACGCCTGATGCGCGATCACCCGGCGCTGCATCAACGCCTGGTGCGGGTTTGCCTGGATTCGCTGGATGCCTCGCAGGAAGCGATGTTGCAGGCCGCGGCGATGTCCAACGGCGATCGCCTGTTTCAATTGTTGAGTCGGCTGCTGCAACACTGCGGCAGCCACGACAATGCCGGTCGGCTGCAGGCGCACCTGCCGATTTCGCGCGAAGACATCGCCGGGATGCTGGGGGTACGTCAGGAGACGCTGTCGCGTCTGCTCAAACGGCTCAAGCAGGAAGGTCTGATCGACATTTCCGGTCGTCAGTGCCAGTTGCTCTCCACCCGCTGCCTGCAACGCGGCCGGATGGTCGCCAACCGGCTGCAACGGCTGGCGGTCACCGGAATTTGACAATCGTCATGGCACGGCGTGGGACGGCGGCGTCAGATGGCCCCGGCACAACTCGGTAGGGAGCCGGCGCGATGAGCACGCAAACCACGCAACCGCTCGCCTTCGACAGTCCGCTAGGCCCCGACGCCGACCAGCCGATTGGCCGGCTGGGCGGCATGACCCGCCGCGAGATGATGAAGTTCTGCGCCGGGGTGGCCGCCACCATGGGGCTGAGCCAGCTCGCCGGCGTGCGCATGGCACGGGCCGCGGAGAGTCCGAAACGACCGCCGGTGATCTGGTTGCACGGCCAGGAATGCACCGGCTGCACCGAGTCGTTGTTGCGCGCCTACCATCCGACTCTGGAAACGTTGCTGCTCGATGTGATCTCGCTCGACTACCACGACACCCTGTGCGTGGGCGCCGGCAAACAGGCGCTCGATTACAAGCACAAGATCATGGAGGAGTTCCGTGGCCAGTACATCCTGGTCACCGAGGGCGGCACGCCGATGGCCGAGGGCGGCATCTACTGCAAGGTCGGCGGCAAGACCCAGGTCGAACTGATCCGCGAAGCCGCTGAAGGCGCCGCCGCGATCATCGCGATCGGGTCGTGCGCGGCTTGGGGCGGCGTGCAATCGGCTGCGCCCAATCCGACCGGCGCGGTGGGCACGCACGAGGTGATTCCGCACAAGAGCGTGATCAACGTGCCGGGATGCCCGCCCAACCCATACAACTTCCTGTCGACCGTGCTGCACGTGCTGACCTTCGGCGAGCCGCCTGCACTGGACGAGCTGAACCGGCCGAAATTCGCCTACGGCCGCATCATTCACGAAAACTGCGAACGGCGGCCGCACTTCGATGCCGGACGTTTCGCGCTGGAGTTCGGCGACGCCGGCCATCGCCAGGGATTCTGCCTGTACAAGATCGGCTGCAAGGGTCCGGAGACCCACGCCAACTGCCCGGCGATCGGCTTTGGCGATGTCGGTGAAGGCAACTGGCCGGTCGGCATCGGCGCGCCGTGCTTCGGCTGCACCGAAAAGGGCGTCGGCTTCACCAAGCCGATCCATTCGCTGGCCAACCTCACCGCGCAGACGCCGCCGTCGGTGTACCCATCCATCGATGGCGCTCGTGGCGAGGGTGCCAGTCCCGGCGCCGCCGCGCTGGTCGGTGGCGTGGTCGGGGTGGCGCTGGGCGCGGGTGCGATGTTCGTCAAACGCATGGCCGAAGATCGCGATCGCGAGCAGGCCGCGCCGAAATCCGAGCGCGAGCGGGAGGGCTGAGGCCATGCTCACCCGGCGGCAGTTTCTGGTGGGGGCGAGCGCGGCAGCGGGGGCTGCCGCCGGCGTCGCCAGCGGGTCGGCCGAGGCGGCGTTGACGCGCGCCCCTCGGCCGATGCCGAGCGCGGCCGTCGGTATTCTCTACGACTCCACCCTGTGCATCGGCTGCCAGGCCTGCGTGTCGGCTTGCCGTGTCGCCAACGACGTCGAGATCGCGCACGTCCCGGCGCCGCTGGCGGACTGGAACGCCGCCAACACCTGGGCGCTGGCTGAGGACCTCGATGGCGAGACCCTGAACGTCATCAAGGTGTATCGCAACGGCAGCGCGGCGGTGAAGGACAGCGACACCGACGGCTTCGCCTTCATGAAGCGGCATTGCCTGCACTGCGTGGACGCGAGTTGCATTTCGGTGTGCCCGGTGCAGGCGATGACCAAGGATCCGGTGACCGGCATCGTCGGCTACGACCCCGATGCTTGCATCGGCTGCCGCTACTGTTCCTACGGCTGTCCGTTCGGGGTGCCGCAGTTCGATCTGAGCCGGGCACTAGGACAGATCAACAAATGCCAGATGTGCAGACACATCCAGGCGGAGGGCGGCATTCCCGCGTGTTGCGATGTCTGCCCCACCGGGGCCTCGCTGTTCGGGCCGGTGGCGTTGTTGCAGGACGAGGCTGAACGACGTCTGGCCGCCGAGCCCGGCGCGACGCACCGCTTCCCGCGCGGCGACATCCGCGACGAACGTCCCGATCACGAAGCGACGATTCCGCATTACGTCAAGCACGTGTACGGACAGTACGAACTGGGCGGCACGCAGGTGCGCTACCTGTCCGGGATCGCATTCGCCAAGCTCGGCCTGCCGACGCTCGGCAACGTGGCACCGGTGCGTTTCGTCGAAGGCTTGCAACACACCCTCTACAACTACCTGCTGGCGCCGTTGGTGGTGCTGTTCGGGCTGGCCTGGGTGGTCCGCCGCAACAAGCCGCGCGTGGATGCGCAGGATTCGCCGACGGAGGAGAACTGAGATGTCTGGCCGTCCGGAGCGTCTGCGCGGTACCTCGCTGTTCTCGCCATTGACTCTGGTGCTGGGGCTGCTGGTGCTGATCGGTGGCTTCTTCCTGCTCAAGCGGTTCCTGTTCGGCCTGGGCGCCGTCACCCATCTCAGCGCCGGTTATCCGTGGGGGCTGTGGGTGACCTGGGATCTGATCATCGGCAGCGCGCTCGGTTGCGGCGGCTTTGCCATGGCGATCCTGATCTACGCCTTCAACCGCGGCCAATACCATCCGCTGATGCGTCCGGCGCTGCTGAGCAGCCTGTTCGGCTATTTCCTGGCCGGCGCGGCGGCGGTGTTCGACATGGGGCGCTGGTGGCAGTTCTACAACCTGCTGCTGCCCTGGCACTGGAACTTCAACTCGGTGATGCTGGAAACCGGTCTGTGCGTGTCGGCCTACGCGCTGTTGCTGATGGTCGAATTTGCGCCGACCGTGATGGAGCGCTTCGGCAGCATGGACACCTGGCGACGCCGGCTCGAGCGCGTGATGTGGTTCATCATCGCGCTGGGCATCCTGTTGCCGCTGATGCATCAGTCCTCGCTTGGTTCGATTCTGCTGGTGCTCGGCCACAAACTCTCGCCGTTGTACAACACGCCCTGGCTGCCGCTGCTGTTCGTGAGTTCGGCGCTGACCATGGGCTATGGCCTCGTGATCGTCGAGGCGACGGTGGTGACGCGCAGCTTCCGGCTGAAATCCGAACATGCGCTGCTGTCGAAACTCTCGCAGGTAGTGGGCTGGCTGCTGGCCGCCTGGCTGGTGTTGCGATGGGGCGATTTGCTGTGGCGCGGCGCGCTGGACGAGGCCTTCGCGACAACCGCCCTGGCCGGTTCATTCTGGTTCGAAAACGCCTTCGCCGGCTT
>JANRIF010000138.1:0-38602 GCA_033765245.1 Lysobacteraceae bacterium
ACCGTGCTCAGCCTGCTGTCGTGGACGGTATTCGGCGTGCTGCTGCTGGGACGGCGCTGGCGCGGCTGGCGCGGCCGGCGCGCGGTGCGGCTCACCTTGGCAGCGATGATCCTGCTGCTGCTGGCGTTCTTCGGCAGCAAATTGGTACTGGAACTGATTCTGAAGCAGGGATGACGCGCTGTGAGTGAGATTCCCCTGGCGACTTTGTTCGGCCTGTTGGCTGGCCTGCTGGTGCTGTCGGCATTTTTCTCGGGCTCGGAAACCGCCCTGATGTCGATCAACCGGTATCGCCTGCTGCATCTGGCACGCGAGGGCAGCCGTGGCGCGCGTCTGGCGCGCAAGCTGCTGGAGCAACCGGATCGGCTGATCGGCCTGATCCTGCTCGGCAACAACTTCGTCAACATTCTTGCCTCGGCGCTGGCAACGCTGGCTTTCGTGCGGATTGCCGGCGAAGCCGGGCTACTGATTGGCACAGCGGTGCTGACTGTGGTGGTGCTGATCTTTGGTGAAGTCGCACCCAAAACATTGGCGGCGTTCCACCCCGAGCGCGTCGCGCTGCCGGTCGCCTACGTGCTGTATCCGCTGCTGCGGGTGGCCTACCCGTTTGTCTGGGTCGTCAACATACTGGCAAACGCGGTTCTCTACGTATTCGGACATCGCCGCTCTGCGTCGATCAACACCACGCTGTCGCAAGACGAATTGCGCACGCTGCTGCTGGAAGGCGGCGGCCTGATTCCGGAAACGCACCGCAAGATGCTGCTCAACATCCTGGCGCTGGAGGAGGCCTACGTCGAGGACATCATGGTGCCGCGCGGCGAGATCATGGGCATCGACCTCGACGACGATCCGGATACCTTGCGCAAAACCCTCGCCGACTTTCCGTTCAGCCGGGCGCCGATCTATCGCGGCAGCGTGGATCAGGTGACCAGCATCCTGCACCTGCGCAGCCTGATGAACATCCCCGCCGAGCAGATCACCCCGGAGCTGATCGAGGCGCGCGCGCGCAAGGCTTACTTCGTGCCCGATGGCGCATCGCTACCGCAGCAACTGGTGGAATTTCAGCGGCTCAAGCGACGGGTGGCGATGGTGGTCGACGAATACGGCGACGTCGTGGGTATGGTCACGCTCGCCGACATCCTCGAAGAAATCGTCGGCGAATTCACCACCACGCCCAAGCAGGACACCCGCCACGTCCACCACGAGCCCGACGGCAGCGTGCTGGTGGATGGGCGCATCCCGGTGCACAGCCTCAATCGCCGTTTGGGCTGGTCGCTCCCCACCGAGGACGCGCGCACCCTCAGCGGCCTGATCGTGAGCCACAACGAGGCGTTGCCCGCCGCGGGCGCCGAGTTCGAGATCGACGGCTTCTGGATGCGGGTGGAGCGACTGGGCGACAACGTGATTGCGCTGGTGCGGGTACGCGCGCCGGTACTGGATGCCGACGCCGAGTAGCGCTTCGGCGCGACCATTGGCTCAGCCGGCCGCCAGTGCGTCCGCCAGCCGCTCCACCGCGACGATCTCGAAGTCCTTGTACGGGTTGCGCTTGGGTGCGTTGGCGGCCGGCACGATGGCGCGTTTGAAGCCGTGGGTGGCGGCTTCCTTGAGACGTTCATCGCCGTTGGGCACCGGCCGTATCTCGCCCGACAGCCCGATCTCGCCGAAGGTCACCGTCTTGTCGGCCAGCGGCCGGTCGCGCAGGCTCGACAGCACCGCCAGCAGTACCGGCAGATCGGCGGCAGTCTCTTGCACCCGGATGCCGCCCACCACGTTGACGAACACGTCCTGGTCGAACACCCCCACCCCACCGTGCCGGTGCAGCACTGCCAGCAGCATTGCCAGGCGGTTCTGTTCCAGCCCCAGCGCGACCCGGCGCGGATTCGCCAACGGCGATTGGTCCACCAGCGCCTGCACCTCCACCAGCAACGGCCGCGTGCCTTCGCGCGTCACCATCACCGCGCTGCCCGGCTGCGGTTCGCGGCTGCCGGACAGGAAGATCGCGCTGGGGTTCGGGACTTCCTTCAGCCCCTTGTCGGACATCGCGAACACGCCCAGTTCGTTGACCGCGCCAAAGCGGTTCTTGAACGCACGCAGCACACGGAAGCGGCTGCCCGACTCGCCCTCGAAATACAACACCGCATCGACCATGTGTTCGAGTACGCGCGGCCCGGCGATGCCGCCCTCCTTGGTGACGTGGCCGACCAGGAACACACTGGTACCCGTCTCCTTGGCGTAGCGCACCAGCCGCGCCGCGCTCTCGCGCACCTGACTGACCGAACCGGGCGCGGCAGTCAGCAATTCCGACCACAGGGTCTGGATCGAATCGGCCACGATCAATGCCGGCCGCGCCTTGACGGCCTCGTCGAGAATGCGCTCCACCGCGGTTTCGGCCAGTGCATGGATGCCGGTCACGGACAAGCCCAGCCGCTGCGCACGCCCGGCCACCTGCGCCAGACTTTCCTCGCCCGTCACGTACAAGCAAGGCACTTGCGCCGCCATCGCCGACATCGCCTGCAGCAACAAGGTGGACTTGCCGATCCCCGGGTCGCCGCCCACCAGCACCACCGAGCCGGTGACCAGGCCACCGCCCAGCACGCGGTCGAGTTCGCCGATTCCGGTGGACAGGCGTGTCTCGTTCTCGCTCCGCACGTCGGCCAGCGCCGTGACCCGCGGCGCCTGCTGTCCGGCCCAACCGCTGTGACGTGCGCCGCCCGCGCGCGCGCCGGCGGGCGCCAGTGCAACCTCGCTCAACGTGTTCCACGCGCCGCAATCGGCGCACTGACCCTGCCACTTGTTGTGGCTGCTGCCACACTCGCCGCACACGTAGGCGGTTTTGCCCTTGGCCATGATTGTCCCGTTCCTGCCGTCCGACCCGACCCATGCACCGCGCGGCACACTGTGCGGGCCAACGCGCAAGCATATCCGGTCACGCGCGCGCCGGCCGATTCCAAGGCCGGGAACGGTGGCGAGCAAGCCGTTCCGATCGAGGCAAGCGCCCCCACGGCACATATACGAAAAAGGCCGCCCTTGCGAGGCGGCCTTTTGCGGTGATGGTGCCGGAAATAGGAATCGAACCTACGACCTACGCATTACGAATGCGCCGCTCTACCAACTGAGCTATTCCGGCGATGGTGGCGATGGGCCGAGCGCCGGTGTTTGGCACCAAACGGCAATCCACGCGAGCCGCAAAGTGTAGGGCGTCGGCGCGGCGCGGTCAATTTGGCGGGGATTGTGACGACAGAACGGCACGGTCATGCACCTCCTGTCGCGCGCTAGCGCGCTCCCATCAATGCGCGGGGCATCTTGTATGGGGCCGCTTGCGGGCCGCCCCGCGCGCCCCCGTGTGGTGCAATGAACGCTATCGGCACATCGCCGGTGGTGCGGCGATGCACAAGCTTTTCACACGCTCTG
Organism: Lysobacteraceae bacterium; assembly: GCA_033765245.1. Classification (GTDB taxonomy): domain Bacteria; phylum Pseudomonadota; class Gammaproteobacteria; order Xanthomonadales; family Xanthomonadaceae. The sequence continues at coordinate 3,409 of JANRIF010000138.1, forward strand.
CCCGGACGCGACAGCGGGTGTCGCACGAATCGCGGGCACGCTGGCCGCGCGCCCGAGATAGCGCGCGCGCTTGGCGGGCTTGAGCGCGTGCAGGTCGATGCGGATCAAACCGTCGACGCAATGGCCGAACGCGGGGTCGACGCCGAAAGCGAGGAAGCGGATGCCGTCGGCGTTGCACAGATCGACATATTGCTTGTAAAGCGTGGGCAGCTCGGCTTCGAGTTCGGCCAGCTTGGCCTTGAGTAGCGGCAAGGCATGCTTGATGTCGCGACCCTGCCAGACCGTTTCGGCGGCTTCGGCCACGACCGCGGGCACCTGGAACGGGTTGCGCGCACGCACCATCTCGCCGGCATCGCCGTAGTAGTGCTGGTGGTAGTGCACGATCCAACCGCGCGCCTCGTCGCCCAAGCTGGCCGACAGGCTGACCGGGCCGATCAGGTAGCGCAGATGCGGCCGCGCGTGCAGGTACGCGCCAATGCCCTGCCACAGGTAGTCGAGACTGCGGCTACCCCAGTGGCGCGGATGCACGAAGCTGCGACCCAGCTCCACCGCCTCGCGCAGGATGTCTCGTGCGGCGGGCGCAAATTCGAACAGGCTGGACGAATACAACCCTTCGATGCCGAACCGCTCGATGATCGGTGCCGCTTCGCCCATGCGATAGGCACCGACGATTTCCAGCGCTTGGTCGTCCCACAGCACGATGTGGCTGTACCAGGCGTCGTACGGGTCCAGATCGCGTTTGAGCCCAGTGCCCTCGCCGACCTTGCGGAAGGTCAGCTCGCGCAAACGGCCGATTTCGCGCATGGCAGCGCAATCGGGCTGCGAATGCAGCAGCAGGATGTGCTTGCCGTCGGTGGTCTGGCCCAACCGCTCGGCACGCGCCAGCGCCGCCTGCACTGCCTGCGGCGGCTCGGGATGGGCGATCGCGCTGGAGGTGGCGAACATCGGCGGCTTGCGCCGCGGCAGCCGGTACACATGCGCGCGCATGCGTCGGGCCAGGGCGGCATCGCTCAAGCCCGGCACGCCGAGCGCGGTGGTGGGTACCGGCGCGCCGATGGTGATGGTCATGCGCGGCTTGTCGGGCACGAACATCTCGCGCGGCAGCAGCAGGGTGGCGAGCGGCTTGGCCAGCAACGACACGCCATAGAAGGTTGGCGAATTGCGCGCGCCGACGTGGATGGGCAACACCGGCGCCCCGGTCCGTCGGGCGAAACGCAGGAAGCCCTCGGACCAGCGCTGGTCGCGAATGCCGTTGGGGCGGATGCGGCTGACCTCGCCCGCCGGAAACACGATCACCGCCTCCTCCCGCTCCAGGCAGCGATACGCCTCGCGCATCTGGGCCCGCTGGCCGCCACCGAACACGTCGCATGGCACCAACAACGGCGCCAGCCCCTTGAGCTGGAGCAGCAAGTCGTTGGCTAGGATGCGCACGTCGCGACGCACCCGACCCACCAGTTGCAGCAGCGACAACGCATCGACCGCGCCCAGCGGGTGATTGGCGACGATCACCACGCGCCCTTCCGCCGGGATGTTTTCGACGTCGGTCTGCGCCACCTGATAGCGCGCACCGAGTTCGCGCAAGCACTGGTCGACGAAATCGAAGCCCTCCAGCCCGTGCAGGCGCAGGATGGTGCGGTTGACCTGATCCTCGCAGATCACCTGGCGCAGCAGGTCCACCATCGGCTGCGTGAAGGCGCGGCGGCGGCCGTTGGCGAGTTTCGGGAATTTCTTGTAGAAGGTCTGCTCGACGCTGATCAAGGTCGCCTCCGGGTCCGGCAAGGCCCCCGATTCTGGCGTGATCGCGCGAAGTTCCTGTGACAGCGCGTCCAGCATTCGCGCCTGGGTACGATGATCGCTGCCGTCGCCGCTATCGGCTTCAGACACCATGGCTGACTCTCCGAGCTTGAGAAAAAATTGAACGCCGTCGCGAGACCGCCGGCAAGCGTCTCCGGCAAGGCGCGCTGCGTGAAAACAAGGGAGTTTGGTGAACCAAATGACCGAAGTTTTCGCGTAGCGCAACGCCGCTGGAGGCGGTTGCCGACGGTCGCAGCAGGCGGGCAATATTTTCTCAAGCTCTCAGATAAGCCCCCACGCCGTCGAGCAGCATCTGCACGGACAGCGCCACCAGCAACATGCCCATCAAACGTTCGACCGCGATCAGCACGCCGCGGCCGAGCAGACGATAGAGGTAGGTGGCCGAATAGAGGATGACCGCTGTACCGAGCCAGGCGATCAGCAGGGCCAGCGTCCATTCGCCCATACGATCGGGCGCCTGGCTGCCGAGCAGCATCACCGCCGCCATTCCCGACGGTCCCGCTACCAGCGGAATCGCCATCGGTACGATGAACGGCTCGCCTTCGGGAGTGTCGCCGAACAGGCCTTCGCCGGTGGGGAAGATCATGCGGATGCCGATCAGGAACAACACGATGCCGCCGGCGATACTTACCGATTCCTGCCGCAGGTGCATGGCCTGCAACACCCATTGCCCCGCCCACAGGAACACCATCAGCACCGTCAACGCGATCAGCAGTTCGCGCACCAGCACGCGCCGGCGCCGCGCCGGCGGCAGCGGCTTGAGCAGGCCGAGGAACACCGGCACGTTGCCCAGCGGATCGAGGATCAGAAACAGCAGGATCGCCGCAGAAGCAATACTCATGCGCGCACGGCCCAGATGCGGCCGCGCTGGTCGGCGCCAGCTGCCGACAGCAGGTGCACACAGGCCCCGGCATACGCGGCGGACTCGGGCCACTGTCCGGGGTCCTCGCCGAAATACGAGCGCGCCCGCAGCGGCGAGCGCATTGGCCCAGGCTGTAGCGCCGCCACCCGCACCGTGCTCGATTCGAGTTCGTCGGACAGTATCCGCACCAGCCCGGCCAAGCCATGCTGTGCCACGCCGTAGCCACCCCAGTAGGCATGCGATACCTGCGCGGGATCGTCGAGCACGAACACCACCGCGGCGTCCGGCGCTTCGCGCAGCAGCGGTAGACACGCCTGGGTCAACAGCCATGGCGCGCTCAGGTCGACATGCAGGGCGCGCACGAAGTCCAGCGGATCGGTCAGTTCCAGCGGCGCCAGGCCGCGGAACTCGACCGCGCAATGCAGCACCCCGTCGAGCCGACCCAACTCGCCGCGCAAGCGCTCGGCCAACTCGGCGAAGTCGGACGGGCTGGCGCCCTCCAGGTCCAATGGATAGATCGCCGGCTGCGGACCAAGCGCCGCCACCGCGTCGTAAACGCGGTTCAGGCGCGGCACCCGCCGCCCCAGCAACACCACAGTGGCGCCGGCCGCGGCACAGGCGCGCGCCGAGGCTTCCCCCAGCGCACCGCTGGCGCCGGTCACCAACACCACGCGGCCGGCCAGTGCATCGGCGGGCGGCGTCACTACGCCCGCCTGGATCACGCGCGATCCTTGGCGGCTTCGGCCACCATGCGTTGCAATTCGCCGCTGTCGTACAACTCGACGCAGATGTCGCAGCCGCCGATCAACTCGCCGTTGATGAACAACTGCGGGAAGGTCGGCCAGTTGGAATAACGCGGCAGGTTGGCGCGCACCTCGGGGTCCTCCAGCACGTTCACATGCTGGAACTGCGCACCCGCCTGCGTGAGCACCTGTGCGGCGCGCGCGGAAAAGCCGCACATCGGGAATTGCGGCGTGCCCTTCATGAACAACACCACCGGGTGGGTTTTCACCTGCGCCGCAATGCGCTCCATGACACTCATGATCGGTCTCCTGTTGCCCCGTGCGCGGGGCCGAATGGGGTGCGGACTCCGCCGATGCGGCCTGACGCCGGCACCGACCAGCGTGCGCGCGGCGCGCGCCTCGGGCCGGGACCGGAGACTGGTGGCGATGTTCCAGCCGATCCCGCTATCCGGGATAGAATTGTAAGTCCTTCCGCATCTGCGATGCGTGCCACCTACTGCAATGGAGAAAGCGACATGGCTATTGAACTCCCCCCGCTGCCCTACCCGCGCGACGCGCTGGCGCCACATATCTCGGCCGAAACCATCGATTTCCACTACGGCAAGCACCACCAGACCTACGTCACCAACCTGAACAACCAGATCAAGGGCACCGAGTTCGAAGCGTCGTCGCTGGAAGAAATCATCCGCAAGGCGCAGGGCGGCATGTTCAACAACGCCGCGCAGGTGTGGAACCACAGCTTCTACTGGAGCTGCCTGACGCCCCACGGCGGCGGCGAACCGACTGGCGCGCTCGCCGATGCCATCAATAAGACGTTCGGCTCGTTTGCGCAGTTCAAGGAACAGTTCACCCAGACCGCGCTGACCACGTTCGGCTCCGGCTGGGCCTGGTTGGTGCAACGCGCCGACGGCTCGCTGGCACTGGTGAGCACCGCCAACGCCGCCACCCCGCTGACCGGCACCGACACTGCCCTGCTCACCTGCGACGTGTGGGAACACGCTTACTACATCGACTACCGCAATGCGCGCGCCAAGTACGTCGAGTCGTTCTGGAACCTGGTCAACTGGAACTTCGTGGCAAGCCGGCTGCGCTGATCGGGATGGGCGATTCCCTTCGAATCCCCATCATGGAGGCCCCGCTCGGAACCGAGCGGGGCTGCCGGGAGGCGGGGCAGCGCACGTGCTGATCCTTGCCTCCACGTCGCGTTATCGACGCGAACTGCTGGCGCGTCTGGGGCTGCCATTCGAGTCGGCGCGTCCCGACACCGACGAAACCGCGCTGCCCGACGAGGCGCCTGAGGCGCTGGCGCATCGTTTGGCGCAGGCCAAGGCACACGCGATCGCGAGCCGGCATCCGAAGGCGTGGGTGATCGGCTCGGACCAGGTGGCCGCGTGCGGCGGGCTGCTGCTCGGCAAGCCGGGCGGGCGCGCGGCGGCGTTGGCGCAGTTGCACGCGGCATCGGGACGCGAGGTGGTGTTTCATACCGCCGTGTGCGTGATGCGGGCCGCGGACGATACCTGCTGGCTCGCCAGCGATCGGACCCACGTGCAGTTTCGCGATCTGCGCGACGACGAACTGATGCGCTACGTCGACGCCGAGCAACCGTTCGACTGCGCCGGCAGCTTCAAGTCCGAAGGACTCGGCATCAGCCTGTTCGAACGCATCCGCAGCGACGATCCCACCGCATTGATCGGCTTGCCGCTGATCGCCCTGTGCGGATTGCTGCGCAAGGCAGGGTTTGTGCTGCCCTAGCAGCCTGTCGGGCTTTGGATCGCCAGGCGGTGAGACCAGGAGCCGCTTTGGGTCCGCAAAGGACGCCATGACCGCAAAGGGGCAAGGCGACTGTCGGAGCACAGGCTCGTCAGCGCACTTTAATCCCTTTGCATCCTTTCGCCCTTTTTGCGCCCTTCGCGTCCTTCGCGGACTCTGTGTTGCGCTACCCGCGCCCTGGCAACCTGTCTGCCAGGCGCCTATCCCAACAAGCGCGCGATCACGTCACCGTAGACGTCGGCCAAGGCATCCAGGTCGGCGACGCGCACGTGTTCGTCCACCTTGTGGATGCTGGCGTTGACCGGCCCCAACTCCACCACCTGCGCGCCGAGCGGCGCGATGAAGCGACCGTCGGAGGTACCGCCGCCGGTGTTTTCCTCGGGTACCACGCCCAGCCGCGCGCCGACAGCCGAGCGCACGGCCGCGCGCAGCGCGCCATCGGCGGTATGGAAGGGCTCGCCGGAGCGATGCCAGGCGATGTCGGCATGCACACCGTGACGCTGCAGCGTGGCGTCCACTTCCGCGATCAGGGCATCGGCGTTCCAGCTCGGCGCGTAGCGGAAATTGAACAACACACGCGCGCTGCCGGGGATGACATTGCTGGCGCCGGCGCCAGCGACGAACTCGACTATCTGGAAACCGGTCGGCGGGAATTCCGGATAGGGCACGGCATCCCAGCGCCGCGCCGCCAGTTCCGCAAACGCCGGCAAGGCGCGATGGATCGGATTGTCGGCGAGATCAGGATACGCGACGTGTCCCTGTACCCCGTGCACCGTGGCGGTGCCGGTGAGCGAGCCGCGCCGCCCCACCCGCAATACGTCGCCCAGGCGCTGCGCGGAACTGGGCTCACCGACCAGGCACCAATCGATGCGCCGACCCTCGCTGGCAAAGCACTCAGCCACCTTGCGCACGCCGTCCACCGCATCGCCTTCCTCATCGGACGTCAGCAGCAACGCCAGCGTACCCGGATGGCGCGGGTGCGCCGCGACGAAACGCTCCAGCGCCACCACAAAGGCCGCGACACTACCCTTCATGTCGGCAGCACCGCGCCCGTACAGGCAGCCATCGCGCACCACCGGCTGGAACGGATCATCGCGCCATGCCTCGCGCGCGCCAGGCGGCACCACATCGGTATGCCCGAGCAGGCACAGCACCGGAGCACCATGCCCATGCGTGGCCCACAGGTTTTCGACGGCGCCGAAGCGCAGGCGCTCGATCGCGAACCCCAAGCGCGCCAGGCGCTCGGCGATCAAGGACTGGCAATCGGCATCGTCGGGAGTGATCGACGCTCTGGCGATCAGGTCGCAAGCAAGCTTCAGGACGGCGGACATGGCCCATTGTAGGGCCACGCCAGATCGCTACCACGACGGATGGCGACGCCGTTCACCGGACAATCGCAGAACGTGGGGGCGGATCGACTGCCGTAGTGCGGATGGATGACGTGACGCGCCAGAACGCAGCCCTGGCGGAAGAAGCCGCCACCGCATCGGATGAATTGCGTATGCAATCCGAGTGACTGGATGGCTTGATGGGCTTCCTTCGTCTCGTCTGAACGCAGCCGCGACGGCAATCTATTACCGATCATTCGCCGATTATGACCGAGCGATGATGCGGCGCCAGGCATCACTGCCGCGTGACGCCAATACTGTGATCGTTCGCCGATTGCGATGACAACGAACCATGCAACCATTGAAAGGCTGGCTCGCCAGGGTGCCCGCATAGCAATTCAAATAACAAGAAGTATTCGCATGAACATGCTGCATCGATTGAACCTCACACACAAGTTCGGGGTATTGGGACTCATTGCAGTGTCGATGATTTTCATTCCCACCACGATGTACGTCTTGCAAGCTTTCGAGGCCATTCGGGTGGCGCGGCTGGAGGCGGCGGGAAAGCAACCCGCCATCGCCCTTCAGCATCTGATACGGCTGGCACAGCAGCATCGCGGAACGTCCGTTGGAGCACTGTCGGGAAGCGCCGAGATGGCGGCCAGGCTGGAACCGCTGGCGCGAACAATCGAGCAGACAAAGGCGGAAGTCGACGCCGCGTTCGCCGACACCAGCGCGTCGCCGGAGCTGTTGGCGCAGTGGCAGGATGTCGGCAATCAGTGGCCTGTGCTGGCGCGGGCGGTAGCCGAACGCAGCATCGACGCCGCACAGAGTGCCCGGCAACACACCCAATGGATCGAACGGCTGACCCTGCTGGGCGAACAGACCTTGGACGAATATGGACTGTCGCTCGATCCACAAACCGATTCGTTCATGTTGATCACCGCTACCCTGGTGCAAGCGCCGGCACTGATCGAGCAGATGGGTCGCTTGCGGGCCCAGGGAACCGGCGCTCTCACGCACGGCCAGACTACACCCGAGGTGTGGCTGCAACTTTCTGCGACCCACCAAAATGCGATGAGCCTTCTCCAGGATACCGAGCGTTTCCTGGCAAAGGCCACACGCGCCAATCCGCGCCTGCAATCGGCATTGGCGGAGGAATCCGAAAAAGCCATGCGCGCTGCCGAGCGATCTTTGACGCTGGTCGACGAACAGGTGATTTCGGCCACACAATTGACACTGCCAGCGGCGGAATATTTTGCAACGTTCACCACCGCTATCGACTCCGTCTATTCGTTGAACGACCTGGCGCTGACGGAACTGGCTGCGCTGCTGGATGAGCGCGTCGCCACGCTGCGCGGAAACATGGCTTTGCTGATCGGCCTGCTGGCGGCGGCGCTGCTGGGCGCGGCGGCACTGATGCTTGCCTTCGTGCGCAGCATCACCGGCCCGGTGCGCGAAGCAGTGACGGTGGCGCAGGCGGTAGCGACGGGCGACCTGACGGCGCCGACGCCGGTGCGCGGCACCAACGAAATCGGGCAACTGATGGCCGCCCTGGCAGCCATGAAGGACAAGCTTGCCGAAGTCACCAGCGCCGTGTCCTCGGGTGCCGAATCGGTAAGCACGGCCGCGCGCGAGATCGCAGCGGGCAACGACGATCTGTCGCAACGCACCCAGAATCAGGCGTCTTCGCTGGAGGAAACCGCAGCCAACATGGAGGAGATGACGGCCACGGTGCGCCACAACGCGGAAAGCGCCAGCCAGGCCCGACAACTCGCGCAAGGTGCGCTGACGCACGCGGAAACCAGCGGCGAGGTCGTCGCGCAGACCGTCTCCGCCATGGCTGCGATCGACGACAGCAGCCGCCGGATCGTCGACATCATCGGAGTCATCGATGAGATCGCCTTCCAGACCAACCTGCTTGCTCTGAACGCAGCAGTGGAAGCTGCGCGCGCCGGCGAGCAGGGTCGCGGTTTTGCCGTCGTCGCCTCGGAGGTGCGCATCCTCGCACAGCGCAGCGCGGGTGCGGCCAAGGAGATCAAGACCCTGATCGGCGACAGCGTGGCCAAGGCCAAGACCGGCAAGGAACTGGTGGATCGTTCGGGCCAAGCGCTGACACGCATCGTCGATGCGGTGCGCAAGGTCACCGACATCGTCGGCGAGATCGCCGCCGCGACCAGCGAACAAGCGACGGGCATCGAACAGGTCAATCGCGCGGTGATGTCGATGGACGAGATGACCCAGCAAAACGCCGCCCTGGTCGAGGAGGCGGCGGCCGCCAGCCGCGCCATGCAGGATCAGGCGGAGAATCTGACACGGCAGATGGCGTTCTTCCGCACTGCCCGCAACCTGCCCGCGCCGACGCCGCCCTTGGAGCAAGCCGCGCCAAGAGCCGCTCATCCGGGCGTGCGCGTGCCTGCGGATGCGCGCGCCACCCCGACCGCGCCGCAAACCAAGGCAAGCGCCCGTCAGGCCGTGGTGGCGGAAGACAGCTGGGCCGAGTTCTGAGTTTCGCCGCTGATCCGACGAGAAACGACCACGGCTGACTTGCCGCATGGACAAGGCATCCGTCGCGCGCGAGCGCGCTCCCACAGGAGGCATCGCAAGATGGCGGAGAGAGGGGGCGACGCGGCACCGCTTGCGAACCATCGGTTCGCGGTGCCGGTGAGCGCCCGCGCCGCTGGCGCGGGCCGGCAATCGCACGAGCGCAGCCATCGAAGATGGCGGAGAGAGGGGGGCGACGCGGCACCGCTTGCGAACCATCGGTTCGCGGTGCCGGTGAGCGCCCGCGCCTCTGGCGCGGGCCGGGAATCTCGCGAACGCAGCCATCGAAGATAGCGGAGAGAGGGGGGTGAGAAAGGGCGCTTGCGAGCCACTGGCTCGCGCCTGTTCGAACGCCCTTGCGCTGTGCGCAAGGGCCGGGAATCGCACGAGCGCAGCCATCGAAGATGGCGGAGAGAGTGGGATTCGAACCCACGGTAGGCTTACACCTACGGCAGTTTTCAAGACTGCTGCCTTAAACCGCTCGGCCATCTCTCCGTTGTAGAACCCGCAGCGCCATGCGCCGTCACGATCGTTTTACCCGGGGCGTCCTGTCCCTCGCCCATCGGGCCATCGGCCTGCGGCCGATGTTCGCTTCGGCATCCTTGCCTTCGCGGTCGAGACGGCTGCCTTAAAGCGCTCGGCCATCCCGCCGATGTGCGGGCGTGCGCGAGCGCGAATTGTCCCAGACTCGTGTGCGCTTGTCTCGGCCTGGGCTACTTGGGGTTGCCGTGGCGATGCTGCGGACAGCCTTCGCCGGAGCAGGTCAGGCGACTGGCTTCGAGTAGTGGAGGCAGGTGCTCGGCGAGGTAGTCGATGAACACGCGCACGGCAGGCAGCAGCCCGCGTCGCGATGGGAACACGGCGTGGCACAGGCCCTGCGGCAGGCGCCATTCGGGCAGCACCACTTCCAGCGCGCCGGCGCGCACGGCGTCGGCGCAAACGGGCTCGGGCAGCAGCACGATGCCCATGCCCGCCACCGCCAGTGCCTTGAGCAGCGGGAAGTCGTGGCCCATCAGGCGCGGCTGCAGTTCCACCCGCTGCGCCTGGCCTTGCGAGTCCTGCAATTCCCAGCGTTGGCGGCTGTCGTCCTCGGACATGCTCAGGGTGGTGTGGTTGGCGATATCACTGGGCGACTGTGGGCGGCCGTAGCGGCTGAGGTAGTCCGGGCTGGCAACCAGCAGTTCCTGTATCTGGCCGAAACTGCGCAGCACCAGACTGCCATCGTCGTTGAGATGGGAGCGCACCCGCAGCGCGACGTCGAAACCTTCGTTGATCACATCGACGCGGCGGTTGCTGACATGCAACTGCACCCGCACCTGGGGGTATCGACGCAGAAAATCCGGCAACAGGTGCACCAGTTCCTGCTGCGCCAGCGACACCGGCACGCTGACCTTGATCTGGCCGCGCGGCTCGGCACTGAGGCGGTCCACCACTTCACGCGCGGCCTGCGCTTCGGACAACATCGATTGCGCGTGCCGATACACGCTCTGGCCAATGTCGGTGACCGCGAAGCGCCGGGTGGAGCGTTGCAGCAGGCGCACGTCGAGATCGGATTCGAGCTGCGCGATGCGCCGGCTCAGGCGCGACTTGGGAATACCCAGCGCGCGCTCGGCCGCCGCGAAGCCACCATGCTCCACCACCATCGCGAAGTAGTACAGGTCGTTGAGGTCGTGCATGGATGGGGACTCTGAGAAGCCGGGACTCGGGACTGGGGACTGGGGACTCGGAAAAGCCAAGGCATAAGCTCAAAGCGAAAGTTCGCAAGCTTGTAGTCCCGAGTCCCGAGTCCCGAGTCCCGAGTCCCGAGTCCCGAGTCCCGAGTCCCGAGTCCCGAGTCTTAGGCTATCCGATCAGCACCCCCCATGTACGGCCGCAGTACCTCGGGCACGGTGATCGAGCCGTCGGCGTTCTGGTAATTCTCCATCACCGCCACCAACGCGCGGCCGACGGCGACGCCGGAACCGTTGAGGGTGTGCAGCGGTTCGGGCTTGCCGGTCTCGGGGTTGCGCCAGCGCGCCTGCATGCGGCGCGCCTGGAAATCGCCGCAGTTGGAGACCGAGCTGATTTCGCGATAGGTGTTCTGGGCCGGCAACCATACTTCCAGATCGTAGGTCTTGACGGCACCGAAACCCATGTCGCCGGTGCACAGCAGCACGCGGCGGAACGGCAGGCCGAGGCCATCGAGCACGGCTTCGGCGTGGCTCACCATCTGCTCGTGCACGGCGTTGCTCTCGTGTGGGCGGGCAATCGCCACCAGTTCCACTTTCTCGAACTGGTGCTGGCGGATCATGCCGCGCACGTCGCGCCCGTAGCTGCCGGCCTCGGCGCGGAAACACATCGAATGTGCGGTGAGCCGCATCGGCAACTGCGCGTCCTCGACGATGGTGTCGCGCACGATGTTGGTCAGCGGCACTTCGGCGGTGGGGATCAGGTAACGACGCACCTCGCCCACCTGGGTGGCGAACAGATCATCCTCGAACTTCGGCAACTGGCCGGTGCCGCGCAGGCTGTCGGCGTTGACCAGCAGCGGCACGTTGCATTCGAGATAGCCGTGCGTGGTGGTGTGCAGGTCGAGCATGTACTGCGCCAGCGCGCGGTGCAGGCGCGCCAGTTCGCCGCGCAGCACGGTGAAGCGCGCGCCGCTGAGCTTGACGGCGGTGTCGCCGTCAAGCCAACCCTTGCGCTGGCCGAGTTCGACGTGATCCTTGATGGCAAAATCGAAGCTGCGTGGGGTGCCGCTGCGATGAATCTCGACGTTGTCGTTTTCGTCGTGGCCGAGCGGCACCGATTCGTCTGGCAGGTTGGGAATGCCCAGGGCGATGGCGCCCAGCTCGTCGCGCAGGGTTTCCAGGCGCGCCTCGCAAGCCTTGAGTTCATCGCCGAAGCTGTTCACCTCGGCCATCAGCGCCGCCACGTCCTCACCCTTGGCCTTGGCCGCGCCGATGGCCTTGGAGCGGGTGTTGCGCAGGTTCTGAAGCTCCTGGGTGCGCGTCTGCAATTGCTTGCGCTCGGCTTCCAGCGCATCCAGTGCCGCGACGTCGAGCACAAAGCCGCGCGTGGCCTTGAGGCGCTCGGCGGTTTCGGCGGTGCGGTTGCGCAATAGATTCGGATCAAGCATGAACGGATACTCCGGGGCGCGACGGCAAAAGCGGCATTATCCGCGCGGGTGGCGGTGGCGACAATGTTGTCGGAGAGGCCGGGACCTCGGGACCCGGGACCACGGGACCCGGAAAAGCCACGGCAAGAGCAAGAGCAAAACGGGTGTTCGCAAGCTCATCGTGCCGAGCCCCGAGTCCCGACCAACCGAGGTGTCGTGGTCCCGGGTCCCGAGGTCCCGCGGTCCCGACTTCATCCAGCCCGCAACCCAAACCCTACACCACGCGCGAGATCATCGAAGCCGGGGAACGATGTGGCGACGTTGGCGCAATCGGCGATACGCACCTCGCCGCTGGCGCGTTGCGCTGCAACCACCAGTGCCATGGCGATGCGGTGATCGCCGTGCGCGTGTACGTCGCCGCCGTGCAAGCTGCCGCCATGGATCACGGCGCCGTCCGGCGTCTCGTCGATGCGTGCGCCAAGCGCACGCAGGCCGCTCGCCATGGTGGCGATGCGATCGGATTCCTTGACCCGCAACTCGGCGGCGCCAGTCACAACGGTTGTGCCTTCCGCCAATGCGGCGGCGGCGAACAGTGCCGGGAATTCGTCGATCATGTCGGGCACGCAGGCTTCCGGCACGGCGATGCCGCGCAAGCGAGCGTGACGGACACGCAGGTCGGCCACCGGCTCGCCACCCTGTTCGCCGCAGGGCGTCTCGACGATGTCGGCGCCCATTGCGCGCAGCACGGTCAGCAGGCCGGTGCGACGCGGGTTCATGCCGACAGCGCGCAGCAGCAGATCGGAACCCGGCACCACACTGGCAGCAACGACGAAGAACGCGGCGGAGGAAAAATCCGCAGGGACCCGCACTTCGACCGGATGCAGGCGATGGCCGCCGCTCAGGCGAGCCCAGCCGGCGCCAAACGCGATCGGCCAGCCGAAGGCTCGCAGCATGCGTTCGGTGTAGTCGCGCGTGGGATGCGGCTCGTGCACCACGGTCTCGCCATCGGCATACAGGCCGGCCAGCAACACCGCCGACTTCACCTGCGCGCTCGCCACCGGCAGGGTGTATTCGATGCCCCGCAGGGCACGCCTGCCGTGGATGCGCAGCGGCGGCAGGCCACCGGGTTCGGATTCGATCAGACCGCCCATGCTGGCGATCGGCGCGATCACTCGCGCCATCGGCCGCTTGCTCAGCGAGGCATCGCCAATCAGCACGCTGTCGAAGCGCTGGCCCGCCAGCAGGCCCGCCAGCAGACGCATGCCGGTGCCGGCATTGCCGCAGTCGAGCGCGTCGGCGCAGGCTTGCAAGCCGTCGATGCCGACGCCCCGCACCACACGGCTGCCCGGCGCGCTGGCGTCGATACCAACGCCCAGGCGCGTGAAGATGGCGGCGGTGGCGCGGGTGTCCTCACCTTCGAGAAAACCCTGCACCTGCGATTCACCGTCGGCCAGGCTGGCGAACATCACGGCGCGATGCGAGACCGATTTGTCGCCGGGCACAGAGATCTCGCCGGTCAAGGCGCGTCCCGCGCCGGCGCGCCAATCGAGCGTGCTCATGCGTCGCCCTCGCCCGCCATCGCCCGATCGAGCGCCGCCAGCAAGCGGGCGTTTTCCTCGGCGTTGCCCAGACTGATGCGCAGGCATTCGCCCAGGCCGTAGCCGCCCATCGGGCGCAGCACGATGCCCTGTGCCAGCAGCGACGCCTCGACCTGCGCGGTGCGCGCGCCGAATTCGACCAGCAGGAAATTGGTCTGCGATGGATACACGAACAAGCCTCTGGTACGCAGCGCTTCGGCCAGCGCCTGTCGTTGTCCGGCATTGCGCTCGCGCACCTGCGGGATGTGCGTGGGCGCGGCGGCCAGCGACGCCTCCGCAGCGGCCAGACCCAGCGCGTTGACGTTGAAGGATTCGCGCACCCGCTCCAGGATTGCCACCACGCCCGGCGCCGCCAGCGCGTAGCCCACGCGCAAACCGGCCAGCGCATGCGCCTTGGAGAAGGTGCCGGTGACGATCACGCGCGGGTCGCGATTCAGCCACGCCGATGCGGAAACGAAGTCCGGAGCGGTGACGTACTCGCGATAGGCCTCGTCCACCACCACCAGCACGTCATGCGGGAGCTTCGCCAGAAACGCTGCGAAGGCATCACCGGAATACCAGGTGCCAGTGGGGTTGTTGGGATTGGCCAGATACACCAGCCGCGTGTGGGCGTCGACCGCGTCGGCGATGGCATCGAGATCGTGTCCGCGCGTCATCGCATGCGAACGCGGCAGCGCCGGTGCCAGCCGCAGCGGTGCGTTCGCGGCCTTGGCGGCGATCGCATACACGGCAAAACCATATTGCGCCACCACCACGTTGGCCTCGGGGCCGGCGAACACCTGCGCCAGTTGCATCAGCAATTCGTGCGAGCCATTGCCCAGCACGATCTGCTCCACCGCCACGTCATGCGTCGCGGCCAGCGCCTGCTTGAGCGCGCCGCCGCGCGGATCGGGATAGCGATGGATTTCCGGCAGCGTCGCCGCGATCGCTTCCATCACGCCGGGTGCGATGCCGCAGGGGCTTTCGTTGGAACCCAGTTCGATCAACGCGCCGGCACGCGCGGCGCGCAGTGCCACCAGATCGTGGCCGGGATCGTAGGCGCGCAGGCTGCGGATGCCCGCCTGCGCCAGGGCATCGAAATCAAGCATCACCGCCGCACTCACAAAATCGCCACCGGATAGCTGCCCAGCACCCGCACCTGCGCGGCAAAACTGCCCAGCCCCTCCAGCGCTTTCTTCACCGGGGCGTCCTCGACGTGGCCGCTGATGTCGATGAAGAACGCATACTGCCAGCGTCCCTGGTGCGAAGGCCGCGATTCGATGCGGTTCATGCTGACGCCGTTGTCGGCCAGCGGCTTGAGCAGGTTGAACAGCGCGCCGGGCTGGTCGCGCACGAACACCAGCAGCGAGGTGCGGTCGTGCCCTGAAGGCGGCAGCAGATCGCGGCCGATCACCAGAAAGCGCGTGGTGTTGTCGGGGCGGTCTTCGATCGGACCGGCAATGACCTTCAAGCCGTACACATGTGCGGCCGATTCGCCGGCGATGGCGGCGGCATCGTCGGCGTTGCGCGCGCGCCGTGCCGCCTCAGCGTTGCTGGTGGCGGCGAAGCGCTCGGTCTTGCCGCAGTTCTGGCGCAGCCAGTTCTTGCACTGGGCCAATGACTGCGGGTGCGCGTAGATGCGCTCCACGTCCTCCAGCCGCCCGGTGCGCGAGAGCAGGAACTGGTGCACCTGCAATTCCACCTCACCGCAGATCTTGAGGCGGGAGGTGAGGAACATGTCCAGGGTGGACTGGATCGTGCCCTGTCCGGAATTCTCGACCGGCACCACGCCAAAATCGGCGTTGCCCGATTCGACTTCCTGGAAAACCTCCTCGATGGTGGCGAGCGGCAGGCCATGCGCGCTGTGGCCGAAATGCTTGTGCACCGCCTGCTGCGAGAACGTGCCTTCCGGGCCGAGGAAGCCCACTTTCAGCGGTTCCTGCTGCGCCAGACAGGCCGACATCACCTCGCGGAACAGGCGTACCAGCACCTCGTCGCTGAGCGGGCCGTCGTTGCGATCGACCACGCGACGCAGCACCTGCGCCTCACGCTCGGGTCGGTAGTAATCGATGGCGGCCTTGAGCGGCCCTTTGGCCTTGCCCACCTGCTGCGCCCAGCGCGCGCGCTCGGCGATCAGCTCCTGAATCTCGGTGTCGATCCCGTCGATGCGCGCACGGGCTTCTTCCAGCACCGGGGTGCCCGACGCCGGCTTGGCATCGGCACGGGTCTTTTTCACCGTTGCCTTCTTGGCAGCGGCCTTGGGTTTGCTGGATTTGCTGCCGGTGCGCGTCGACATGGATGGATCAGCCCTTGCGGCGTGCGAAGTCGGTCATGAACTGCGCCAGCGCTTCCACGCCGGCCTCGCTCACGGCGTTGTAGATCGACGCACGCATGCCGCCCGTCACGCGATGCCCCTTCAACCCCGCCAGCCCGTTGGCCTGCGCCTCGGCCAGGAAGACATCGTCCAGCGAGGTATCTGCCAGGAAGAACGGCACGTTCATGCGCGAACGATAACGCGGCTTCACGCGGTTGACGTAGAAGCCGCCGGAGCCGTCGACCGCGGCATACAGCCGTTCGGCCTTGCGCTTGTTGATCTGCTCGATCGCCGCCACACCGCCCTGCGCCTTGAGGTGCTTGAACACCAATCCGGCCAGATACCAGGCGAACGTGG
The DNA here is from genome assembly GCA_033765245.1 of Lysobacteraceae bacterium. Classification (GTDB taxonomy): domain Bacteria; phylum Pseudomonadota; class Gammaproteobacteria; order Xanthomonadales; family Xanthomonadaceae. The sequence continues at coordinate 19,816 of JANRIF010000138.1, forward strand.
GCGGGGTATTGAGCATCGAATCCGCTTCCACCTGCGCCGCGATGTTGAGGATCGGCGCACGCGCCTGACCGGCACGCGCCATCAATTCAGGGTGCACGATCGCCACCGCGATTCCCGAGGGGCCGATATTCTTCTGCGCACCCGCGTAGATCGCTCCGTACTTCGACACGTCGACCGGGCGCGACAGAATGTTCGAGGACATGTCGGCAATCAACGGCACGTTACCCACATCCGGGCGCTCCGGAAATTCCACGCCATGGATGGTTTCGTTGCTAGTAATGTGAAAGTAAGCCGCATCGCCACTAAGTTTCCAGCTAGAGCGTTCGACGATGCCGGTGTAGCCGTCGGCTTTGGATGTGGCAGCGATCCGCACGTCTGCGTAGGGCAACGCCTGATCGACCGCCTTCTCGCCCCAGTGACCGCTGAGCACATAGTCCACCGCCTGTCCCGGCGCGGCAAAATTGAGCGGCAGCAGCGCCTGGATGAGGGTGGCGCCGCCCTGCAGGAAGGCCACCGAGTAGTCCGACGGCACGCCCAGCAACTCGCGCAGATCGTGTTCCGCCTCGGCGGCGCAATCGATGAACGCCTTGCCGCGATGGCTCACTTCCATCACAGAAGCGCCCTCGCCGCGCCACTCCAGCAACTCCGCTTGTGCCTGTTGCAGAACCGCCAGCGGCAATGCAGCAGGGCCGGCGCTGAAATTGTGAACGCGAGACATGTGAACTCCTGTTCGGCCAGTGGGACGCTGAGGCTACCATGTGGCAACGCAGCAAAGAAGCCACCGCGCCGCGGTAGGCGCCGGGTCGGCTTCTACCGCCCAGGCTCTTAGTGTCCTAAAGGCATCGAAGAACTCAGCATGGCGCGCATCGAGTCGGCGGGAACCGCCGGGGAATACAGGAACCCCTGGACGTGCGGGCAGCCCATGTTGACCAGTAGCTGCCGTTGCGCCGGCGTCTCCACGCCCTCGGCGGTGGTGCGAAAGTCCAGGTCCTCGGCGAATCGCATGATGGTGCGCACGATCGCCTGGTGCCGCGGGTTGCTCACGATGTCGCGAACGAAGCCGTGATCGATCTTCAGACCGTCGAACGGCGAGCCCGCCAGCGCTTCCAGCGACGAATAACCGGTGCCGAAGTCGTCCAGCACCAGTGCGACGCCCAGGCGCTTGAGTTCGTTCAGGGCGGCACTTGCATGCCCGAAGCCGCTGCGGAACACGGTCTCGGTGATTTCGAGCCGCAACGCCTGTGCCGGCAACAGGTTCTCGTCCAGTACCTGCGCTACCTGGCCGGCGATGCCTGCGGCGAGAAACTGCCGCTCGTCCATATTGATGTTGACCGTCAGTTGCGCGCATCCCGCCAGCTCACGGCGCCATTGTGCCAATTGCGCGCAGGCGCTACGCATGACCCAGGCATCGAGTTCGACGATCAGCCCGGTTTCCTCGGCGACCGGCAGGAACTCGTCGGGAAACAGCAAGCCGCGACGCGGATGTTGCCAGCGCACCAGCGCCTCGCAACCGACGATACCGCCGTCCTCGATACGCACGATCGGCTGGTAGAACACCCGGAACTCCCCGCGGTCCAGCGCGAGCCGCATGTCGGTTTCCAGCACGAAGCGGTCCCTCACCTGCGCGTGCATGGCGTCGTCGAATATCGCCGGCACCGGCTTGCCCAGCGTCTTGGCGCGGTACATCGCGGTGTCCGCGTCGCGCATGACCTGTTCCGGGTAGTGGTAGCTCGAACGCCCCATGGCGATGCCGATGCTGGCGCCCGAATAGATTTTCTGGCCCGCCACCTCGAACGGCTGCGCGAAGATCGCCAGGATCCGCTCGCCCAATGCCTGCGCCTGTTCCTGCGAGCACGGCGATTTCGCGATCGCGGTGAACTCGTCGCCGCCATAGCGTGCCAATGACACCTCGCCACCGACGGCGACGCGCAGCGCGCGGCCGATGCGCACCAGCAGCGCGTCGCCCATGCCATGCCCCAGGCTGTCGTTGACCCACTTGAAGCCGTCGAGGTCCAGCACCAGCAAGGCATAGTCCCAGCGCGCATCGCGATGCGACTGCGCAATCACCTCGGCCAACTGCTGTTCGAACGCCGAGCGATTGAACAGCCCGGTCAAACCGTCGTGGCTGGCGAGATAACGCAGGCGCTGCTCGGCCGCGCGTTGCGCGGTGATGTCGCGAATCACCCCGGCGGATGCGATCTCGCCCTCGTATTCGATCGCCTCCGCCAGCACCTCGCACAACACTTGGCTGCCATCGCGCCGCAGCAGACGGATTTCGTAACGTTGCGTGCTCTGCGAACCCTGCTCCCGCTCGCGCCGACGCACACTCTGCGCATCGCGGTCCTCGGGCACGATCAGGCTCATGTAATCGCGCCCCACCAGTTCCTGCGACGGCACGTCCAGAATGCGACCCATCGCGGGATTGGCAAACAGCACGCGACCGTGCTGGATCAGGTAAACGCCATCGTGGCTGTGCTCGACCAGAATCCGGTACATGTTCTCGGAATGGCGCAACGCCTGTTCCATCTGCACCTGATGGGTGATGTCGATCATGGTGCCTTCGCGGAACAGCATTTCGCCGGCCGCGTCGCGCACCGCGCGGGCGCTCTCGCGAATCCATGCGACGCTGCCGTCGGCGCGGCGGATCCGGCTGATTTCGCCGTCGAACCGCCCCTGTCGGGCCAATATTTGCGCCAGTTGCTCGTTACGGCCGGGCTGGTCGTAGATTTCCGGCGCTTGTGCGCCGTAGTCGTGCAACACCGCCTCCATCGATTCGAGACCCAGGATGCCGGCCATTGCCGGGTTGGCATCGATGAAACCGCCTCCCGGCAGGCGCCGGTAAATCCCCTCCGCTGCGGTCAGGAACAATTGCCGATACCCGTCGGCAGCGGCCAGACCGGGTGGAGCCCCATCTTCGGCACGCAGGTTGCTGGACAGGCACAACAAGCCACGACGCTCACCGCTGCCCACCAGTTCGCAGTACATGGTGCCGACCAACGTGCGGCCATCGGCCGCGCGCAGCCGGATCGGCAGGTCGACCGCGCGCCGCGAACGGCGGATCTGCTCCCACAGACGGGTGCGATCGTTGGGGTCGGCCCACAGGCCCAGGTCCAGCGGAAGCCGGCCGATCACATCGGCAGCGCGGCAGCCCAGTGCGGCCTCGAACGCCGCGTTCACTTCCACGATGGCGCTGTCGCGGGGGTCGATCAGGACCACCACCGAGTCGGACTGGGAAAACCAATCGGTCAGGCGCATAACTCCCCCGTGGTCCGCATCATCACCCATTGCGCCGGACGGTGCTGCGGAACTCCCAACCGTCCGTACCGGTCACTGCATTGCCGCTGCGAGGTTTCCCATGGACCTGCTGACGAACGACCTGACAATTACCCCGGAACCCGTATATCGGGCACGGCGGGCCTTGGTCCGTGCCGGCCTGATGCTGCCGGGCGCTGCGATGTTCGGGTGTTCGTCACCGGCCGAAAGCGCCGTCGACAGTATCCGCCCGGCGAGTCCCTCGGGGGAAGCGCTGACTCGCTTCGAGGATGCGACTCAGTACAACAATTTCTACGAATTCGGCACCGGCAAGGGCGATCCGGCGAAACACGCCGGCGCGATGCGCACCACGCCCTGGCAGGTGATCGTCGAGGGCGAGGCCGAACGTACCGGCACTTTCGATCTCGCCACCTTGCTCTCCGGAATCGCGGTCGAGGAACGGGTCTATCGTCTGCGTTGCGTCGAGGGATGGTCGATGGTGATTCCGTGGTTGGGGGTTCCGCTGGCCGGCGTGCTGCGCCAGTTCCAACCGGCCGCCACCGCGAAGTACGTCGCCTTCACCAGCCTTGCCGACCCCGAACAAATGCCTGGCGTGCGTACGCGCGCGCTGCAATGGCCGTACCGGGAAGGACTGCGCCTGGACGAGGCGATGCACCCGCTGACCCTGCTGGCAACCGGCATGTACGGAAAGCCTTTGCCTAACCAGAATGGCGCGCCGCTGCGCCTGGTGGTGCCATGGAAATACGGCTTCAAGAGCATCAAGTCGATCGTGCGGATCGCCTTTACCGCGCAGATGCCGCCCACCAGTTGGAATCTGGCGCAACCGGACGAGTACGGGTTCTATTCCAACGTCAATCCGGACGTCGATCACCCGCGCTGGAGCCAGCGCAGCGAGCGCCGTATCGCCGGCGAGGGCAACCGCCTGTTCGCCGCGCGCATCCCCACCCTGCCGTTCAACGGCTACGCCGAGCAGGTGGCATCGCTGTATGCGGGCATGGATTTGCGCCGATGGTTCTGAAGCCTAACCCGCATTTCTCACATCGTGCCGTCGCGAGCGCGCCGCGGCGCCGCGATGGCGCGCCACGCGGGCTGAATAATGCGGACTGATGCGTGGCTGCGCCTGGCTGCCCATGCGCTGGCGATAACGCCGATGGCGCTGCTGGCGCGCGACGCGATCGCCAACCGGCTCGGCGCCGACCCAGTGGCAGCGCTCACCCATGCGACCGGCGATTGGGCGCTGCGCCTGTTGCTGTTGACGCTTGCCATCACGCCGCTGCGCCGACTCACCGGCTGGTCCTGGCCGATCCGCTATCGGCGCATGCTGGGCCTGCATGCGTTCGCTTATGCCTGCACCCATTTCGCGATCTATCTGGTGCTCGATCTGGGCGGCTACTGGTCGCAGATCTTCGACGACATCGCCAAGCGTCCGTTCATCACGGTGGGATTCCTGGCGTGGCTGTGCCTGCTGCCGCTGGCCGCCACCTCGACGCGAGCGGCGATGCGCCGGCTGGGACCACGCTGGGGACGATTGCACCGGCTGGTCTACGTGATCGCGCTCCTGGCGGTGCTGCATTTCCTGTGGCTGGTCAAGGCCGACCTGCGCGAGCCACTGATCTACGCAGGAATCCTCGCAGCGTTGCTGGCGGCGCGCCTGCCTGGAGTCCGGACTGGCAAAACCACCTTCAGATCGGCGGCGGGAAAGTCAACAGCAACGTAATCGCCGCCGCCAGCACCAGCGCCATGATCAGCAACCGCACCAGCACGCCATGGCGGCTCGAAACGGTGGCTTGCGGCGCGCGCGCGTCGAAATCCGCCAGGATCGCCGCCTCCTCGGCACGCACCTCGCACTGGTTGCGCTGCGTCAGGCCCGGCGCCTCCAGCACGAAGCGCAGGCCGCGCACCTCGATCTGGTCGCCTGCCTCCAGCAATGCCTTGCGCACCGGATATCCGTTCACCAGCGGCGACACCGGCGACAGCGCCTCGATCATCACGCAATCGTGCATCACGTTGATGTCCGCCTCGGCGGCTGCGGCGTAGCGCGAATCCAACGCGATCCGTGCATCGGCCGCGCTGCCGAACCGGATGTGGTCGCCGAGCGGGAATGCCTGCCCGGCAAAACGCTCGCCGAGCCCGCGTAACACCAGCACCCCTTGCGGAATCTCGCGTGCATGCAGCGGTGGCATTGGCTGCGCCATCGGCATTGGCGGCGCGCTCGACGATTGCAGCACAAACTCCGCCGTGCCCAGATGCACCCGGTCGCCGGGCCGCAGCAGCGCCAGCTCGCGAACCGGCCGCGCATTGACGTGCACGACCGGCCCATGGTTGCGCAGCCACACGCCGGATTCGTCGAAAAGCACGCGCGCGTGGTGGTCCTGCACGCCCGGAAGGTCCAGACGGACATCGTCCGAGGAAGAAGCGCCGAGACTGATCTCGCCCGGAACCAACTCGCGATCCGGCGAAACGGCATTGGCAAAGGTCAAGCGCATGCGCGACTCCCACGATAAGGGTGCAAGTTTAGCCCGCAAATGCCCGATGTCGCCCGATACACGGCACCGCACTCGCCTTCAGGCCGATCGAGACCCATGCGCAACACGCCGCGGCCGGCGCAAACGGCTCTTGGCGTTACCTGCGACTGGCGCCAGAATGCGTTATTTCGGGAGGCACACATGTCGCATATCGATATCCGCAAGCGCCACACCAAGTCGCAGAAGGAGGCCCGTGCAGCGGTGGACCGGGTCGCCGCCCACATCGCCGAGAAGTTCGACATTCAGTGCGCCTGGGAAGGCAGCACACTGGAATTCTCGCGCAGCGGCGTCGATGGGCACATCACCCTTGCCCGCAACGAGATTCACGTGCACGCCACGCTCGGCTTCCTGCTCGGCATGCTCAAGCGCCCGATCGAGGATGAGATCAGTCGCTATCTGAGCGAGGAATTCGACTGATCTTGCCCGCATTTCTCGCACCGATCCTACTGCGGCTGCCGATACGCTCGCTGTGACGCGCCGCCACCCGGCTGCGCAGTCCTGCTCCGCCGGGCGTACCGGGGCATGCCTTCCTGGCATGCCCGTCCGACGCAGTGCATCGGACCCATCGATCCGGCTCAACGTACCGTCGAGTACGTCTTCGCCGTCTCTCAGTCCGCGCGGCGCACCACAACGGCGTCTCGGCGTCCTCGTTACGAATCGGCGTGAGAAATGCGGGCTAGTCGAACGGTCGCGGATGGCCGTCGAACAGGCGCCTCGACACCTCGCGTTCGCGGCGGGCGATCGTGTCCAGAAAGTCGTCGGCGCCGTCGAGTGCGCGAAACGCGGTGAAGCCCCGCTCCAGAAACGCCTGCAGCTCGCCCAGTCCGGCCAAGCGGGCCGGCATCCGGCCGGCGCGCAGCAGACTCCCTACTCCGGGCTTGTGCACGGCCCGGTCGAGCGTCTGCCCCACCGCCACGATCAGATCGATCTGGCGCCGTCGCAGGCGTGGGCAACCGGCGTGCCGGTATGCTCGGGCATAGCTGATCGGATCGATGCGGGCGGGCGGGTCAAGCGCCAAAGCCCTGACCATGCGCAAATCCAGCGCGTGCGACAACGCTCCCAGCTCCACTGCCTCGCCCAGCGCACGCAGCAGCGAATCGGGCAGCAGCCGAGCCATCAGCGGTACCACCCTTGCCACCCCTTCGTCGCGCCCGCTGAAGTCGCGGTCCGCATAGAGGTCGCTCAGAAAGAACGCCGCCGCCGCATGCGAGCGCGGCGTCGCCAGTAGGTCGGCGAAGCTCGCGCGTAGCCGTTCGGCCTGCCAGGCGCGCAGGCGCGGCAACCACGGTGATTCGTTCAGCGGCTGCCGCACCGGGTCGTGCAAGCGGCGGTGCCATAGCACCCGCCGGTGCACCCACGCAGGTTTCACCTCATCGACCCGATCCACCATCACCCCTGCCTGCTGACCCGACTCGCGCGACACACCCCAATCCTCGCCGCTATCTGTTACGTGTCCCGGCACACTACAATCGAGCGATCCGACAGGGGATTCTCGCACAGCATGCTGTTACTCCAACGCGCCACCCGCAAGCGCAGCAGCGAAGGCCGCATCGGCCTGGCCATCGCCGGCGGCGGACCGCTCGGCGGCATCTACGAACTGGGAGCGCTGCGCGCGCTGAACGTGGCGGTGGAAGGGCTCGACCTCAACCGCGTGGATGTCTCGGTGGGTGTCAGTTCCGGTGCCTTCCTGGCCGCCGGCCTGGCCAACCGGATGACCACCGCCGACATCGTGCGGGTGTTCATCACCGGCGATTCCGACGACGTCCACTTTCGTCCGGAACAGTTCGTGCGCCCCGCGATCTTCGAATACGCGCGCCGCGCCGCCGGCTTTCCACGCATCCTGCTCGATTGGTGGGCCACTTTGCTGACGCGGCCCACCGACTCGCGCGTGAGCGACCTGATCGCGCACTTCGGCGGGCTGATTCCGACCGGCCTGTTCGACAACGCCGAGGTCGAACGCTTCCTCGCCAGCCTGTTCACGTGCCGCGGCCGCAGCAACGACTTCCGCCAGCTCGAACGCCCGCTGTACGTGGTCTCGGTCGATCTGGATTCGGGCGAAGCGGTGCGCTTCGGCGGCGGCGAGTGGAGCGACATTCCGATTTCCAAGGCAATCCAGGCCAGTTCCGCGCTACCCGGACTGTATCCACCGGTAGACATCCGCGGCCGCCACTTCGTCGACGGCGCGCTGCGCCGGACCATGAATGCTTCGGTAGTGCTCGACCACGGCGTGGACCTGCTGCTGGCGATCAATCCGCTGGTGCCGTTCGACGCCAACCGCGCCGTGCGGCGGCCCGACGGCGAAGTCGACCGCATCGCGCAAGGCGGACTCCCGGTGGTGCTGTCGCAGACCTTCCGTACCCTGCTGCAGTCGCGGGTGGAAGTGGGCCTAGCCAAGTACGCGGAAAAATATCCCGAAGTCGACCAACTCGTGCTGGAACCCAATGCCGACGACTCCGAGATGTTTTTCACCAACATCTTCAGCTATGCGTCGCGCCGTCGCGTATGCGAGCACGCCTTCCGCGCCACCCTCGCCGACCTGCGCGCGCGTCGCGAGCAACTCGCCCCGGTGCTGGCGCGGCATGGGCTGCGCCTGCGCGAGCAGGTGCTCGACGCCCGCGCGCCATCGTTGCTGGCCGGCTTGCCGCCGGTGGTGGCGCGCACCGAGACCACCGCGTTGCTGCACCGTGCGCTGGACGACGTGCAGACGTTGATCGCCGCGAGCGGCAAAGCGCGCAAGCGCTAGAGCGGGGCGGGCTTTGGATGATCAGGCTGCAAATCCGCCTGCGCGACCATCGCCATCGAGGTGAGCGGTGAGAGCAAGAGCCGCTTTGGGTCCGCAAAGGACGCCAAGAGCGCAAAGGAACAAGGCGATTGTGGGACCCCAAGCTCGCCAGCGCGCTTTGTCCCTTTGCATCCTTTCGCTTTTTTTGCGTTCTTTGCGTCCTTCGCGGACCCTGTGTTGCTCTCCCCCGCGCCGGATAGCCCGTCCGGCTGGGCTCGCCCCCCAAAGCCCGACAGGCGCAGTAAAGTGTTCCATCCTGTTTGGAGCTTGTCGGGGCCGCGCTGGTGTGAAAACTCTAGTCCAGGTGCGGACACTGCGGTCAACGGCGGCACTCGCTGCCGTCGTTTTCGTCCGAGGGAATTCACCATGGCCACCAAGAAATCGTCCGCCCGCAGCAAGCGCGCCCCCGCAGCCAAGTCGCCGGCCGGGATTCAAGCCAAGGCCGAGCAGATGTCGCGTTCCATCGTCGAGTCCGCGCAGCACATCTGGCTCGCCGGCGTCGGCGCCTTCGGCCGCGCGCAAGATGAAGGAACCCGCATGTTCGAGGCGCTGGTCAAGGAAGGTATGAACATCGAGAAGAGCACCCGCCACCTCGCCACCGATCGCGTCGATGCGGTGCGTGACGCGATGGAGGAGCGGGTGGGCCACGTCCGCGAGCGCGCCTCCGACACCTGGGACCGCCTGGAGAAGGTGTTCGAGCAGCGCGTGCAACGTGCACTCACGCGCCTGGGCGTGCCCGGCAGCAAGGAGTTGCAGGACCTGATTGCGCGCGTGAACGAGCTCAACGGCCAGTTGCGCAAGCTCGCCGGCGTGCCGTCGCGCAAGCCGAGCGCCACCAAGGCCAAGCCTGCTGCCAAGAAGGCGACTGCCAAGAAGGCACCTGCCAAGAAAGCTGCGAAGGCGCCTGCCCGCAAGGCTGCCGCCCCACGCAAGACCGCCGCCAAGCCCGCAACCAAGCGCAATTCCCCCACCCTGCCCAAGGCCGCGGTGCCGAGCGCGCCGAGCGGCGACAACCACTGATCCGGTTGCGGCCCGCCAGCCATTCCGAAGTCCGTTCGATCCCTCCCCTTACGGTGCTTCCGGCTGGCGGGCCCTTTTCTCTCCCGCCGCGGCAATGACCGGCGCTTGAAAGAACGCGGTCACGCCCGTCCTCTGCACCGATCGCAACGGCGGATGGCGCAAGCCAGTCAGGCCATCCCGGCCTGACGCCATCGCGCAACGATTACCAGTGCACCCCGCGCATCAGCGTCGCAAATGCGATCTGCTCGTTGGTGGGCGCCGGCGCGTCCTTGCCTCCCGCCACGCCCTTGGCGGCGGGGGAATCGGGGAACAGTTCGAAGGCGGTGTTCATCACCAGTTCGTAGGCCTTGGGCGCAACCGCATTGAGCACGCCGGCAAAGATGCCCAGGCGGGTGGCGATGCGGCTCGGGCGCTCGACGATCGCCTCGACGATGAAGTCGGCGGCCTCGTCCGGGCTGATCGTCGGCACCGATTCGTACATCTTGGTCGGTGCGATCATCGGCGTGCGCACCAACGGCATGTTGATGGTGGTGAAGGCGATGTTCTTGCCCGAGAATTCGGCCTGCGCGCAGCGACTGAAGGCATCCAGCGCGGCCTTGGAGGCCACGTATGCCGAAAAGCGCGGCGAATTGGCAAGCACGCCGATCGACGAGATGTTGATGACGTGCCCGCGCCGGCGCTCGCTCATCTTCGGCAGGAAGCCCATGATCAGCCGCAACGAACCAAAGTAGTTCAACTGCATGGTGCGTTCGAAGTCGTGGAAGCGGTCGTAGCTCAGCTCGATCGAACGCCGGATCGAACGCCCGGCATTGTTGACCAGCACGTCGACCGCACCATGCTCCTTGAGCACGGCCGCCACCAGCGCATCGCATGAGGCGATCTCGGACAGATCGGCGATGTAGGCCCAGCACTTGCCGCCTTCCGCGATGATCTCGTCGCGCGTCTTGTACAACTCCTCCTCGCCGCGCGCCACGATGAGCGTCTTGGCGCCTGCCGCCGCCATCTTGAATGCGGCAGCGCGGCCGATGCCCGACGAAGCGCCGGTAATCAACACCACCCGATCCTTGACCTTGCCCTTGAGCGAGCGGTCGACGAACAGCGCGGGATCGAGATTGCGCTCCCAGTAATCCCACAGCCGCCACGCATAATCCTCCAACCGCGGCAGCGTCACCTTGGAGCCCTTCAACGCGCGCTCGGTCTCGCGCGCATCGAAGCGGGTCGGATAGTTGATGAAGCCCATGATCTGACGCGGTATCTGCAAATCGCGCAGCAGCATGTTGGTGAAGCGCTTGACCGGCGGCAGGTTGCCCACGGCCATGCGCAACGCGCCGGGAATGAAGGCGAACATGCGGGTATCCAGGCGCATGGTCATCTCGGGCGCGTGCGCGGCCCGGCAGAACACGTTGAGTGCCTCGCCGATCCGCTGCGGCTCCGGGTCGACCAAGTGGAAGCAATGCCCGTCGAGGCCCTTCTTGTGGGCGATGTGGTCCATCGCGTCGGCGACGTAGTCGACCGGCACCAGATTGATGCGCCCGCCCTCGATGCCCAGCGTGGGCACCCACTGCGGCAACGCCTGCCGCATTTTCTTGATCAGCGTGAAGAAGTAGTACGGCCCATCGATCTTGTCGATCTCGCCGGTGCGGGAGTGGCCGATGACGATGCCGGGACGGTAAATCCGCCACGGAATCCTGCAGTCCTTGCGCACCAGTCCTTCGGAATCGTGTTTGGTGCGGAAATAGGGATCGTCCAGGCCCTCGGCCTCGTCGAACATGTCCTCGCGGAACACGCCGGCATACAGCCCGGCCGCCGCGATCGAACTGGTGTGATGGAAGCAGCCTGCCTTGATCGTCTGCGCCAGTTCGATGGCGTGACGGGTGCCGTCGATGTTCGCCACGCGCTGGCTCTCGGCATCCGCGGTCAGATCGTAGATCGCCGCCAGATGAAAGAAATGCTGCACCTTGCCGGCCAGCGCTTTCGCCTGCGCCGCGCTCAGCCCCAGCATCGGCTTGCTCAAATCGCCGATCACCGGCTGGATGCGCTTTTCGTCCCAGCCCATGCGCTCGACCAACTGCGTCAGTTTCTTCTGCGACCCCTTGCGCACCAGCACGTGGATGACGCCCTTGCGCTTGAGCAGATTCGCGACCAGATGACGGCCGATGAAACCGGTGGCGCCGGTGACGAAATACGACATACACCCTCCCCAGGTATCCGTGAGCGCGCCGCTGCGCGCCCTTTGCGTTGGATCGACCGGCCCAGCATAGCCAGCGTCGCACCTGCTGCCTAGCCCGCATCAATCACTGAGTGGCGCGACGTGCCAGCCCAACCTCGACGATCGCGCGTTGACCGCCCGGCAGGCGCATGCTATCAACGCGGGACCACTTCCGGGGGGAATGCAATGGCCGATCTCAAAACGCAATTCGAACAAGCCGCCAAGGACCTGATGAGCCTGGCGGAACGTCCCGACAACGACACGCTGCTGAAGCTGTACGCGCTCTACAAGCAGGGCGCGGAAGGCGACGCCAGCGGACCCAAGCCGGGATTCTTCGACTTCGTCGGCACCGCCAAGTACGAGGCGTGGGAGAAGTTGAAGGGCACCAGCGCCGAGGACGCCATGAAGAAATACGTTGCACTGGTCGCCCGGCTGAAGGGCTGAGCGGGCCGCCGATGGCACGCCAGACCCGTCAGCGCATCCTCGACGCCTCGCTCGCCATGTTCAACGAACAGGGCGAGCCGAACGTCACCACCAACCACATCGCCGACGAACTGGAAATCAGCCCCGGCAACCTGTACTACCACTTCCGCAACAAGGACGACATCATCGAGCAGTTGTTCGTGCGCTATGAGGAGCGCATGGATGCCGCGCTGACCACGCCCGAGACGCGCCTGCCGGAACTGGAAGACATCTGGTTGCAGTTGCACCTGGTGTTCGAGTGCATCTGGGATTTCCGCTTCCTTTACCGCGACCTGGTCGACATCCTGAGCCGCAACCGGCGGTTGCGGCTGCGCTTCGCGCGCATTCTCAAGCGCGCGTCCGACAGCGCCACCGAGGTCATGCGCGGTCTGGTCAAGGCGGGCATCATGCGTGCCTCAGCCGCCGAGGTGGAAGCCACAGCCACCAACATCCTGGTGATCGCCACTTTCTGGCTCAACTACGCCAGCGCCACCGGCGAGCGCGATGAGCAACTGGCGATCCGCAAGGGCATCGTGCAGGTGATGATGTTGATGGCGGCGTTCCTGCGCGACGCCGAGCGCGTGCACCTGAACACGCTGACCGAAGCCTACCGCGAAGCCTGACCGGCTGCGTCGACACCGCCGCGATCGAATCCCGTAAACGACGAAGGCACCCCGAGAGGTGCCTTCGTGTGGGTGCTGCCGCGCGCGTCGGCGTCGGCGGGCATTCCTGAGGTCAAGCAGCCTTGCGCCGTGCGCGGGCTGGCGCCGCGCGACGCGCTTTCGCGGCCGGCTTGCGCTTGCGCGCCACCGTGCCTGTCTGCACGCCAAAACGGGCCAGCACCGGCGCCAAACGCGCGGTAGTGAGGCTACGTGCCTGCGACAGCAATGCCAGTGCGCGCGTCTGCGCTTGATTGGCGCCTCGCAGCAACCGCGTGCGCGCCTGGTTCAACGAGGCGTCGGCCGTGCCCAGCGAATCGATCACGGCATGACCGGCCTGCACGCGCAACGCCCGTGCCCGCTTGCTCAGGTTGGCGTAGGAACCCGCGGCCTGCTTGCGCGCCAGCGACAACGCGCCGATACCAGCCAACCACAGGTCGCGCGGCTGGATCTGCTTGCGGCGCACGACGCGCCGCGCTTTCACTTGTCTGGCCATGTGCGAATCCTCGAAAAGGGAGGCCATCCGTGGCCGGGAGTCGTTCGACGTTTCGATGGTGCGCCGCGGCGTTGGAGTAATCACACTACGGCGCAGCAAAATTCGACGCGGCACAGTTGCGCCGTAACGCATCCGGGGCGATGCTTCCGGCATCCCATCGACGACGAACCCTGCCCTCATGGCTACCCGGAAACTCCGCTTCGCGCCGTGCCCTAAAGACGCCCCCGCCTTCGACTTCGCCGGAGACACCCTGAAGCAGCAGTGGGCGGCGATCCACGCTGGCGATCAGGAGCCCTTCCCCGACGCCAAACGCGCGCGCGCTTTGCTCGAACAGGCCGGCAAGGCAGCACCCAAGGGCGTCGACGCCGCCCAGTTGGCGGAGCGTCTGCAAGATGCCTGGCGCGCCTTCCACGTCGGCGATTTCTCCCATGCATACCAGACCGGTGCAGCGCTGGGGCCGACTGGCGCGTCGGTGGCGACGAAGGCGCTGGGCATCCATGCGGCCTATCTGGTCGAGGATGCGGAGGAGCGGATCGCCCGCTTCGAGTTGGCGGCGCAACTGGCGGAAGCGGCGGTGCAAGCGCTTCCCGACGAAGCCAACAGCCATTACCGGCTGGCGTTCGCTCTGGGCCGATACAGCCAGGGCATCAGCATTGCCAAGGCGCTCAAGATGGGCCTCGCCGGGCGCATTCGCGAACACCTCGAAGCCACGCTGGAGCTGGCGCCCAAACACGCCGAAGCGCACCTGGCGATGGCGGTGTACCACGCCGAGTTGATTTCCAAAGTCGGCTCGCTGGTCGCCGGCCTCACCTACGGCGCCAAGGCGGCCAAGGCCGAGGAACATCTCGCGACCGCACTCAAGCTTTGCGCGAAAGCGCCGATCGTGCACGTCGAACACGCCAATGTGCTGAACATGCTCTACGGCAGGCGCCGCGAAACCGAGGTCGAAACCGCGTTCCGCAAGGCGGCCAAATCGAGCGCGCGCGACGCCATGGAGTGGCTCGACGCGCGACACGCGCAATCGCAATTGCCGTGACGGGTTTCCAGTGCGGCGGTCTGGCGGATCGGTAGTCACGCCAAGGGAAAAAAAACGGCCCGCCGTTGCAGCGGGCCGCCGGGAGTTCCCGGTTCGACATGCGATGCCTGGAGAGAGAGACGCCCGGACGGCGGCGGTCGCCGCGCGACTGACGCATGTCCTGTTCGTCATGGAGATCGAACGCGACACTTGACGGCAACCGGCCAACGCCGCCCCGCGATCGCCTGTGCCTCATTAGAGCGTTTGCTTTACACTACGCCCGCCCTGGCTGCCGGACCGCATCACGCCGGGCCGTTCACCCCATTCAACATCAAGCACTTACGGCGATGTTATCGCCCCAATTCTATCGTTCATCCTGCGCACGCAACGCCGCGCATGCTCCTGGAGCCGCCTCGAAATGATCTTTGAAACCATCGACACCTCGGGTCACGAGGAAGTGGTGTTCTGCCATAACAAGGACGCCGGCCTGAAAGCCATCATCGCGATCCACAACACCGTGCTCGGCCCGGCGCTGGGCGGCACCCGCATGTGGCCGTATGCCACCGAGGCGGAGGCGCTGAACGACGTGCTGCGCCTGAGCCGCGGCATGACCTACAAGGCGGCGGTGTCGGGCCTCAACCTCGGCGGCGGCAAGGCGGTGATCTGGGGCGATCCGAACAAGGACAAGTCCGAAGCGCTGTTCCGCGCCTTCGGCCGCTTCATCAACTCGCTCAACGGCCGCTACATCACCGCCGAGGACGTCGGCATCGACGTCAACGACATGGAGTACGTGCTCAAGGAGACCGAGTTCGTCACCGGCGTGCATCAGGTACACGGCGGCTCTGGCGACCCCTCGCCGTTCACCGCCTACGGCGTGCTGCAGGGCCTGATGGCCGCGCTCAACGCCAAGCATGGCGACGAGGACGTGGGCAGGCGCTCGTACGCGGTGCAGGGCGTGGGCCACGTCGGCATGGAATTCGTCAAGCTGCTGCGTGAGCGCGGCGCGAAGGTATTCGTGACCGACATCAACCAGGCACTGGTGCAGCAGGCGGTCGACGAGCACGGCGCCGAGGCGGTGAAGTCCGACGACATCTACGACGTCGACGCCGACGTCTATTCGCCGTGCGCGCTGGGCGGCACGATCAACGACAAGACCATCGACCGGATCAAGGCCAGGATCATCTGCGGCGCCGCCAACAACCAACTCGCCACCAACGAGATCGGCGACGAACTGACCCGTCGCGGCGTGCTGTACGCCCCGGACTACGCGGTCAACGCGGGCGGTCTGATGAACGTATCGCTGGAAATCGACGGCTACAACCGCGAGCGCGCCATGCGCATGATGCGGACGATCTATTACAACCTCGGACGCATCTTCGAGATCGCCGAGCGCGACCGCATTTCCACCTACCAGGCCGCCGACCGTATGGCCGAAGAACGCATCGAAAGCATCGGCAAGTTACGCCTGCCGCATCTGGGCCAGCAGGCGCCGCGCTTCCAGGGCCGCCGCGGCGGCTGATGGGGCTCGGATCGAGGCCGAGTCATGAATCGTCACCCTCGACGGCACAAGCTGGGATCGATTCCGACTTCCGCAATACATGGCGTCATCGATTGCGGCTTCGTCGCCGCGCTCTGACGTCAACGACAGGTAATCCGCATGCGCACCTTTTCTCTCGGCGAAGACATCGATGCCCTGCGCGAGGCGGTGGCGCGGTTTGCGAGCGAGCAGATCGCACCGCGCGCCGCGCAGATCGATCGCGACAATGCGTTTCCGCCCGAGCTCTGGCTGCAGTTGGGTGAGATGGGGTTGTTGGGCATCACGATGCCGCCCGAACTGGGCGGCTCCGGCATGGGCTATCTGGCGCATCTGGTGGCGATGGAGGAAATCTCCCGCGCCTCCGGCAGCGTCGGCCTGAGCTACGGCGCGCATTCCAACCTGTGCATGCAGAATCTGTACAACAACGGCTCGCCGGCGCAGCGCGCGAAATACCTGCCGAAGCTGTGCAGCGGTGAATGGAAAGGCGCGCTGGCGATGAGCGAGCCGGGCGCTGGCTCGGACGTGGTCGGTTCGATGAGCTGCCGTGCGCAGAAGCACGGCGACGTGTGGGTCGCCAACGGCAACAAGATGTGGATCACCAACGGCCCCGAGGCCGACGTGCTGATCGTGTACATGCGCACCGCCAGCAAGGATGCCGGCAGTCGCTGCATGACCGCCTTCCTCGTCGAACGCGGGATGCCGGGATTCACCACCGCGCAGAAGCTCGACAAACTCGGCATGCGCGGATCCAACACCTGCGAGTTGGTGTTCGAGAACTGCGAAATCCCCGAAAGCAACGTGTTGGGCGAGGTCGACCAGGGTGTGAAAGTGCTGATGCGCGGGCTCAACAGCGAACGCCTCGTGCTTTCCGGCGGCCCGCTGGGGCTGATGCAAGCCGCACTCGATGCCGCCCTGCCCTACGTGCGCGAGCGCCGACAGTTTGGCGCGCCGATCGGCAGTTTCGGCATCATGCAGGCCAAGATCGCCGGCATGTATACCGCGCTGCAATCCAGCCGCGCCTTCGCCTATCAGGTGGCGCGCGATTTCGACGCCGGCCACTACAGCCGCATCGACGCCGCCAGTTGCCTGCTGCATGCCAGCGAAAGCGCGGTGCAGGTGGCGTTGGAGGCAATCCAGTCGCTCGGCGGCAACGGTTACATCAACGAGTATCCGACGGGTCGTATCCTGCGAGACACCAAGCTGTACGCCATCGGTGCCGGCACCAACGAAATCCGCCGCATGCTGATCGGCCGCGAACTGTTCGCCGAACGCCGCTGAGGCAATACCTGCCGCTATCGTCCGCCCGGGCAATCGGCCGCTCTCGCGCATCTATGCGCTCGCAGCACTGTACATCTGCCGCTGTGGGAGGCCGCTTGCAGGCCGCTCACCACCGCGAACCGATATTTGCTGCAGCGCGCCAAACGGCGCGATAATCCGATGGTTCGGCGCGTACGCCACCCTCACCGCAACGGAGTCATTCCATGAGCGATATCGTCATCGTCGGCGCCAAGCGCACCGCGATTGGATCCTTTCTTGGCCAATTCACCGGCGTGCCCACGCCTACGCTCGGCGCCACCGCGATCAGGGCGGCGCTGGAGCACGCGCGCGTCGATGCCGCCTCGGTGTCGGAAGTGATCATGGGCTGCGTGTTGCCGGCGGGCCTCGGGCAGGCACCGGCACGACAGGCGGCGATTGCCGCCGGGCTGCCGCTGGCAGCCGGCTGCACCACCATCAACAAGGTCTGTGGTTCCGGTATGAAAGCCATCATGTTGGGGCACGACCTGATCCGTGCCGGCTCCGCCAGCGTGGTGGTGGCGGGCGGCATGGAGTCGATGACCAACGCGCCGCACCTGCTCAACGGATCGCGCACCGGGATCCGCTACGGCAGTGCCGAGTTCGTCGACCACATGGCCTGGGACGGCCTGACCAATCCCTATGACAAGCAGGCGATGGGCGTGTTCGGCGAAATGTGCGCCGACAAGTACGGCTTCAGCCGCGACGCACAGGACGCCTTCGCCGCCGAAAGCGTGCGCCGCGCTCAAGCCGCCCAGGCCAGCGGAGGTTTCGGTCAGGAGATCGCCGCGGTTACCGTCGCCGGCCGTAAGGGCGACGTGGTGGTGGATACCGACGAACAACCCAGTCGCTCCGACATCGCCAAGATCCCCAGCCTGCGCGCCGCGTTCAAGAAAGACGGCACCATCACCGCCGCCAGTTCCTCCAGCATTTCCGACGGCGCCGCCGCCACCGTGTTGATGAGCGCCGACACCGCCAAGGCCAACGGTCTGGCTCCGCTGGCGCGGATCGTCGCGCACGCAACGCATTCGCAGGCGCCGGAGTGGTTTACTACTGCACCGGTCGATGCCATCCGCAACGTGCTCGCCAAGGCAGGCTGGACGGTGGCTGACGTCGACTTGTTCGAGGTCAACGAAGCCTTCGCGGTGGTGGCGATGGCGCCGATACGCGAGTTAGGCATCGACCATGCCAAGCTCAACGTCAACGGCGGCGCCTGCGCGCTCGGCCACCCGATCGGCGCTTCCGGCGCGCGGCTGATGGTCACGCTGCTGCATGCGCTACGCCAGCGCGGGCTCAAGCGGGGCGTGGCCGCGCTGTGCATCGGCGGCGGCGAGGCCACCGCGGTGGCAATCGAGATTGTGTGACGCAGGCCCCGTCGGGTACCGTCGTATGGTGCCAAATTGATTAGATTGCCTATGCCGCTTGACACTTGGCGGCGTCGGTTCATGATGTTATCGCTCGCGGCTCCCGCGTGCCCAATCGAACCGACACTTCACGAGGATTTGCATATGTCAAC
>JANRIF010000140.1:0-18566 GCA_033765245.1 Lysobacteraceae bacterium
GCCGCTGGCCAACGGGTCGGTCAGGCGTTGTCCCGGCTTCATCGAGGCATAGGTCTTGGCGTTGAACAGACGGGTGCGCAGATCCTCGACCTGACGCGGTTGCAAGGTGGCGGCATCGAGCTGAACCAGCAGGGCCTCGGCTGCGTCGAACTGGCCGCCATCGATCGCTTCGACGATCTGGGGCTCCAGCGCCGCCGCACGCGCCGTGCGCAATTCGCTCACCTTGGCGCCTGCGTCCTGCACTGCCTGCGCGCCGGGGATCACCTTGCCGGCGCCTTCGAGTTGCTGGTCTGCGCGGGCGAAATCGTTCGCCTGCGCGGCATCGATGGCAGCCCCGATCAGCAACGACTGCACCTTTTCCAACCCCGTCTGTGCGGTGGCATTCGCGGCATCCTTTGCCAGCACCGCGCGGTAGGCATCGACCGCACTGCTGCCGGCCGGAGCGATCAGGTTGCCCTGCTCCACCCGCTGCTGCGCGGTGGACAGCAGTTGCGCCAACTCGCGGCCCGCCGAAATCTTGGCTGCCAGCGCGCGCACTGCCGGATCGTTGGGGCGCTGCCGCGTCGCGGTGGCCGACAAACGCGCGCCTTCATCGAAACGGCCATTTGCCACCGCCGCCTCGCCACGCTGCACCGCCCAAGCCACGGCGCGATCGACACCGGCCTGTGCGGCGGCATTGCCGGGATCGCGGCGCAGCACCCGAAGGTAGATGTCCAGCGCGCCATCGGTTTCGTCCAGCACCCGCCCAGCCGCCAACGCGCGGTCGGCCTGCGCCAGCATTTCCTGCATCTCTTGCACCGGGTCGGCGCGGTACTCGGGATTCCACTCCGCGGTCTCGGACGCCGCGTCAACCAGGCGCTTGCGCAACTTGGGGGTTTCCTGACCCTCTGCCGGTGGCGCGGTGTCGGATTGCGGGGCCGGCGCGGCCGCGTCCTGGGCCTGAGCCGGCTGCCCCGGCAGCAGCGTCAGGACGAGGATCGCGGTCGCCGATCCGAAAAGCCCGCGACGTGGTATTCGATTCATGGCACGCTGCATGTTCACATGGTCTCCCCTGGAACGGGCCTGATGCCCGCAAGACCGGGCGCTGCGCCCAATCAACCGCAAACTTAGGCGATACCGCGCATGGCTGCAACTGATTTGCATCAATGGAGCGTCACCTGGATCGACTCCGCACCGCAATTGGCGGAACGGCTCTCCCGCTGGGGCCGCGGGGTACCGGTAGCGATGGACACGGAATTCGTGCGTGAGCGGACTTTCTGGGCCAACCTGGCCCTGGTTCAGCTCGCCGTTCCGGGCGAGATCGTGCTGGCCGACAGCACCGCGCCCGGCATCTGCGAGGTGCTGGGCGCCTGGTTGGCCGAACCGAGCACGCCGAAGATCATGCACGCCGCCGGCGAGGATCTGCAGGCGCTGCGCATCGCCTGTGGCACCCTGCCCGCGCAATTGTTCGATACCCAGATCGCCGCCGGGCTTGCCGGCGTAGGCGCCAGCATGAGCTACCAGAAACTGGTGGAACAGGTCACCGGCATTGCCTTGCGCAAGGGCGAAACCCGCTCCGATTGGCTGCAACGACCGCTCAGCGAGGCGCAATGCGAATACGCCGCCGACGACGTGCGGCACCTGCATGCGCTGCATGCGCACCTGTCGACCCGTCTTGCCGAACTCGGCCGGGACGCCTGGCTGGCGCAAGAGTGCGCGCGGCAATTGGATAACGAACGCAACCAACAGCCCGACCCATGGCCGCACCTGTCGCTGCGCAGCGCGCAGATGCTTGCCCCTGCCGCGCAATGGCGGTTGTGCCGTCTGCTGCATTGGCGCGAGGGACTGGCGCGCGAGAGCAATCGGCCACGCACCTGGATTCTCGACAATGAATTGGCGGTGATGCTGGCGCGTGGCGACCTGTCCGACCGCGCCGCGCTCGACCGACTGCTCGATCGCCATCCCAAAGCACCGCGACGGCATCGCGACGAGTTGTGGACACTGATTGCCGAGCCCGGCACACCGCCACCGCTGTTTCCGCTGGCGAACGCGCAATCGGTCGGTTCGCGCGAACGCATCCGGCAATGGCAAGAGCTTGTCAAAATGCAGTCCGAACGACTGGGCTTGCCCGAAGGCGTGCTGGCATCGCGCCGTCTGCTGGAGGCGCGGCTCGAAAGCGGCGCGTGGCCCGAAGGCACGGCCGACTGGCGACGTGCCCTGCTGGACCCGCTGCTCGCCGACAACGCTACGGGGGGCTAGCGCAACACGTGCGCGGCCGCTATCATACGCGGCTTACGTGGGGCGGTAGCTCAGCTGGGAGAGCGTCGCGTTCGCAATGCGAAGGTCGTGGGTTCGATCCCCATCCGCTCCACCACGTGTTCAGATCAAGGCCGGGCCGCAAGCCCGGCCTTTTTCTTTTGGCGTCGCCAAATCCTGCCCACCCTTGCGACGGGGTCTGCCAGCTCCATCCTCACGCGATGCGCACACCAAGCAAACCGGCTTGCGGGGGTTGCCGCTTGCCCGCATGATCGCCGCGACGGCGGGCGTTGGCGAAGGGGCGACATGAAGCGATGGCTGTTGGGCGTTGTGGTGTTGTGCCTGCTGCTGACGTTGGTGGGCGCCATTGGCATCGTGCGCATGCAGGGCGCGGGGCCGGCGCAGGCGGATTCGCTGGTGCGCTTCGTCGAGGTGCCCACAGGCTTCAGCCACCGCATCGATCTCGATCGGCAACTGCCGTTCATGGGCGCGGCGGCGGTCGACGTCGACGGCGACGGCCGCGACGAGCTGTTGCTGGGTGGTGGCGACGCACAGGCGGATGCGCTGCTGCGATTCGACAATGGCCGCTTTGCGCCGATGGCCGACAGCGGCCTCGACAACCCCCCGGGCGAGGCGACTTTCGGGATCGCGGCGGTGGACGCCACGGGCGATGGCCTGGTCGATCTGTTCGTTGCGCGCAGCGGCGGCGTGTACTTCTACCGCAACCAGGGCGCCGACGCCGCCACCCGGTTCATCGGCGAGCGTATCGCCTTCACGATCGACGACAACACCACGCCGCTTGCGATCACGCTGGCCGACATCGACCACGACGGCGCGGTCGATCTGTACATCGCCGGCTACGTCCGCCAGGAACTGGTGGAAGGCGAAACGGTGTTCAACCGCCGCTACGGCGGCTACAGCTATCTGCTGCACAACAACGGCGATAACACCTTCGCCGACATTACCGGCGCCGCCGGGTTGCGCCGCCAGCACAACACTTTCATGGGCCTGTTTGCCGACGTCGACAATGACGGCTGGGCCGATCTGGCGATTGCGCAGGACACAGGCGTGGTGGAAATCCAGCACAACAACCGCGACCTCACCTTCGGCGCGGTGGTCAATCCCACCACCTCGTACTTCAGCTACCCGATGGGGATCGGCGCGGGCGACTACGACGGCGATGGGCGCATCGACTTCTATTTCAGCAACGTCGGCACCACCCTGCCCGACTTCATGCTGCGCGGCGACCTGCGGCCGGAGCAGGTGCTCAACAAGCACTACATCCTGCTGCGCAACGAAGGCGGCCTGCGTTTCTCGGACCAGGCGCCAGCCACCGGCACGGCCAAGCTGGGCTTTGGCTGGGGCACCGTGATGACCGACATGGACAACGACGGCCGTCAGGATCTGCTGATCGCGCAGAACTATGCACGTTTCCCCGGGGTGCAATACCTGCGGCTGTATCACGGCCATTACCTGCGCCAGGACGAGCAGGGCCGTTTCGCCGCGGTCGAACGCTCGGCCGGGATCGACAATGCGAATTTCGGAATCGCGCCGGTGGTGGCCGATTTCAACGGCGACGGCTGGCAGGACGTGGCGTTCGCCAACCTCACTCAGCCGGCGCGTGCGTTCATCAGCCAGGGAGGCAGCGCGGCGTGGCTGCAGGTGCTGTTGCCGCAGGCTCCCGCCGCACTGACGGCGCGCGTCGAGCTGCGGCGCTCGGACGGCGTGGTGCTGCACGATCAATTGCTCAGCGGCGAGGGGTTGGCGTCGGAGCAGACGCGCACGTTGCAATTCGGCCTCGGCGCTGCCGAGGGTCCGGTCGACGTGCATGTGCACTTTCCCGATGGCCGCGAGCAGCACTATCTGCATGTGCCGGTGCGCAGCGTGTTGACGGTGGATTTTCCGTCGTCGGCAATCCAACGCGATGCGCTGGAGGCGGACGATGCGGCAGGCCGATGAGTTGCACGATCCGGTCGCGTTTCGTCGCCTGCTGCTGATCACCGGCATGCTGGGCGCGCTGGGCGCGCTGATCGTGGGCTGCGGCGAATTCCTGATGCAGTTCTCTGCGCAAGGCGGATACGAAGCAGCAGATTACGGCTACTTCGCGCGGGTATCGATAGCGCGGTTGCGCGTCGGGCACTTCCTCGGTGCGCTGGCGGCGCCACTGTACCTGGCCGGCTACGCTCACATATTTCTTGCGCTGCGCCCCGCTCCCGCCTGGTTGCGCTGGTCGGTGCTGTTGCTGGGCGTCTATGGCTTCGTGATCGGGGACGTCTGGCTGGGCTCGCGCATCTATCTGGCCTTGCTGGTCCACGCCGACGCCGATGCCGCATCGTCATTGAGCGGGCTGCTGACGCAGGCAGCCGCGTTCAACGAGCCGCTGGTCCAGGTGGTGCGGGTGGCGATCGCGCTCGCTTCGGTGCTGTTCGGCGCGGCGGTGCTGTCGGGTCGCAGCCTCTACCCGCGCTGGATCGCCGCCTGCAACCCGATCGTGTGGCTGGCTCTGGTTTTTCTGAGTTATCGCTTCATTCCGTCAATCGGTGTTTATCTGCGGCCAACAGCGATGAACGTCGCGCATTTCATCTTTTTCGCATTGTCCGTGCTGGTGTTGTGGCGGCGTGTCTGACGTCACTGGGTCAGGCCGACGCGGCGGCCGTGCCACTTGACATTGACCGCGGGTCATTTCATTCTTCGCGCCACTGACCGCCGGTCATTTGATGGGGCTCGGATGAACAACGACTTGCGCGGGCAATGGGCCCTGATCACCGGTGCATCTAGCGGACTTGGCGTCGAGTTCGCGCGGCAACTCGCCGCGCGTGGCGCACATCTGGTGCTGGCAGCGCGCAGCGAGGCGCCGATGCTGGCGTTGGCGGCCGAGTTGAGCGCGGCCCACGCGCTCCAGGTCCACGTCGAAGCCATCGACCTCGCCGAACCGGGCGCCGCCAGTCGGTTGAAAGCGCGACTGGATGCAGTTGGCATCGCGGTGGACGTGCTCGTCAACAATGCCGGTTTTGGCCTCTACGGCGAGTTCATGACGCAATCGCCGCAGCGATTGCAGGAGATGCTGCAACTCAACGTGATGGCGCTGACCGAGCTCAGCCACGCTTTCGGCCGCGAGATGGCACAACGCGGTCGTGGTCAGATTCTGCTGGTCAGTTCGATCGGCGGCTACCAAGCCACCCCGACCTATGCCGCCTACAGCGCTTCCAAGGCGTACGTGCTGCTGCTTGGGGAAGCGCTCAATGCTGAGCTCAAACCCCATGGCGTCAACGTCGCCGTGCTGGCGCCGGGCATCACTGCAACGCAGTTCCTCGCGGTGGCGGGACAACAGGCCACGCTCTATCAGCGCCTGATGCTGATGCAGCCGGCGCCAGTGGTGGCTGCCGGCTTGCGTGCGCTGTCGCGCGGGCAGGCATCGGTGCTGCCCGGCCTTGGCAACAAGCTCACGGTGTTTTCCAATCGCCTGACGCCACGTTGGTTGCAACGCTGGAGCGCCGCCCGCCTGATGGCGAATTGACGACGGCGTCGATGCCAACTCATATCCCTACCCCAATGCCCGCACCCGCCACACCGCGGGCGCGGCGCGCCAATGCGATGTCGGTGGAGGACAAGCAGCGACGCCGCCTCGAACTGCTGAGCGCGGCCCGCACATTGTTCCGTCGCCATGGCGAGCTGCCGACGGTGGCCGACATCGCGGGCGCCACCGGCCTCGCCAAAGGCACCGTGTACTTGTATTTCCGCACCAAGGAAGAAATTTTCGTCGCACTGCTGGAGGACGACTTTGCGCGATTGCTGCAGGCGCTGCAGGAGCTCATTGCGGAGCTGCCGGGGGATCGCCGGTTGGCACCAACGGCGTTCGCTGGCGCATTCGCACAAGCCCTGACTACCCTGCCCGACCTGTTGTCGCTGGCGGCGCTGGCGCATGGCGTGCTGGAAAAGAATCTGCCGTTGGCGGCGATGCAACGCTTCAAGGGCGGTCTCGCCACTGGCTTGCGGGTGGCGGGAGAAGCACTGAGCCAGCGCTTCCCCGGCATCTCGAGCACCGCAGGCAACAGCCTGTTGCTGCACAGTTGGGCGCTGACGCTTGGGCTGTCGCAGTCGCTGCGCGTTCCCGAGGCGCTGGCGCAGGCACTGCAAGGCCCGGAGTTCGCGGTGTTGCGCCGCGACCCGGGCGACGACCTGCAAAGCGCGCTTGCCGCGCTGTGGCGCGGCAGCCTGCCCGTTACGGCTGGTCCGGAGTGACGCCGGGTACGGCGAGATTCTCCAACTGACTGGTCACCGCGCGGGTGATGGCATCGGCCTGCTCCGCGCTCTCGATGATGTAAGGCACGATCATCACCACCAGTTCGGTCTTGGTGTTCTTGCGGCTGGTGCTCTTGAACAGGCGCCCGATCAGCGGGATGTCCTTGAGTCCGGGAATGCCGTTGTCCGATTCCGTCTGGCTGTTGGCCATCAGCCCGCCCATCAACACCGAGCCGCCGTCGCGCAGCGTCAGGCTGGTGCTGATCACCCGATTGGAGATCGCCGGCGACTGGATCGCGGCATCGGTGCCGATGGGCAGCGCGGCGCTCACTTCCTGGCGCACTTCCAGATCGACGCGATCGTCCGAGTAGATCACCGGGCGTACGTTCAGGATGATGCCGGTCTTGCGGTTCTGGATCGACTGCAGGATGTTGGAGGTGCCGCCGGTCTGTTGGGACGCCGCGGTCTGCGAGGACAGCGTCGGCACCTCGTCGCCGACCTCGATGCTGGCTTCCTCGCCGCTCTTGACCATCAGACGTGGGGTCGACAACACCGTCAGGCGGTTGGCCTGCGCCAGCGCCGTCAATTGCGCGCGGATCACGCCGGTGGTGTTGATCAGATAGTTCAGGCCGTTGGCGCTGGAGCCGCCGCTGGTGTCCGTTCCCGTGCCAGTGCCGATGGGCGTCGCCGCACCGATCTTGCCGGAACTGATGTTGCTGTTACCGCCGATCCGTTGCCAGGAAAAACCGAGGTCGACGCCATCGTTGAGGGTGACCTCGGCAATCGTCACCTCGATCACCACTTGTCGCGCCGCGCGATCCATCTGCCGCAACAGCGGCAACATGCGCTCCCATTCGGCGGCCGCACCCTGGAAGATGAGGGCGTTGCGCGGCTCGTCCACGATCAGGCTGCCTACCGTCACCGCATTGGCGGTGCCCGGCGGCGCCGCAGGGGGCGTCCCAGGCGCTGCGGCAGCGGGTGCCGCGCTGCCTGCGGCGGCGCGATTGGCTGCCGCCACGCCGGCGTTGCGCACGCCGTTGAGGGTAGCTGCCAGGTCTTCGGCACGGGTGTTCTTCACCATGTAGTAGAACAGGCTCTGTCCGCTGGCAGCCGGGTTGGGGCGGTCGATGCTCTGCGCCCACTCGATGGCGTGATCGAGCAGGGTGTCGTCGGCCGCGAAGATCAGCACGCTGTTGGCGCCAGCGATCGGCAACACGATCATGGTGGCGCCCTGCAACACGCCCTGGCTGTTGTGCAGCATCGCGCCATAGCCTTCGGCAGTGAGCACGTCCACGAGGCGCCGCGCCAGTTCGTCGGCGCCGACGAATGCCGGCTCCAGGCGCGTGCTCACGCGACCGCGCATGAACGGCCGATCCAGTACCTTGATCGCCGCCACCGCCTGCGCCACCAGGTCCGGCTTGCCCAGCAGCACTACGGCGTTGCGGTTCGGGTCGTCCTGGATTTCCAGGCCGTCGAGCTTGAACGCGACTCGCAGCCATTGATTGACGTCGGCGATGCGCGCGGATTTGAGTTCGACCAACTGGAACATCGGCCGGTGGCTGTTCGGCACCTCGGGCAGCGTGCGTCCGCTGAGCACCAGCGGCGGCTCGTTGCTCTTGCCTTTGGCTGCCGGCGCCACCAGCACCAGATCGCCTTCCAGGCGCACATTTACGCCGTAGGTGCGCAGCACCTGCACCACCAACTGGTAGAAGTCGGCGGGCGCCTGTGGGCTGGACGTGCGCAGGGTCACCAGATCGCGCTGGTTCGCCAGCGCCTGATCCATCTGGAAGGTAAGCCCCAGCAGATTGCCGAACGCCTCGTTGATGAACGCCGGCAACGCCATGCCTTCGATGTTGGCGTCCACCGGGCCGCCGGCAAATTCGGGCAATACCTGATCGCGGTCGGCGCCCGACATCGCGCTGCCGCCGGACGGTAGCGCGGGCGTCGCGGTACGGCGCAAGGCGGTGGCGGCCGTCTGCTCGTCGCTGACCAGTGCCTGCGCCGATCCGGCGGTCGCGGGCGGCCGCACCGGCCGTAACGGCTCCGTCAGAGGCACCCGCTTGAACGGCGCCGCGCAGGCCGCCGAGAGCACCGTGATGGCTGCCGCCGCAAGGATCGTCCGCAGTGTTTTCATTCGTTGTCGGTTCCGGATGGATTCTTGGGTTCGTGCGTGCGCGTCTGCGCGCGATCGTTCGCAGGCGGTGTCGGCTCGGTGTCGGCGCCAAGGCATTCGCCTTCGCGGTTGGCCTCGGCACCACCGTACAGCACACGCCGGCGTCGGCAGCCGTCGCGTTCGTAGACGATGCCGGTGGCGTCGACCGCAAGCAGCCGCCCCTGATCGGGCAATGCTGCACCAATCGCCACCCGCGTCACCGTGGTCGCGCCGTCCGCCAGCACCAGCGCGATCGGCTGCGGTTCGAGAATGATACCGGTCAAGCGCCAGTTGGGCACCAGCGGCTTGCCATCGGCACCGACCGCTGCCGCGCCGGCGCCGGCGCTGGCGCCCCAGATGCGCAGGCCGCGCACCTGGGCAAAGCGGTTCTCATCGAACCGTGTCGTCACTTGCGCGTCGGGCAACGCCCAGTCGAGCGCCGATTCGGCGCGCTGCTCTGGCGGCGCTGCGATTGGGCGTATGGCGCCCACTGCGGCGCCAATCAGCGCGCCCAACAGCAACGCAGCGGCCAGCGGACGCTCGCGCCAGAATTCAAGCGGGTTCACGGGCACTCTCCTTTACGCGGAAGAACGCCACCACGGTGAGCGAGAAGGTTCGGTTCTCGCGATTCAGGATCGTCGCCTGTTCGATCACCACCAGATTGCGCTCACTCTCGATACGGCGGACCAGTTGCAGCACTTGTTCCGCCCCGAGTCCGCCGCTGATGACCACCGGCACCCGCCAGAGTCCTTCGCTCCCCGTCACCGGCGCCGGTGCTTCAGCCTGAATGCGGATGGCGTTGCCGCTGGCGGCAGCCAGATTGCGCGCCAGCGTCTGCACGCTGGCCTGCGCCAGTCCCAGCGTCGCCACCTCGGGGATCTGCGCCTGTAGCGCATCGCGCAGCGCACGCGCGCGCTCGGCGCGTTGCAGCCATTCGTCCTGCCCCGCCAGGGAACGGATCTTCTGCAGTTGCTGCGATTGCGCGGCGTAATCCTTCTGCATCTGCGCGCGCCAGTCGGCCAGCACCAGCCAGAGGTAGAACACCACGATGGCGGCGATCGCCCAGGCTCCGATGCGCAGGCGCGGGTTTTCGGCGAATTCCTTGCGCACCTGTGTCAGCGCCACACTCAACGCGCCGCTCATGGCGCCACACCTTCGCGCGGCAGGGAGTCGCGCAGGATGCGCGCGCGGATCAGCACCTCGTCGGGACTGCGCCCCAATTCGGCGGTGACGCCGGAGAATTGCTTCGATCCCTCCCACGCCTCGACCAGCGCGCGCGGGTCGGGCATCTGCATCCGCACCTGCATTTCCAGCAAATCGGGGTTGGGCATGCGCCACTCCAACAGGGTCCACGCATTGCCGGGGACCAGCGCGGACGCCCGCAGCAATAAATCGATCTGCGACTGCGGCGGGCGCAGCGCCAGCAATGCGTCCACGGTCTGCGCATCGCGTTCGGCCTGCTCGCGCGCGTTGAGGATCGCCTGCAGGCTGTCGTCCTGGGCGGCGATCTCGCGCGCCACCGCCGACTGCGCCAGCGCCAGTCGCGCGATGCCGGCGGCGGGAACCAGCAGCGCTGCCGCCACCAACGCCGCCAGCGCGCGTGTCAGCAGTCCGTGGTGACGTCCCCACAGATCGCCCAGGCTCGCGCCCTGCAAGGCGTTCCACGCCTCGCCGTGGCGCTCGAAGCGCGGCACTGCCGGCAGCGCCTGTGCCGGCGCCAGTCCAGCCCCGCGCAGGAATACGTTCCATTGCGCCAACTCGGGCAACTGCGGCCACCATTGGCTGCCGCTCAGCACATGGGCGCGCCAGACCCGCCCCTCGTAGCCCTGATCGAGCGCGATCAATTGCGCGCCGTGTTCCTGCGGCGCGCCCAGCAACAGCGACTCCGGCAGCATCCGGCGCGGTGCTTCGATGGGAGCGTCGTCATCGAACGCCTGTACCTGCGTCTGCGACCAGGCCCACACCATCGCCTGATCGCCGGCCCACTGCACGTGGCTGGCCGGATCGGCGAAGGGCGCCCAGCGCCGCACTGCCATCTCCACGAAGGCGCGGCGCTTGCCGGTCGGTACCGCCGCTCCATCGAGCACGGTATAGGCGCACAGCGCGCGCGCAACCAGCCATTCGCTGCCGGCGCCACCGGCCGACAGCAGTTGCAGGCCATCGCTACGGCGCAGGTACCGGCTCGGCGAAAATCGCCGTTTGAGTTGGTCGCGCCACAGCGCCATCCGCCGGCTGCGTTCGTGCAAGGGTGAACTCATAGTCTTCGCGCCAGGGTTTGCCGCCATCGTCGATGGGAGTCAGGGTCCAGTGGATCAAGCGCACTGCGCTGCCGTCGGCCGACCACAGCCGCAGGGTGCCGCTGTTGGCAGGATACAGGCTCAGCATCTCGAATTCGGGCGGAATGTTACCCACAATCTGGTACAGCGCGCTCAGGTTGATCAATGGCGCCAGCCGCCGCGCCGCGACGATCCGCTGCGCAGCCGCCTCATCGATGCCCAGCAGCGTGTGCAAAACCCGCGCCGGCGCGGTATTCACGTTGATCGCGGGCGAGCGCACCACGGTGAAGGTGGACACCACATCGGCGTCGTCGAATCCTGCCAGCGCCTTGTCCCAGCCGATGATCCGGCGCAGTTCCAGCGGCGTCGCCAGAGTGCGGTTGCTGGGCGGCGGGCGCTCGGCCTTGCGGTAATCGTCGCGTTCGGCGCCGTTGATGCGGTACAGATCGTCCGGGTCCTGGTAGTCGAGCAGCAGGTTGCTCAGCGCGCTGCGCTGTACCGCCGGCACGCCTGCCTGCGCGAACAGGCGATCCACCAGCAACGGCGAAACCCAATTGACGCCCAGCAGCCCGCGATCATCCTGCAACGCAAACTGCGCACGCCCGTTGCCGCGATACGCCGTGCCGTCGAGCGCGATCTCGTTGCCGACCGGCATCAGCGACTGGACGTCGTCGTCCTCCCGCGCAAATGCCTGCTCATCGGCGCTCAACACCACCCGGTCGTCGAGCGTGAGTCCGGCGAAGGTCATGCGCTGGCTGGTCAGCAGATACAACACCCCGGCGCGGGTATCGGCCATGTCCAGTTCGTCGCGAAACTGGCGCTGGCGGTCCAGTGCCTCGTCGCGCAGTCGTTGCGCGATCGTGCCGATGGTGGTCGCCAGCAACGACAGCACCACCAGCATGGCCAGCACCATCACCAGGATGAAGCCGCGTGGTCGCGCCGACGCCTGGCACTGCATTCAGTCTTCCTCCGGTTGATACAGCTCGATGTGCTCGTGCGCCGGACCGTGCACCGCGGCGATCCGTACCCGCGCCTCGGTGCCCCGTTCACCCTCGCGCACGAGCGCGATCGCCTGCGGCAACTCGTCCTGCAGACCCAGCGCCGGCGGCCAGCGGTCTTGCGGCTCGCCGTCGGCATCGAAGTACACGAAGCGCGCTTCGTCAGTGTTGCCCAGCGGCAGCGACCAGCGCGCCTCGCCGCGCTCGCTGTAGGTCGCAACCCATCCGTCGGCGCCGAAGTCCAGGCGCCACGAGAACGCAGTGGGGGCACCCGGCGATACCATCAATGGATTCAGGCTGAGGCCGGAAAAGGTCAGCGCATCGCCGTGCAGCGGCTCGGCCTTGAGCGCGAACAGGCCGCGCACGGTATCGCCGAACCAGGCATCGAACAACACCTGGCGATCGATCCGTTCGGACTGCGCCGCCACCCGCTCGCTGGCGATGCGATAGCTACCCAGCATCTGGAACATCAGCAGCACCGCGAACGACACCAGCACCAGCATCACCAGCGTTTCCATCAGAGTGAACCCATCCGGAGTGACACGAAGGGAACGGTGGCGACCCATGGTCCCGATCATTCCCCACCCGACCCGCCGACCTGGCGATAACCCAGTTGCCGCACCTCGAAGCGCCCGACCTCGCGCTCGCCTTGACTCACCCGCACGTCCAGTCGATACAGACCCACCTCGAAGAAGGTCTCGCCACCGACTTGGCTGCGTCCGCGACGCGCCGGCTCGACCAGTTCGCCGTTCCACTCCACCAGCGCGCCCGCCATCTCGCGGCGCCCGCGCGGCGTCGCCATCGGATTGACGGTACGCACCAGGTCCAGCGCCGATTGCTGCAGCGCCAGCGTCTCGCGGCCCGCATCCACCCGCGTCAACGTGTGCAGGCTGGTGCTCAACCAGCCGTAAAGCGCGAATGCGCCCATGCTGAAGATGACGAGCGCGACGATCGCTTCGAGCAGGGTGAATCCGTCGGCACGCCGTGCGTTCATGGCGCTGCCGTTGCGAGCCGCGGCTCGCAGAAGGGCGCGGACACGGCAATCGTCCAGGAGCGGCTGCCGTCACCCAACTGCAAGGTGCCGCCCTCGCACAGGCCGTTGGCGCGCACCCGCCACGGCGCGTCCGGCGTCAGCGTCCAGCCCGGCGCCACCGGCACCGGAGGGCGTTCGCCCGCCAGCGATTCGGCATCGATGTGGATGTCCATGCCGCGCGCGCGCGCTTTGCCAGGCAAGGCGCGCAACTGATCGAACAGCGCATCCACCAATGTCTGGCGCTGCCAGGCGTCGATGGTGCGCAACAGCGAGGGTGCGGCCAGGGCGGTGACCAGACCCAGGATCGACAGCACCACCATCAGCTCCAGCAGCGTGAATCCGCGGCGCGGCACGCACGGCATCGGCAACGGCGCAATCCGCGGCTCAGCGTCCGGGGACGTAGCCAATATCGGCGTCATACCCTTCCCCGCCCGGGTTACCGTCGGCCCCGAACGAAAACAGGGTGAATGCCTGATCGCCAGCGGGCGTCGGCGCGTATTGATACGGACGGCCCCAAGGATCGACCGGCACTGCCTCGTCCAGATACGGACCGGCCCACGCGCTGGCGCCGCGCTCATCGCCCGGCTTGCGGGTCAACAGCGCCAGCCCCTCCTGCGCATCGGGGAAGCGGCTGATGTCCAGGCGCATGGTCTGCAGCGCCCCGCGCAGCATCTTGATCTGGGTCTGCGCCGTCTGCACCTTGGCCTTGTCGGCCTGCGCGAACAGGCGTGGCCCGACCAGGCCCATGATGAGGCCGATGATGACCAGCACCACGATCATTTCCAGCAAGGTGAAACCCGATTGCCGCCGTGGGATTGCCGGGCGAAAACGGTATTGCATGTGCGAGGTCCTTGGTGAGCTTGCGTCAGCGGGAAGGATACCGCATGGGGTGGGGGCTCGATGAAGCCGGGACTCGATGAAGTCGGGACTGGGGACTCGGAAAGCCACGGCAAAAGCACATAGCGAAAGTTCGCAAGCTTGTAGTCCCGAGTCCCGAGTCCCGAGTCCCGAGTCCCGAGTCCCGAGTCCCGAGTCCCGAGTCCCGAGTCCCGAGTCCCGAGTCCCGAGTCCCGAGTCCCGAGTCCCGAGCTAAACCGCCAGATCGTTCGCACTGGTAATCGCCAGGATCACGCCCAGGATGATGGTGCCGATCAGGCTGCCGATCACCAGGATGGCGATGGGCTCGATCAGGATCAGCACGCGCTTCATACGGTTGCGGCCGGATTGTTCGTACAGACGCGCCAGCGAGTCGAGCATCGCGGGCAATTGTCCGGAGCGTTCGCCGACGCGGATCAGGTTGTAGCCGGTGGCGGTCAGGGCGTCCTGATCCTCCAGCGCATCGGCCAACGCGGTGCCGCCACGCACGGCGCGGGTGACTTCACCCATGCGGTGGCGTCGGTGCGGCAACTGCAGGCCGCTTTGCGCCAGTTCCAGCGCCCGCATCAGCGGCACCCGGTTGCCGAGCAGCGCGCCCAATACCTTGGCCCAGCGCGCGGTGTCCGACTCCACCAGCCAGGGGCCGATCAGCGGCAACCGCGCCAGCCGGTCGAGCACGCCCTCGCGCACGCCGGGACGCCGCCACCATTGCGCCAACGCCACCCCGGCCGTCACCAGTGCCAGCAACAGATACACGCCATTGCGGTTGGTCCATGTGCCCAGCCCAAGCACCGCCCAGGCCAGGAACGGCAGATCCTCGGCGTGTGCCAATAGCGAGGCGAACTTCGGCACCACGAACACGAACATCAGCGCCACCGCCGCAGCGCCCGCCACCACCAGCACGCTCGGATAGATCAGTGCATTGCGCATTTCGCTGCGCAGGGTGTGTTCGTATTCCAGTTGCGCCGCGGCATCGGCCAGCGAGCGCCCCAGTTCGCCGGTCAACTCGCCGGCGCGCGCCAGTTGCAGCACGTATTCGGGAAACGGCAAACCGCTGGCGGCCAGCGTGGCCGAAAAGGCTTGACCGCGCTGCAGCGCGCGCGACATTCCAGCGAAGGCGGCGACGATTTGCGGATGGTGTGCCGACACGCCTTGCGCCGCGACCGCATCGGCCACCGACACGCCCGAGTTGAGCATGGTCGACAACTCCTGCAGCGCCAGGATCACATCGGTCGGCTTGAGCCGGCCGCGGCGGCCGGTCTTGCCGGCCACCTCGTCGCTGCTCTGCAGCGCAATCACCGACAACCCGCGTCGTTCCAGCGCCCGCGCTGCGGCACGCTCATTGTCGGCGCGCAGCACCCCGCTGAAGGTCATGCCATCGGCATTCAGGGCCTGGTAGTGAAAGCGGGCCATCGCTGCCGCGCGGGGTTCCGGTTACGGCCGGCGAGCCAGCTCGGCGTCGTCGCGGGCCTTGGGCATCAGGTCCTGCTTGGTCACGCCCAACTTGAGCAGCACCGGGCACGCGAAGAAGATCGACGACAGCGTGCCGATCACGATGCCAACGATCAACGCCAGCGAGAACCCCTGCAGGCTCGGCCCGCCGAACAGATACAGTGCAATCACCGTGAGCAGCGTGGTCAGCGAGGTCATGATGGTGCGCGCCAACGTGTTGTTGATGGCGCGGTTGAGCACCTCGGTCGGCGCCATGCCGCGGGTGGAGCGGAACAACTCGCGCACGCGGTCGAACACCACGATCTTGTCGTTGACCGAATAACCATCCACTGCCAGCACCGCCGCCAGCACGGTGAGATCGAAGTCCATGCCGGTGACCGCGAAGAAGCCAAGCGTGATCAGCACGTCGTGCAGTTCGCCGGCCACGGTGGACACCGCGAACTTCCATTCGAAGCGCATCGCGATGTAGATCATGATGCCGGTCAGCACCACCAGCACTGCCACCACGCCGTTGTAGGCCAGCTCCTTGCCGACCTGCGGGCCGACGAATTCGCTGCGCTTGATGACGACTTGGTTACCGCCGGTCTGCAACGCCTCCAGCACGCGCTGGCCGAGCGCCGCGTTGCGGGTGTCGAGACCGCCCTGCGCGGCGTCCTCGACCGGTTCCTTTTTTGCCGGCTCGCGCTCGGGCGCCAGACGGATCGCGAAATTGCTGGAATCGAAGCGCTGGACCACCGCGCCGTGGAACCCCGCGGCTTCCAGCGCCTTGCCGACATCGGCCTGCTCCATCGGCGCGCTATAGCTCACCTCGACCAGCGTGCCACCGGTGAAATCGAGCGCGAAGTTCAAGCCGCGCGTCGCCAGCGCCAGGATCGAACCCAGCACCAGCACCACCGAGATCGCCATCGTGTAGCGGCGAATGCCCATGAAATTGACATTGCTGGTAGGACTGAAGAATTCCATGTCCGTGCTCCTCAGACCGAAACCGATTTGACTTTGCGCGCACCGCCGTACACCAGGGTGGCCAGCGCGCGGCTGACCGTGACCGAGGTGAACATCGAGGTGAGCACACCGAATATCAGCACCACCGCAAACCCGCGCACGGGTCCGGAACCGAAGCCGAACAACGCAATGGCAGCGATCAGCTTGGCGACGTTGGAATCCAGGATCACCGTCCACGCCCGTTCGTAGCCGGCCTTGATGCTGGCGACCGGGGTGTTGCCACCGCGCAGTTCATCGCGGATGCGCTCGCAGATCAGCACGTTGCCGTCGATCGCCATGCCCAGCGTCAACACGATGCCGGCGATGCCGGGCATGGTCAAGGTGGCGTTGGCCAGCGAGAGCACCGCGGCCAGCAACACCAGGTTGGCAAACAGCGCCACCACCGAGATCAGCCCGAACAAGTGGTAGTACACCACCATCAGCAAGCACACCGCGACGAATCCGATCACGATCGCGCGCTCGCCGGCGTCGATGTTGTCCTGACCCAGACTTGGACCGATCACGCGCTCCTCGACGATGTCGACCGGCGCCGCCAGCGAACCGGCGCGCAGCAGCAGCGCCAATTGCGAGGCTTCCTTGATGCTGTCCAGGCCGGTGGTCTGGAATTGCTTACCGAACACGCCGCGAATGGTGGCGACCGAGACCACCTCCTCGGTGATGCGCGCGGTGCGCACTTCCTTGCCGTCGACCATGCGCGTTTCCGGGGTGCGCTCGATGAACACCACCGCCATCGGTTTGCCGACATTCTCCGAAGTGAAGTCGAACATGCGCTTGCCGCCGACGCTGTTGAGCGTCACCGAGACCTGCGGGCCACCGCCCTGCGGATCGGTACCGGACATCGCATCCACCAGTTGATCGCCGGACGCGATGATGCGGCGGCTGAGCAACACCGGAATCGGCTTGCCGTCGGGGCCTACGTCACGGCGGTAGTAGACCCGCGCCTCCGGCGGCACCCGCCCGCTGCGCACGGCTTCGTACGGATCGCCATCGACCACCGCGCGATATTCGAGAGTAGCGGTGGCGCCCAGCACTTTCTTCGCCTGCGCGGTGTCCTGCACGCCCGGCAATTGCACCACGATGCGGCTGGCGCCCTGACGCTGGATGATCGGCTCGGCCACGCCGAGTTCGTTGACGCGATTGCGCAGGGTGCCGATGTTCTGATCGACCGCGCCGTTGGTGATCGCCACCAGATCGGCGGGGCGCACCGTCGCCACCAGCAGTGTCGGGCTAGCGCCGTCCTCGACCAGCAACTGCGGTTGGGCGCGGGTGATTTCGGTGATGGCGCGATCGTGGTCACCCGCGTCGCGCAACTCCACCGCGATCCGGCCGGGGGTGCGGTTGACCCCGAGATAACCGATCTTGGCGTCGCGCAGAACGGTGCGGATGTCGTCGGCGAAGGCGTTTTCGCGCTTGTCGATCGCGGCGCGTTCGTCCACTTCCATCAGGAAGTGCACGCCGCCCTGCAAGTCCAGGCCCAGGTTCATCGGTGTTGCGCGGATCATGCGCAGCCAGTCCGGCACGGTGGAGGCCAGATTGAGCGCCACCACATAGTTGCGGCCGAGTTCGTTGCGCAGCACGTCGGCGGCGCGCAACTGCACGTCGGCGTTGGCCATGCGCACCAGTAGGGTGTCGGCGCCCAACTCGATCCCGGTCGAAGCGAGGCTTTCGCGGGTCAAGGCGGCCTCGACCCTCGTCTTGAGCGCCTCGTCGAGCGAGCCACCGCGATTGGCGCTGACCTGCACCGCCGGATCCTGCGGGAACAGGTTGGGCAACGAATACACCACGCCGAAAATCAGAACCAGCGCGACCAGAACATATTTCCAGCGGGGAAACTCGAGCATGGCGCAATCAGCCGCAAGCGGCCGCGCGAGCGGCCGGGAGGAAGGGAGGGTGGGGACGGATCAGTGGGCTTTCAACGAGCCCTTGGGCAACACGGTGGCGATCGCGCCGCGCTGCACCTTGATCTTGACGCCATCGGCGATCTCGATCGTGACGAAGTGCTCGCCCAACTCGTCGATGCGACCGGCAATGCCGCCAGCGGCGATCACCTCGTCGCCCTTCGCCAGCTTCGCGACCAGCTCGCGGTGTTCCTTGGCGCGTTTCATCTGCGGCCGGATCAGGAAGAACCAGAACACCACGAAGAACACGCCGAGCATGATCAACGGCTGCATGGGATTGGGCTGCGCGCCGGCGGCCTGCGCATAGGCGGGTGACACGAACAAGTCCAGCGGATTCATCGTTTCGTCGACTCGGTGGCGACCCTGAAGGGCCCGGTAAAGATCGGCAAGTATGCCACGCTG
>JANRIF010000141.1:0-18205 GCA_033765245.1 Lysobacteraceae bacterium
GACGACAAGTTCCGGTTGTGGTTGCCGTTGGCGCAGATTTCGCCGCAACTGATCGAAGCGGTGCAGTTGCAGGAAGACCAGTGGTTCCGCTGGCACCCGGGCTTCAATCCGGTGAGCCTGTTGCGCGGCGCATACGAAACCTACATTACACGCGGGCCGCGTCAGGGCGGCTCCACTCTCACCATGCAACTGGCGCGACTGCGCTATCGCCTCAATACGCGCACTCCCGGTGGCAAGCTGCTGCAGATGGCGCGCGCGATGCAACTGGAGCTGTGCTACTCCAAGGACGCGATCCTGGAGGCGTACCTCAATCTCGCGCCTTACGGCGGCAATATCGAAGGTGCTGGCGCCGCCAGCCTGATCTATTTCGACAAACCGGTGTCGCGGCTCACTCTGCCCGAAGCGCTGGCATTGGCGGTGTTGCCGCAGGATCCGAGCCGGCGGCTGCGCAGCACTCTGGCGACCGACGGGACCGAGGCCAGCAACCGCGTGCTGGGCGATTCGCTGGTGGCGGCGCGCGCGCGCCTGTACCAGCGCTGGCGAGCGATTCATGGTGGCGACGACGGCCAGGATGCGTTGCTGCGCCTGCCGCTGAGCCTGCGCGCGCCCTCGGCCTTGCCATACGCCGCGCCACACGCGGTGGATCAGGTGCTGTTGGCCGCGCGTCGCCAAGGCGAGTTGCCGGCACGTCTCGACACCACCCTCGATCTGCGCCTGCAGCGCACGCTCGAACGCCAGCTCGAAGGCTTTCTGCAGGGCCAGCGCGAACGCGGCATCGACAACGCCGCGGCGTTGCTGGTGGACACCCGCGACATGGCGGTGAAGGCGCTGGTGGGTTCCGCCGATTATTTCGATGCCACCATTGCCGGGCAGGTCAACGGTACCGATGCCAAACGCTCGCCTGGTTCCACCCTCAAGCCCTTCGTGTATGCGTTGGGCATGGATCAGGGCGTGCTGCATCCGCGCACCGTGCTGCGTGACGTGCCTACGGCGTTCGGCCCGTTCAGCCCGGAGAATTTCGATGGGCGTTTTCTCGGTCCGGTCACCGCCACCGATGCGCTGATCCGCAGCCGCAACATCCCGGCGGTGCAGGTGGCGGCGCGGCTGGCTTCGCCCAATCTGTACGGCTTTCTCAAGGCCGCCGGCATCGGCCGCATGGCGAGCGAGCGTCACTACGGTCTGGCGTTGGTGCTCGGGGGCGGCGAGGTGACCATGCAGGAACTGGCGCGCCTGTACGCGATGCTGGCCAATCGCGGCGTGATGCGGCCACTGCGGTTTCGCGCCGACGAATCGGCAGCGGCAGGCGTGCGTCTGCTCAGCGACGAGGCCAGCTTCATGGTGATGGATATGCTGCGCCAGAATCCGCGTCCCGACGAAGGCGTGCTGGGACAGGAGGCGCTGGTCGGCAGCCGGCGCCTGCCGGTGTACTGGAAGACCGGCACCTCATGGGCCTTCCGTGATGCCTGGACCGCCGGCGTGTTCGGTCCTTACGTGCTGGTGGTGTGGAGCGGGCACTTCGACGGCAGCGGCAACCCGGCGTTGATCGGGGTGGAAGCGGCGGCGCCGCTGTTCTTTCGCATCGTCGACGCCATTGCCGCGCAGGATCGTCAACTCGCCGAACCGGCGTGGACACTGCCTGCTGGGGTGAAGCGGGTGGAGGTGTGCCTCGCCAGCGGCGACCTCCCCAATGCCGACTGTCCGCAACGCGGCAGCACCTGGTTCATTCCCGGCAAGAGCCCGATCCGCGTCAGCAGCGTGCATCGCGCGGTGATCGTTGACACTCGCACCGGCAAGGCGGCGTGCCCGCCCTTCGATCCGCAACACAGCCGGCGCGAGGTCTTCGAGTATTGGCCGTCGGATCTGGCTCAGGTGTTTGCGCAGGCCGGCATGCCGCGTCGCAAGCCACCCGTCGCCGCACCCGGATGTGCCAATGGCCTTGCGCATCCTGCGCTTGTAGCGAGTCCAGGATGCGCAGGAATGGCGCCCGGATGCGATGCTGTCGCTGCCGGCGATGGCGACCCACCACGCATCGATTCGCCGTTGCGCGCGGTCACCTACACCTTGCGCCGCAGCCAACCCGAACGCGCCCGCATCGCGCTCAGCGCCAGCGTCGATGCGGGCGTGCGCCGGCTGTATTGGTTCGTCGACGACGCCTACATCGGCCACGCTGCCCCTGGCGAAATCCTGTTCTGGCAAGCCCCGCGCACCGGCGCACATAACCTGCGCGCTGTGGACGACCACGGGCGCGCCGCGGAGCGCGGGGTGCGGGTGGAGGTGGTGGATTGAGTGGCGCTATCGGGCGCGCTTCGCGCCATGGCACGGTGAAATGCGCTGTAATGTGTGGCGTTTGATGGCCGGAGGACTACTTCATGGGTGTCGACGGCGTGCGCTTGCAGCAAGAGATGGCGAGCCGAATGAAAGCCATGTTCATTACTCATCATTGCAATAAGAAGGAACGGGTCGTCATCCAGACTGCTCGGGAGTTCATGGTGTGCAAGAAATGGAGCGATCGCATTGGACGCAGACGCTCGCGGCCATGGAGTCGGTCGCCCACGGCCAATCGGTGTCAGGCGAATCCGTGCATGCCTGGCTGGCATCATGGGGCGCTCCAGACGAGATCTCGCCGCCGCAAGTCGGTAGGCAGGAAGACTGATATTAGAGCGCCCCGTCGCGCTTGCATTCGCCGACGGCGCGCGTTATAAAAACGCCGCCGGTTTTGCTGATTGGCCCCGGTGTTCGGCCTGTATAGCCCTTTAGGCGTCAGGTGCCCGCTTGTCCTCGGTTGCGAGGCGACGGGAACCCACTTCGCTCCCGCCTAAAGAGATCGCTATGCACAAACTCCGTCGTCTGCGGACCTACGCCTTTCAAGCGCAACAGGGACGCTGTTGCTACTGCAACCTGCCTATGTGGCTTTCCGAGCCCGATGAGCTGGCTCAAACAATGGGGCTGCGAAAGCGCACGCTTCGACCACTCCAATGTACCGCTGAGCACTTGTGTGCTCGATCCGACGGTGGGCGTGATACGCAAGCCAACGTGGCGGCAGCGTGCTGGCTTTGCAATCAACGTCGACATAAGCGAAAGGTCCCGCTCGCGCCAACGGCTTATCGGGCGTTCGTGCAGAAACGACTATCGAATGGGAGATGGCATCCCGCGGCAATCGTCAGGCACGCGCCGCATGCTGTGCCGCGCCTGGATCGATCTTGATCGATGGGCTCCGATTCGAGCATCCGGATCAGCACAAGCGGGACTCGTGGTATCGGCTAATGCCAAGCCCACTTGGCACATTGACGCCATTCCCGCCTGAGTCGGACACTGGCGATGCGGCGGCGTTGCCGCTGCCGTGGTCGGCGTGGAGGTGCCCATGAAGCGAGCGCTGCTGGTCGCGGCAGTTCTGCTGCTCGATGCCTGTGCCTCGGTACCGGCCGATCGGAGTGCGCTGGACTTGTTCGATGACGCACGGTTCCAGCCGCTGGATGCGCCGATCGACGGCGAGGCGGTGTTCGCGCTGTCCGCGCCGATGCGCCGTTACCTCGAGGCAGACGTCGCCCGTCAGTCGCATGTCGAAGGCCCGCAACTGGGTTTGATCCATGCGCTGCAAGCCAGCGGACAGATCAATCTCGAGTACGACGCGGCGATCACACGCAATGCTGCCGAGGCGTTCGAGGCACGCGCCGGCAATTGCCTGTCGCTGGTCATCCTGACCGCCGCGTTGGCGCAGGAACTCGGGCTCGATGTGCAGTTCCAGGAGGTGCTGGGCGATCACGTGATGAGCCGCAACGGCGACTTGGTGTTCTACAGCGGCCACGTCAACGTGGTGCTGCGCGAGCGGCGCAGCGAGCCCGGCGCGGACTCGGCCGGCATGCTGGAAACGGTGATCGATTTCCTGCCCAGCGAGGACCGCGATGCGCTGAAGGTCAAGACGACGTCGCGGCGCACGGTGATTGCGATGTACATGAACAATCGCGCCGCCGAGTTGCTGGCCGCGGGCAACGTCAACGACGCCTACTGGTGGGCGCGTGCGGCGATCGTGTTGGAACCGCGCTACACCACCACCTACAACACGCTGGGGCTGGTCTATCGGCGCCATGGCGACATGCGGGAGGCGGCCGACGTTTTCGAGTACGCGCTCGCGCTGGAGCCGGCAAAGCTCACCGCGATGTCCAACCTCGTCCCGGTGCTGAGGTCGCTCGGGCGGGTGCGTGACGCCGAGCGCTGGGCGCGCCGCCTGAAGGAGTTGCAACCGTTTCCGCCGTTCCATTTCTTCGAACAGGGCCGGCTGGCGATGCAGCGGGGCGACTTCGCGCTGGCGCGCCAGCAGTTTGCGCGGGAAATCGAAGGCGCGGCGTATTACCACGAGTTCCATTACTGGTTGGCGCTGGCCTACGTCGGGTTGCAGCAACCTGCGCTTGCGCGCGAACACTTCATCGTCGCCAGAAACAACGCCACCCACCGCGACGACGTAGCGCGTTATCAGGCGGCGTTGGATGCGCAAGATTCCGGCGGCGATCGCAACGGGAGCGGCAGCGCGCGTTGAGGGGCGTCCCCCCGCTGCGCCGCGCGCCGTCCCCCGCTACGCCAAAATGCTGCATGAAACCTTGAACCGCGTCGCAGTCGCGTATAGGCTCGGTCGGCGGCCTCAGGGACAGCTTCCGCATTGGCATCAACCGTTGGACGTCCGGGCAGGGAGTCGGCCCGGTGTGCGTCTTCTTGATGATGTTCCTACCTTCGGGAGTACCGAATATGAACTACCGTTTGCTCGCGGCTGGTGTTTCGCTGGGCTTGGCATCTCTGGTGTCGTCCGACGTTGGTGCGGCGGCACCCGCAGCCGATCGCTTTCTGGACGTGATTGTTACCCTCAATGTCGATGCTCATGGCAACGGCCGTTCCGAACGGCTCGCAATGGCATCGGAAGTGGCGCGCCAGCATGGCGCGGCGGCCACCCACACCTACGGCACCGTGCTCACCGGCTTCGCCGCGCGTCTGCCTGAGGCGGTGATCGATCGCCTGCGTGCCGACCCGATGGTCGCCAACATCGAGATGGACCGCGAGGCACATGCCTTCATGGGCAAGCCGGGCGGTGGCGGCGGTGGCGCGCAGGTGGTGCCGTGGGGTGTGGCGCGGGTCGGCGCCACCAGCAATGCCCACAAGGGCGTCGGCGTACACATCTACATCATCGACACCGGCATCGACTCGGATCATCCGGATCTGGCCGCGCACGTCGGTAACGGTTTTGCCGCGGTCGCGTGCAAGGGCCGCAAGTGCATCCAGAGCTGGGACGACGATAACGGCCATGGCACGCATGTGTCGGGCAGTGCAGCCGCCATCGACAACAGCACTGGAGTGATCGGCGTGGCGCCGGGCGCCACCCTGCACGCGGTCAAGGTGCTCAACAGTCAGGGCTCGGGCTCGTTCTCCGGCATCATTGCCGGGGTCGACTGGGTCGCGGCTGAAGTGAGCGCGCGCGGTCAGGCGGCGGTGGCCAACATGAGCCTGGGTGGTGGCGGTTCCAAGACCGGCACCTGCAGCGGCAGCGGCTTCTCCGGCACCGACACATTCCATCAGGCGATC
Source organism: Lysobacteraceae bacterium (assembly GCA_033765245.1). Classification (GTDB taxonomy): domain Bacteria; phylum Pseudomonadota; class Gammaproteobacteria; order Xanthomonadales; family Xanthomonadaceae. Next base: position 5,569 of record JANRIF010000141.1, read on the forward strand.
TGCAACGCAAAGAATGCCGGCGTGGTGTTTGCAGTGGCAGCCGGCAACGATGGCGCCGATGCCGAGGCCAGCGTACCCGCCGCCTACGACGACGCCGTGATCACCGTCAGCGCCACCCAGCAGGGCGACAACTGGCCGACCTGGTCGAACTGGGGCAACGGCAATCCGGGCGGCGTTTCGGCGCCGGTGGCGATTGCAGCGCCGGGCGTCAGCATCCTCTCGACCTGGAACGATGGCGCCACCAACACCATCAGCGGCACCTCGATGGCGAGCCCACACGTGGCCGGTGCCGCGGCGCTGTTCCTCAGCGGTTCCAACCAGCCCGCCACTGGCGCCGCCTTCAGCAACACGTTGTCGGCGATTCTGACCCAGGCCGAGAACTCGGCCGGCTTCAGCAACACCAGCGGCCACCCGCACGACGAGGACTTCCTCGACGCCAGCACGCTGTAAGCCGCGGTTGCATTTGCGTATTGCCAAGGGGCCTGCGGGCCCCTTGGCATGTTTGAAGCACGTCAGATGCTCGGCTGCGTGTGCAGCAATGCCAGCAGTTGCGCCAAGTCGGTCACGCGATGGGTTGCCGCGCCCGGCCGCGCATGTGGGCGCGCGACGAACACGGTAGTGAGCCCGAGTGCGTTCGCCACCGCCAGATCGTAATCGGCGTATGCGGAGACGTGCCACCAGTGCGGGCCGGGTGCGATGCCACGTCGGTTCGCCATGTGATGCCAGAATCGCGCATCCGGTTTGTACACGCGGGTTTCTTCGGCGCATAGCCAGTCGCTGAGCACGTATCCGAGTTGATGCTGCATTTGCTCTCCGTGCGTGCGGTCGCTGTTGGTCATCGCGGCGCAGGGCGCGATCCGCATCAGTTCGCGCAACGCCGCCGGTGCATCCGGGTACAGCGGCCAGCGGCCGACGTTCGCGCCGATCGTGCTCGCGGCCGCGAACGGCAAACCGAGCACTTGCATCAGGCTGCGGCAGGTGATTTGCGCGTAGTCCAGATAGGCGCCCTGTTCGAGCGCACCCTGAACGTCGACGATGCGGTCGAACTCGCCATCGCGCAGTGGACGGCCCGCCGCCGCGGCTGCAGCCTCCATGCCGCTGCGCCAGTCGAGCACAGTGCCGAAGATGTCGAACGTGATCAGTTGCGGTTTTACTACCATGTGCGTGCGCCTTGCATCACTTCGGTGCGCCTTCGGGGGCGCAGGTGAGCACGTCGTCGTTCGTTGCGATCTCGCGACTTGCCAGCCAGTCGCGGCGCAGCAAACCGTAGAGGCTGGTATCGGACACCTCGCCATCGACGATCCAGCGCTCGCGCAGATAGCCTTCCTTGACGAAGCCGAGTCGCTCCAGGCTGCGCACCGAAGCGCCGTTGCGCGGGTCGACGTCGGCTTCGACGCGATTGAGGTCGAGTGCGTCGAAGCCGAAGCGCAGCAGCTCGCTCAGTGCTTCGTGCATCAGCCCCTGACCCCAGTGGGCGCGGTGCATGCCGTAGCCCAATTCGACGCGCCGGCATTGGCGTACCCATTGGAACAGGCTGCACGTGCCGATCAGCTCGCCGCTATCGCGACGTTCCAGCCCCAGCCGCAGGTACTCGCGGGCGGGCAGGGCGTTCATGTCCTTGGCGATCAGCTTCTGCGCTTCCTCGATGGATGCCCATGGCGAGGTGCTCCAGTAGCGCGTGGTTTCGGGATCGGCAAAGGTGGCGTACAACGCCGGCGCATCGGCCGGCGTCAGCGGCCGCAGGTGCAGGCGCGGCGTGGTGAGGAGCAGTTCGTGAAATGCAGGCACGGGAGATTCCAAAGCGATGATGATCTTGATGCGCCGGTTGGCGTGGCGATTGAGGTCGGTAGCGGCATCCCGCCACCACGCGCTCTGCAGCAACGGCGCGACTTACTCCGATGGTAGCCGCTCACGCAACAGCCGCACCACCATCCACCCGATCGCCAGCGCGGCGCCGATCAGCAGCAGCCACAGCGCGCGCTCGGACCAGCGTTCGCGGGTGCTGGGTGCGAGCGCTGCGGTGCCGGCGGCAAGCACGGGCGCACCGAGCGCCGCCAGCGGTGGTTGCCAGTCGTCGCCGTACTTGCTGCGCAGCGGCGCCAGCAATGCCGATAGCGGCAGCGTGTCGCGTCGGGCACGGCTGCTGCCGGCGGCAATCACGTACGGCGCCGCGCCCTGGGTCAGCAGCAGCCAGCGTTCGGGTTGGTAGGCGAATTCCAGTGCCGGCGGCGTCTCCAGTGCAACATCGGTAGTCAGTCGCCATTCGCGGTCGCGATTTGCGTTCAGCGCCAACGGTTCGCTATCCAGCGTCACCCCCGCCGCGCGCAGGCGGAACGCGATCAGGCCGCCGCGCGGCTGCCAGCGCTCTCGTGCGTTCTCGCGGCTGGACAGCTCGGCGCGAACGACCGCGTTGTCCTGTGCCAGGCGCAGATTGGCCTGCGTTGCCGGAATGCGCGCGGGCAAGCGGTATAGCCAGGCGTCGCCGTCGCGGCCGACCCATTCGGCGGCGAGCGCGTGATCGGGCCGCGGGTCGGGCATGTCCTGCGTCAGCGTGGCGACTTGCACGCCGGTCAATGGCAATGCGCCCGGTTCAAAGCCTCGCAGGCGCAGATAGCGTGCGACGGTCCCGGGCAGGTCGACGCGGCGTCGCTGCAACGTCTGGCCGCCCTGGCGGACGCGCAACACACTCGCATGCGCCACGGACAGGCGCCAGTCGCTCAGATCGTCGCTGGCATCGACCTGCAACTGCGCACTGAAATCGGCAGCGTTGGCCGCGAAATCGAGCAACAACGCCTGCAACCGCAGGCGCTCCTCGGGGTCGATGCCGGTATCGATCAGCACGTCGCCCGTGGCGGGCGCCGATTCGTCCGCGTGCAGGTCGGCGCGCAGGCGGATCGCACCGTCGGCGGCGCGCAGCACTTGCAGGTTGAGATCATCGCCAGCGCCCGCCGCGGGCGTCGGCAGCACGAACCACGACGCATCGCGCCACTGCGGCTCCGCACGTGGCGGCGCAGGCGCCAGCGGCCCGAAGGCGAGCGCTTCGCCGGTGCCGTTGAACGCCGCCAGATCGCCCAGATCCGCGCGCTGCACTTGCAGATACAACGCCGGGCTCAACTCGATCGCGTAGACGCCGGGCGCATCGACTTGCACCGGCCAGTGGCGCGCGTAGGCGTCGGCCTGCGCCAGGACGGGGGTCGCAACCATCGTCGCAACGACGAAACCCAGCACGCGCAGGCTCATGACGCTGCCTCCTCGTCCTTGGGCGGCGAGGGCGCGAAGTAGCCCACTGCCACCAGCAGCAGGCCGACCGCCAGGAACGAGACGATGCCGGGCAGGTTGCCCATGTAGAGACGATCGATCGCCACCAGTTTGAGCAACACCACGCCCATCAGCAGTGCGCCCGCCAACCACAAGGGGCGCCGCTGCCGGCGCGAACCGGCCACCCACGCAATCACCCCGATCAGGCTCCAGACCACGGTCAGGCTGGTCTGACTGAAGCCCGAATCCAGCAATGCCGGCGACCACGGATCGCCGTGCAACTGGTGCACCGCGCGCAAGGTCGCCAGCGTCACCCAGGCGAACGCCGCCGCCAACGCCAGCGGCCGCAGCGGCAACGCGAGGCGACGCGCACGCGCGACCGCCCACAGCAACGCGCCGATGGCGATCAGGCTCAGTTCCAGCGGATTGAACACCGGCAGGTACGGCAGTGGCGCGGCGTTGCCGGGATGGAACAGACCGACCGTCCACGTCAGCGCCAGCAAGGGCAGCGCCAGCCCGAACCACAAGCTCGGGTAATCGTGCTCGAACGTCGCCGCACGCGGCCACGCCAGCCACTGCGGGCGTCGCCACAGGCCCAGGGTCATCAACGTCAGTGGCGCGGCGATCGCCATGAAACGCCAACCCGAAGCGGCGTGCACGGTGGATTCCAGATGCAGGGTGAATGCGATGACCAGCGTCCACAGCCCCATCCCATGGGTCGCCGCCAGACTGCGTCCGCGCAGCGAACCGAGCGACCACAGCGCTGCCAGCATCGCCGCCGCATACAGCTCCCAGCCGAGCCGGGTGGGGGCCGCCAAGGTATCGCCAAAACGATCTGCAGCCCAGAACACCGACAGCAGCCCGAACCCCGCCGCCAGCGCGAGCGCCCAGCCCAGGCGCGCCCAATCCAGCCAGCGCCGCAGCATCGCTGCCAGCAACAACGAGGCGGTCAGATAGCCCATCGCGAAATTCCAGCGTGCGATGGAGTCGTGCGCGAGTTCGAGCTGACTGATTCCGGCCAAGCTCCACCATGCCAATCCCCAGCCCATCAACAGCGCGGGGAGCGGCGCCTGCGGCCGCAGACGATCATGCACCCGCGCCAGCGCGATGCCCGAAACCCCCAGGATGGCCGCGCCAAGCCAGGTGGCGTTGAGCAACAGCGGCGCGTGCGACAGGTGACCAAGCAGTTCGCTGCGCACGTACGCACCTGCCGCCAGCAGTTGCAAAGCCAAGCCGGCCAGCCACGACAATCGCCGTTGCTGGCGCAGCCCCAGCCACGCCGCCGCCGCGCCTTCCAGTGCCCACAGGCTGGCGGTGGTGCCGGCACTGAACGCCAGCGGTACCGCCAGTGTGACGAAGCCCAGCGCCAGCGCCGCGTAGGCTTCCGCCAGCAGGCGCTCCAGATGGCGCGCGCTGAGCCAGTACACCAGACTGGCGTAGAGCGCGGCGACCGCGACCGCGCTCCAGGCGAGCGCCATCGGTTGATCGTGCAGCAACGCGGCCTGCATCGGAAACGCGATCAGCGGCGTGCCGAAGATCAAAGTGCCGTCGAGCCACGGGCGCCGATGCGTGCGCTGGCGCAACACGTACAGCAGGCCGATGGCAACGTAAAACAGGAAGAACAGCACCAGGAACGGTTCGACGCTGGCGAACGACTCGGGCCGATAGAAGCGCGCGCCCCAGGCGCCGCCGACGCCGAAGGTGAAACCGAATCCGATCAGGTTCAGCAGCCGCCAATGCTGGCCCCACGATATCGCGAACACCGCCGCGTTCAACACCGCGTAGTACGAGAACAACGCGACATGATTGGCGCTGCCGGTGGAGATCAACACCGGCGCCAGATAGCCACCCAGGAAGCCCAGTACCGCCAGCGCCATCGCCCGCTGCAGCACCGCCAGCGCGGCCGCGCCCGCGACCAGCGCCACCACCAACGCAAAGCTCAATCCCGGCGGCAACAGCGCGTACAAGCGATACGCCGCGAATACCGTCAGCAACAGCACGCCGATGGCACCGCCTTGCACGCTCAGGCCAAAGGCCGGGCGCCGCGCGCGTTCGCGCCAACCCCACAGCAACCCCGCCAGCGCGACCGCCGCAATCAGCGCCAGTCGCAGCCCGATTGGCAGCGTGAACAGGCCCTCCGCCACGGCATAGCGCAGTGCGGCGGCGACGCCGACAAACGACACCAGCACGCCGATCTTCACCGGCACATTGCCCTCGGTGAACCAGTGCTTGATCGTCCGCAGGGCGCGGTCGAGCGCGTCGGGCGGAGGCGGTGTCGGCGCGCGCGCAGCGGCGGCATGGAGTGGCGGCGGTGCGGGTCGCGCCGCTGGCTCAGGTGGCGCGCTTCGCTCGATGCCAGCAACCGCCGTGACCGGCGGCGCGGGTTCCGCTGGCGTCGCTGGTGCGACGCTCGCCGTTACATCGGCAGACACAGCGCTGGCGGCGTCTGCCATTGGCGCTTGAGCGGGCTGTGATCGCTCCGGAAGTGCCGTTCGCTCGCGGCGCAACGCTTGCTCCGCTTGTTCCAGGCGCCGTCGCAAATCGCTTTGCGCCCGCAACAGCAACAGCACCGCACAACCCAGCGCCGCCCCCAGCAGATACCGATCATTGGCAAGCCACAACCCCAGCAACGCCCCCAACCCAGCCCAGACAAGGTTCATGCGGTCTCGCGTTTCCGTGACGGTGTCGCGAGTCTGCCAGAAGCGTTCACCCCAGGCGAATGCCGCGAGCGCGGTGGCGGCCGTGGTGTCGCCGTGCCGCATTCCCGGGAAGGCATGCGGCGCGCGGGCATCGCGGGCATACTGTGGCCGATGCCGCGCACGCGCGGCGTTCCACCTTGCCAACTCGGGGAGCTCGTCATGGCAACCGGCTGGGCCGGCGATGGCGCCGTGCAGGATCAGATCGATGCGACCGTCAAGGACGGGATCGAGCGCGCGCGACGCCAGTTGCGCCAGGGGCCCGGATTGAGCCGCTGCGAGGAGTGCGACGCCGAAATTCCCGAGGCGCGCCGCAGAGCGGTGCCGGGCGTGCGTCTGTGCGTGGCCTGTCAGCAGGTGCACGATCGCGACGCGCTCGGCGCGGCGGGCTACAACCGGCGCGGCAGCAAGGACAGCCAGCTTCGCTGAGGACGGATCGACGGGTTTGCGGGGGAGCAGTCATGCCTGGGTACGACCTGTTGATCCAGCGCGGCACGGTGTTCGATGGCAGCGGCGCGCCGCCGCGCGTGGCCGACGTGGCGATTCGCGATGGCCGCGTGGTGGCGATCAGCGAGGCGCCGTTGGCGCGCGCCGACGCGACGCGGACGATCGCGGCGCAGGGGTTGTGGGTGACGCCGGGCTTCATCGACATCCACACACACTACGATGCCGAGTTGATGATCGCGCCGGGCCTGCACGAGTCGGTGCGCCATGGCGTGACCACCTGCGTGGTGGGCAGTTGTTCGATCAGCATGATCTTCAGTGAGCCCGAGGATGCCTCGGACCTGTTCACCCGGGTGGAGTCGATCCCGCGCGAATACGTGCTGCCCGCGCTGCAGCGGCACAAGACCTGGCGCGATGCGCGAGGCTACGTCGAGTTCCTGCGCGGTCTGCCGCTGGGCCCGAACATCGCCAGCTACATGGGACATTCCGACTTGCGCACGGCGGTGATGGGGTTGACGCGCGCGGTCGATCCGCGCGAGTTGCCCAGCGAGGCCGAACTGCGGCAGATGGAGGCGCACCTGCATCAGGGGATCGATCTCGGTCTGCTCGGCATGTCGGGCATGACCAACCCCTGGGACAAAGTGGACGGCGATCGCCACCGATCGTCCGCGCTGCCCTCGGTGTATGCGCGCTGGCGCGAGTACCGTCGGCTGCATCGGCTGCTGCGCCGGCGCGGTGCGATCCTGCAATCCGCGCCGAACCTCAACAATCCGGTCAACGCCGTGTTCTTCCTGTTCACCTCGGCCAGCCTCGCGCTGCGGCGCAGTCTCAAGACCACGCTGATCACCTTGATGGACGTGAAGGCCAAGCCTGGGCTGGATCGGATCGTGTCGGCCGCCACCAACCTGTTCAACCGCTTTCTCGGCGCCTCGTTCCGTTGGCAGGCGTTGCCGCAGCCGTTTCAGGTGTACGCCGACGGCATCGACTTCATCATTTTCGAGGAGTTTCCCGCCGGCGAGATCGCGCTGCACCTCAAGCGCGATTTCGATCGCAACCGCTTGTTCGCCAATCCCTCGTACCGCGCGCGGTTCAAGGCGGAGTACCGGCGCAAATGGGGCGGGCGCGTATGGCACCGCGATTTTGGCGACGCCCACATCATCGGATGCCCGGACGCATCAGTCGTCGGCAAGACGATCCGCGAGGTGGCGCGCGAGCGCGGCGCGCACGAGGTAGACACCTTCCTCGATCTGGTGATCGATCACGGGCCGCGGCTGCGCTGGTCGACCCTGATCGCCAACCACGATCCCGCGCGCGTGGCCGCCAACGTCAACGCGGATTGCGCGCTCATCGGTTTCTCCGATGCCGGCGCGCACCTTCGCAACATGGCGTTCTACAACTTTGGTTTGTGCCTGTTGCAACTGGCCTTGCGCGATACGCCGGCGATGACGCCGGAAAGGGCGGTGTGGCGGCTCACCGGCGAAATCGCCGACTGGTACGGCATCGATGCCGGCAGGCTGGCACCGGGAGCACGCGCCGATCTGGTGTTGATCGACCCCGAGGCATTGAAGGGCGCATCGCTTGGCGCCTACGCACAAGCGCCGTTCGAAGCGCTGGGCGGCATGCCGCGGATGGTCAACCGCCACGATGGCGTGGTGAAGGCGGTGGTCATCAACGGGCAGGTGGCGTTCGAAAACGACCAGGCCGATCCCGATCTGGGGCGGGTGCGCCGCTTCGGTACGTTCTTGCCGCGCCACGACGGCCACCGGCAAGTGATGTAGTCGACTCGCCGCGCTTGCGTCTGTGGTTGCGTATGCGCTCACGCGATCCGGAAGAGCAGGACGCTCATGCGCTTTTGGCGGCGCTCGTGGTCGAAATGATCGATGGCGGGATGCACGAATCCAGCATGGCCGACTGCGTCGCGTGCGCCGAGGTAGCGCCGCAAAAAGCGAACGGCCCACTTGCATGGGCCGTTCGCATGTTACCGGTGAAATGCCGCGATCAGTTGACGCTTACCGCCGACCAGGCCGCCTTGACCGCATTCTGCTGCAGCGAGTTGGCGCCGAACAGGTCGCCCGCCGCATTGACCGTAGCCACGCGAGCCGCCGCGTAGTTGGTGCTGGAGGTCATGTACACGGTCAGCGCGCGATACCAGATGCGGGTTGCTGCGTCGCGGCCGATGCCGGTGACCGAACTGCCGTTGCAGGTCGGCGAGGTGTGGTCGACGCCGCTGAACGTCTTTGCGCCCGAGCCTTCCGCCAGCAGGTAGAAGAAGTGGTTGGCCACGCCCGAGCTGAAGTGCACGTCCAGCGAACCGAGGGTGCTGACATAGCAATTCGGCGAGCGGCCGTCCTTGATCGGGTTGTACATGTAGCGCAGCGCGGTCTGGTTGGCGCTGCCCGGCACGTTGTTGATGAAGATCTCCTCGCCGATCAGATAGTCGGGGGTGTCGAGCGCGTTGCCGGCGAAGAACTCCACCATCGAGCCCATGATGTCCGAGGTGGCTTCGTTCAGGCCGCCGGACTCGCCGGAGTAAACCAGATTCGCGCTGCGGCTGGTCACGCCGTGGCTCATTTCGTGGCCGGCCACGTCCAGATCCACCAGCGGGCCGTAGGTGACGCCGTCGCCGTCGCCGTAGCTCATGCAGAAGCAGCCGTCGGACCAGAACGCATTGACGTAATTCTTGCCCACGTGTACTCGGCTGTATGCGCCGGCACCGTTGTTGGCGATGCCGTTGCGGCCCAGCGACTGATAGAAGTCCCAGGTGGTGGCCACGCCGAAATGGGCGTCGGCACCGGCGGAGGCGCGGTCGGAGTTGGTGTTGTTGCCCCAGATGTTGTCGGCATCGGTGAAGATGGTGCCGGTGCCGGGCTTGCTGGTCGCGCCGTTCTTGAAGTCGGTGGTGTAGTTGCCGCCGCGCGCGGGGTCGCGCATTTCGAAGCCGCCGGTGATGCTGTTGGTGCCCAGCGCCATGTTGCCTGAGTAGATCGTCTTGCCGGTGCCGGTGGCGGCGGTGGTCTGGTTGTTGCTCCAGCGATCGAGCACGAGGCCGTTCTTGGCGTCGACGATGTAGGTCATGTCGATGCCGATGTCGTTCGCGTCCACGCCTTGGTAGTTGACCGCATAAGCGAGGCGCGGGGTCTTCACGTTGTGGGCGAACACCACCAATCCGGCAGTCGGGGTACCGATGAAATCGCTGCCGAATTCGGCGCCCGCGTTCACGATCGCGTCGGCCGACGTCAGGCGCGGTGCGATGCTCATGTTGATCGGCGCGGACAGCGTGCGCGAGGCACCCTTGAAGTTGCCGCCGTCGCTGTGCACCACCAGGTCGCCGCCGATCACCGGCAGGCCGCGATAAGTGCGGTCGAAACGCACGTGCTCGGCACCGTCGGCGTCGATCACGGTCTGGCGCGCCACAAACGTGTCGTCGGCCGAGCGGCTGGTGGCCTTGGGGTTGGCGTTGATCAGGCCGAGCGCGCGACTTTCGACTTCATTGCTGGCATTGGCGGTGCCAGCGGAGAGTGCGAGGATCGCGGACGCGCTGGCGAACGACAACAGCGAATTCCTGTGGTTCATTGCGGCAAATTCCCCTGAATTGGTGGGCTGTGAATGACGTTGGTGGCCTTGGCACCCCTCTCGCCAAGGCGCCCTGCCGGTGCGGCGGGCGGCACACGTTGCGGTGCGTGCGGTAGGCAAGTCATCGTGCAGTGCAGCAATACGCTGAGACGTTCGTCGCAGGAATCGGACGCGCCGCTCAGGAACGCCATTTGTGCTGATCGACACGTTTGGCCGCGCGCACACGCCTTTCCCGTGATCAAGGCAACGTTGCGCAAAACCAACCGGTTGCATGTGAAATCAATTCGATCTCGCGGAGCATCTGCGCGCCCGCAAGTCTGACGGGTGCCAGATTGCAGCGTTATCCGGTCCGGCCAGGTTGGGGCATGGCGCAAGGCGACTCGACGCTACGCCGGCCCACGAGTTGGCGATCGGTAACCGCCTGACTACTGCGGTGCGACGCCGCGCGGTATTACACTCCGCGCACCCCCACCGCATGCATCGATCACAGGAGCGCAACATGCACGATCTATTGGGTCTTTGGCTTCCCATCCTGGCGGCGGCGGTCGCGGTATTCGTCGCCAGCAGTCTGGTCCACATGGTGTTCAAGTGGCACAACGCCGACTATCGACAACTGTCGAACGAGGACGATGTGATGTCGGCGCTGGGTGCGGGCGCACCCGCTCCCGGGCAATACGTGGTGCCGCACTGCAACGACATGAAGCGCATGCAGGAAGACGCCATGCAGGCGAAATACCGCGCTGGTCCGATCGGATTCATCACCATCGTCAAGAGCGGTCCGCCCGCTATGGGCGCATCGTTGCTGCGCTGGTTCGTGTTCAACATCGTGGTTGCGACGGTAGCTGCCGCCGTGACATGGCAGGCGCTCGGCGCCAACGCCAACGCTCACGAAGCGGCGCACCTGATCGGCATCCTCAGCTTCCTCACCTATGCCGGCGGCAGCATCCAGAATGGCATCTGGATGGGCAAGCCTTGGGGCAGCGTCGCCAAGGATCAGCTTGATGCGCTGATCTATGGCGTCGTCAGCGCGCTGGTCTTCATGGTGTTGTGGCCCTGAGCGGCATGGACCCGGCGGCGTAAGGGTAACGCCGCGGCGTTGGTCGTCGCGGCGCACCGCGCAGGAGTCAGTTGCCGATGCGGCAGCGCTGCCGCCGCATCGGTAGCGTCACTTCTTCTTTTTCTCGGCCTTGGCCTCGCGCTTCTCCTTCAAGGTCTTGGCCGGCGGCTTCTTCTCGTTTTTCTTCTGGTTCATTCCCTTACTCATGACACCCTCATCGTTGTCCGCATCGGTGCCGATGCGCGCGACGGCCAGTGTACTGCGCCGTGGGTGGCGCGCGCGCGTCGCTCCGCAAGCCGCCACCCACAAAGCCGCCACCCACGCTTGCGCGTGCCGGGGTGCTGTGCAAAACTTGCGCCCATGATCCTCAGCTTCCATACCGATGCCGATATCCTGACCAGCGCCCGCATGGCCGCCGGCATGACCTCGCGCGCGCGCCGAGTGTGGCCCACAGTCCGCGCCGGGTAGCGTCGTCGGTTGGTCCGCGATGATCGAGAAAGCCCAGCCTGTGCTGGGCTTTTTTGTTTTTGGCGCGTCCCCCCGCAACAGCCCGGCCATCGCTGGCCGGATTTCTCCACAAACCTTGTTTCCTCCAGCACCGTCGAGTATCGCCATGAAGCACTTCCTCAACACCCAGGACTGGACCCGCTCCGAGATCGACGCCGTGTTGCGCGATGCGGCGGCGTTCAAGCGCCACCCGCTCGGTCACCAGCTCAAGGGCAAGACGATTGCGCTGATGTTCTTCAATCCGTCGCTGCGCACCCGCAGCAGCTTCGAGATCGGCACCTTCCAGCTCGGCGGTCACGCCGTGGTGCTGGCGCCCGGAAAGGACGCCTGGCCGATCGAATTCGACCTCGGCACGGTGATGGATGGCGACACCGAGGAGCACATCGCGGAGGTAGCTCGGGTGCTGAGCCGTTACGTCGATCTGATCGCCGTGCGCGCCTTCCCGAAGTTCCAGGACTGGTCGGTGGATCGCGAGGATCGCGTGCTGCGCGGCTTCGCCAAATACGCGACGGTGCCGGTGATCAACATGGAAACCATCACCCATCCGTGCCAGGAACTGGCACACGCACTGGCCTTGCAGGAACACTTCGGTACCGAGGACCTGCGCGGCAAGAAATACGTGCTCACCTGGACCTACCACCCGCGCCCCCTCAACACCGCGGTGGCGAACTCCGCGCTCACCATCGCCACCCGCATGGGCATGGACGTGACGTTGTTGTGCCCGACCTCCGAGTACGTGCTGGACGAGCGCTACATGGATTGGGCGCGCGCCAATGTGGCCGAGAGCGGCGGCTCGCTGGCGATCAGCCACGATCCCGAGGCCGCCTATGCCGGCGCCGACGTGATCTACGCCAAGAGCTGGGGCGCGATCCCGTACTTCGGCCGTTGGGAGCAGGAGAAGCCCATCCGCGAAGCGCACAAACACTTCATGGTGGACAGCGCCAAGATGGCGCTCACCAACAACGCGGTGTTCAGCCACTGCCTGCCGCTGCGGCGCAACGTCAAAGCCACCGACGCGGTGATGGATTCCCCCGCCTGCATCGCCATCGAAGAAGCCGAGAACCGCCTGCACGTGCAGAAGGCGGTGATGGCGCGGTTGGTG
>JANRIF010000150.1:0-5421 GCA_033765245.1 Lysobacteraceae bacterium
TCGGTCTGCGGCAGGTGAATGGTGTGCTTGTAGTCTTTGCTCACGCGAGGTGCTTCCTGGAGTGATGCGCGGCGGAACCGACCACCGCCGCCGATTGCAGAATGGTACGGGCGCGACGCGCGTCCTGGTCGATCTGTGCCACCAGCGAGGGCAGGTCGGGGAACGCCTGCTCGTCGCGCAGCTTCTCCACGAATTCGATCGCGATGTGCTGCCCGTAGAGATCGCCATTGAAGTCGAACAGATGCGCTTCGAGCAATGGCTCGGTGCCGTGCACTGTGGGCCGTGTTCCGAGGCTGGATACGCTGGGCCATGGCTCGGGCCCGACGCCATGCACGCGCGTGGCGAAGATGCCAGACAACGCCGGCAGACGCCGCCCCAGACGTACGTTGGCGGTGGGATAGCCCAGCTTGCGTCCCAATTGTGCGCCGCGTACCACCCGCCCGGAGATCGCGTACGGGCGCCCCAGCAGACGCGCCGCGGCAACCAGATCGCCGGCCGCCAGGTCGATGCGCACCCGGCTGGCCGAAGCGCGCTCGCCGTGGATCACGATCGGGTCGATGGTGTTGGCGTTGAAGCCGAACTCGGCGCCGAGTTGCCGCAGCAACGCGAGGTCACCTTCGCGACCATGGCCGAAGCGAAAATCCGGGCCGACCCACACCTCACGCGCAGCCAGCCGCCGCACCAGCACGCGCTCCACGAAATCGCGCGCCGACATCGCCGCCAGATGCGCGTTGAAGCGCAGCAACCCGATCAGCTCCACGCCAAGATCGCGCAGGCCGGCGAAGCGCGCCGCCGGCAGCAGCAGGCGCGCTGGCGCGGCACCGCGCGCGAAGAATTCGCGCGGCAACGGCTCGAAGCTGACCACCGCCGTGGTCAACCCCTCAGCGCGCGCATGCGCACGAGCGCGCTCCACCAGCGCCCGATGCCCCAAATGCAGGCCATCGAAGGCGCCGATGCAGACCACGCTACCGTGCGGGCACAGCGGCCCGCCATCAACGTCTCGAAAAAGCCTGCTCACCGCGCAAGTATAGCGGGCAGCCGCCATGCACTGGCGACTGTCGACCCTAGCCCGCTGCGGGCGGTCGGGGCTCGTTGAAGCCGGGACTCGGGACCGGGGACTCGGGACTCGGAAAAGCTGGGCAGCGGGCTTCGGCATGAACGGGTCTTGTTGTGGACTCGGGACGTGCGCAATGCCACGGGGGTCCGCAAAGGACGCAAAAGACGCAAAAGACGCAAAGGACTTTTTTGCGTCATTGGCGTCCTTTGCGGACTGCTTCGCTTGGCTTTGCTGGTTCGGTCGACAGGACTCGGCGGCTGCGGGCATCACCTCAGCGATGCCGCAATTGCGATGGGCGCCAGCCCAGCGCCAGCAGCGCGCCGCCGTATGCCAGCGCGCCGGCGGCCACCGTCAGCAGCAACAGGCCCCAACGCGCGGCGAATTCCCGTGCGGCAAAATCGCCGATCCACCACGACAGCGCCACCACCGTGAGCGCCATCGTCACGCACGCCGCCAGCAGGCGCGCCAGATGCCTCCCCCACCCCGGCAGCGGACGATACATGCCGCTGCGGCGCAGTGCGCGCCACAGCAGCGCAGCATTCGCCAGCCCCGCCAGGCCGGTGGCGAGCGCAATACCACCATGCGCACCCTGCACCCGATACCACCACAGCGGCGTGACGATCGCCACCGTCAAGCCGACGTTGACCATCACCGTGCGCACCGCCGCACGCATCGGTGTGCGGGTGTCCTGCCGCGCGTAAAACGCCGGCAGCAACACCTTGGACAGCATGAATCCGGGAATGCCGAGGCTCATCGCCGCCAGGCTGAGCGCCGCCATCTGGGTGTCGAATGCGGTGAATTGGCCGCGCTGATAGATCGTCGCGGTCAGCGGTTCGGCCAGCAGCAGCAGGCCCAGCGCCGCCGGCAACGCCAGCAGCAACACCGTGCGCAGCGCCCAATCGAGCGTCGCCGCGTAGCCTTCGTCATCGAGCGCGGCGAAGCGACTCGACAGATGCGGCAGGATCACGGTGCCCAGTGCCACCCCGAACAAGCCCAGCGGAAACTCGATCAAGCGGTCGGAAAGATACAGCCAGGTCTGGCTGCCGGTCGCCAGCAACGACGCGAACGCGGTACCGACGATCAGGTTGAGCTGCGCCACCGACGAGGAAAACAACGTCGGCAACATCAGCGTGAACACCCGCCGCACGCCCGGATGATGGCGGTTGAAGCGCAGCCGCGGCGCCAACCCGAGCCGCCCAAGCGCCGGCCACAACAGCAGCAACTGCACGATCCCGCCCGCCAGCACGCCGTAGGCCAATGCCTTGGGCGGAATCGCCAGGCGCGGCGACAGCCACAGCATCGCGGCGATCGCGGTCAGGTTGAACAGCACCGGATTCAGCGCGGGCAATGCGAAATGCCGGAAGCTGTTGAGCACGCCGCCGGCCAACGCCGTCATCGAGATGAACAGCAGATACGGAAACACGATGCGCAGCATCTCGGCGATCAGTGCATGTTTTCCCGGATCGGACAGCGACCCCGGCGCCATGACCGAGGCCACCCACGGCGCCAGCAGCATCCCCAGCGCGGTCACCACCAACACCACCGCGCACAGCGCCCCGGCGACGTGATCCAGAAAGTCCTTGAGCGCGGCGCGGTCGCCCTTTTCCTTGATCTCGCTGAATACCGGCACGAACGCGGAGGCGAACGAGCCCTCGGCAAAGATCCGCCGCAGGTAGTTGGGGATGCGGTAGGCGATCACGAACGCATCCATCGCCGACGAGGCGCCGAACAGGCTGGCCTGCAGCATGTCGCGGACGAAGCCCGCCAGCCGCGACAACAGGGTCATGCCGCCGAATGCGACAGTCGAACGCAGCAGCCCGGCCTGTCGCGCCGGCACGGAAGGACTGTGCCGGCTCACTGCGACGCCCCCATGGCTCCCGTCCGGGTTTGACTCACGGCCGGGCAGCCTTCATAATTTCGCACCTTTCACCCCGCATTCGTATATTCAGGAGCACATTGTGGCCAACATCAAGTCCGCCAAGAAGCGCGCCAAGCAGGCAGAGGTCCGCCGCGGCCGCAACGCCAGCGCGCGCTCGATGCTGCGTACCGCCGTCAAGAAGGTCATCAAGGCCATCGAGACCAAGGACGTGGCAGCCGCAGAAACCGCCTACAAGATCGCCGAGCCGATCCTCGACCGCTTCTCCAGCCGTGGTCTGATCCACAAGAACAAGGCTGCCCGCCACAAGAGCCGCATCAACGCGCGGATCAAGGCGATCAAGGTCGCCTGAGGCCAAACGCCCTGCGGCAGCGAGTCCTCGCAGCCGCAACGTAAAAAAGCCGGCTCTCGCAGCCGGCTTTTTTGTTGCCCGAATACGCCCCGCCAGCGCCATTACGGCGCCGACGCCTCAGCGCGCGCTTCTGCCTCGTCGGCACGCAAGCGGTCCAGAAACGCCATCACCTTGAGCATTACCGGCCAAGTGCCCTCGCGCGCCAGCGCCGACACCACGAACCACGGCTCCTGCCATCCCAGCGCGTCCACCACTGCCTGCGCGCTCGCCTGGCGTTCTTCCTCCGGCAGCAGATCGGCCTTGTTGAACACCAGCCAGCGCGGCTTGTCGAGCAACCCCGCATCGAACTTGCCCAACTCCCGCTCGATCGCACGGATCTGCGTGGCCGGATCGACGTCATCGCCCAGCGGCGCCAGATCGACCAGATGCAACAACAAATGCGTGCGCTGGATGTGGCGCAGGAACAGTGCGCCGAGCCCGGCGCCATCGGCGGCGCCCTCGATCAGGCCGGGAATGTCGGCGATCACGAAGCTGTGATCGGTGGCGATGCGCACTACGCCGAGATTCGGGTACAGCGTGGTGAACGGATAATCCGCCACCTTCGGCGTGGCCGCCGAAACCGCACGGATGAAGGTGGACTTGCCGGCGTTCGGGAACCCCAGCAAACCGACGTCGGCCAGCAGCTTGAGTTCGAAACGGATGTCGCGCTCCTCGCCCTGCGTACCCGAGGTGGCCTTGCGCGGCGCCCGGTTCACAGAGGTCTTGAAGTGCTGGTTGCCAAGCCCGCCCCGCCCACCCTGCGCCACCAGCACGGTCTGGCCGTGCGCGGTGAGATCGCCGATGACTTCATCCGTGGCGATGTTGAGGACCATCGTGCCCACCGGCACCCGGATCAGCACGTCGGCGCCGGCACGCCCGGCCATCTGCCGGCCCATGCCGTTCTGCCCACGCTCGGCGCGGAAATGGCGCTGGTGCCGGAAATCGATAAGGGTGTTGAGGTTCTCGTCGGCCTGCACCCACACGCTACCGCCCGCACCGCCATCGCCACCGTCCGGGCCGCCCAACGGAATGAACTTCTCGCGCCGGAAACCGATGCAGCCGTTGCCGCCATCGCCTGCCACCACCGTGATTTGTGCTTCGTCGACGAATTTCATGGGTATGCCCGGGGGTTCAGAAGGGAAAAGCGCACGGGGTCCGCAAAGCACGCCAAGAACGCAAAGGAGTGCGGAAGATGGTCAGTGAACAGGGTCGCAAACCGGGCTCACGGCAATTTGCAAACCAGCGATTGATGCCGTCCTTACTTTGCGCCTTTTGCGTCCTTCGCGGACCCAAAGCTGTGCTTGTTCGGCGGTTGCGCGCAAGGGCGCCAAACGAAAAGCCCCGCCGTAGCGGGGCCTATCGTACGCGGTTGTGGGCGCCGGTCAGGCGGCCGGTACCACGTTGACGGTGCGACGCTTGTTCGGGCCCTTGACGGTGAACGCCACCACGCCGTCGGTGAGCGCGAACAGGGTGTGATCGCGGCCGAGGCCGACGTTCTCGCCCGGATGGAACTGGGTACCACGCTGGCGCACGATGATGTTGCCGGCGTTGATGGCCTGGCCGCCGTAGATCTTCACGCCCAGGTACTTCGGATTGGAATCGCGGCCGTTACGGGTAGAGCCGCCTGCCTTTTTGTGTGCCATGACTGCTTAACTCCTGCGGTTCAGCCGTTGATGCCGGTGATCTGGATTTCGGTGTAGTGCTGCCGGTGACCCATCTGCTTGCGATGGTGCTTGCGGCGGCGGAATTTGACGATGCGGATCTTGTCGGCGCGGCCGTGCGCCTTGACGGTGGCGACGACCTTGGCGCCAGCGACGGTGGGCGCGCCCACGGTGACCTTCTCGCCGTCGCCCAGCATCAGCACCTGGTCGAACTCGACCGAACTGCCGGGCTCGGCGTCCATCAACTCGACACGCAGCGTCTCGCCTTCCATCACGCGATGCTGCTTGCCGCCTGCAACAATGATTGCGTACATGACCGGATTTCCTCTGTAGTTATTTTTGCCTTGCGGCACACGAACCTGCCCGCGGTCACGGGACAGAAGCGGAATTGTAAGGGGAGCGGGGGGTTAGGGTCAAATTTGGGGCCACGCGACCT
>JANRIF010000152.1:0-1603 GCA_033765245.1 Lysobacteraceae bacterium
CGGGCTCATGCGCCGAATGCGCCGCGCACGCCCGCCCACACGCTGGCGCGCGCGCCGGCTTCCTTCAACCGCTAGGTCGGACGCTCCTCCATGTCCCTTGCGCGCAACGTGTTCGTGCAGACCTTCTTCACGCTCGGCAGCCGATTGCTGGGCTTCGCGCGCGATCTTGCCCTTGCGGCGCGCTTCGGCGGGCAGGGGCCGCTCTCGGACGCATGGGCGACGGCGCAGATGTTGCCCAACCTGTTCCGCCGCCTGTTTGCCGAAGGCGCTTTTGCGCAGGGTTTCGTGCCGGTCTTCGCCGCCGCCCGCGCGCAGGAAGGCGAGCAAGCGGCCGACCGGATGGCGTCTCAGGCGATGGCCTTCATCATGACCGTGGTGGCGATCGTCACTATCGGCATCGAGGTGGCGATGCCGGTTATCATGCCGCTGCTACTGTCCGCCTGGGTGCATGATCCCGAGGTGATGCGCATTGCGACGCTGATGGCTCAGCTCGCCATGCCGTATCTCGTCTTCATGACGCTGGCGGCGCTGCTCTCCGGCGTTCTCAACACTCTTGGCCGCTTCGCGCTCACGGCTGCAGCGCCGATCCTGCTCAACATCTGCACGCTCGTGCCGCTGCTGATCGCACCCGATGACCGAACTGCCGCTGAATGGGTCGCTGCGGCTGTTACGGTCTCCGGCTTTCTGCAGTGCGCCCTTTTGTGGTGGGGCGTGCGCAAGCTGGGTGTCGATCTTCGCGTCGGCCTTCCCGTGCTGACCAAGGGTGTCCGCCGTATGCTGGCGATCGCCATACCCGGCGCCATCGCCGGCGGCGCGTTGCAGGTGTCGTCGTTGGTGACACAGGCCCTATCGGGATCGGACGAAGGCGCGCGCACCGTGCTCTACAATTCGGATCGGTTGTATCAACTCCCGCTAGGCCTCATCGGCGTCGCCGTGGGTCTTGCGCTTGTGCCGCGACTGTCTCGCCATTTTGCCGAGAACGATCATGCCGGCGCCAATCGCACGATGGACGACGGCATCGGTCTTTCGATGGCGTTCACATTCCCGGCGGCGGTTGCGCTGCTCATCATGCCATTCTTCATTATCGACTCCACGCTCACGCGTGGCGCCTTCACCAGCGCGGACGCGTTGCGCACGGCCGAGGTGTTGCGCCAGTTCGCCTGGGGCGTGCCGGCCTACGTGCTGGCCAAGGTGTTCACGCCGCCTTTCTTCGCGCGACAGAAATCCAAGCGGCCGATGCAGTTTTCGTTGATTTCGGTCACCATCACCGTGATCGTAGGCGCGGCGCTCTGGTACTGGCTCCCCACCCAGGGGATCGACGGCGCCATCGGCTTCGGGATCGCCACCTCGCTTGGGGCCTGGGTCAACGTCTTCCTGCTGGCTGGCGCGCTCGCGCGGGAAGGGGCCTACACCATGGGCGCATCGGTCTGGACGCGCATGGTGCGCCTGATGATTGCGAGCACCCTGATGGGCGTCTTCGCCGGCCTTTGCGCCTGGCAGTATCCGCTGTTGTCCGACCTGTTCTGGAAAAAGGAAGTTGCCGTTCTGGCCGTGATGGGACTTGGCGTTGTCATCTACGGCCTCGCCGCCTTCGCGCTTGGCG
>JANRIF010000171.1:0-4799 GCA_033765245.1 Lysobacteraceae bacterium
GCCGCACAACTACGCGGGCAATGGCCGGCGCGTGTATCCGGGCTTCATGCAGCATGCCGGCTTCGTGGCGATGAACCCGAGCCGCCATTTCCAGTCGCATTGGGATTTCTACAACGACCTGGTGCGCGGCGACATGGAAGACGCCGACAGCCATCGCCGGTTCTACGACGAGTACAACGCGGTGCTCGACATGCCGGCCGAGTATTACCTCGACACCATCCGCATCGTGTTCCAGCAGCATTTGTTGCCGCGCGGGCTGTGGGACGTGGCGGGCGAACGGGTGCGACCGGAAGCGATCCGCGATACCGCCATACTCACCATCGAAGGCGAGCTCGACGACATCTCGGGCGTCGGCCAGACCCAGGCGGCGCATGCGCTGTGCAGTGGCCTGCCCGACCAACGCAAGCAGCACATCATGGTGCGCGGCGCCGGCCACTACGGCATCTTCAGCGGCCGCCGCTGGCGCGAGCAGGTCTATCCGCAGGTACGTGAGTTCATTCGCGGGCATTGACGAGGGCGGCGCTGCGGGGGGTTCGCAGCGACCGCTGCGAGGACAGTTCGCGAGCTTGCAGTCCCGAGTCAAGAAGCAAGAAGCAGGAGCTTTCACACGCCTGCGGCGTGCGAGTCACTTTTTGGAGGCGCAAAAAGTGACCAAAAACGCCCGCGCCGGACACGCGCCGGTGCGGCTCCTGCCGCCCCGGTCCCCTGCGCTTCTCGGCAGCCGCAGGCCGGCGCCAACTCGGGCATCCATGCCCTCAAACAATGGCGCCTTTCCCCTGCGCCTGCCTCCGATGCTCGGCGCGCTTTACGGCGCCCTGCTGCTCTCGACCGCGCATCCATGCGCTACAGGTCTGCTTCTCCGTTTCATTCCGCCGCTGCGACGCAATTTCGTTGCTGCGAGCTTGACAGGCCTCGCGAGCGTGAGAGCCTTTCCCGTGGTCCAGCCGCTGTGCCTGATTCGCCCGATCCGCACGCCACGCGAATGCACACCCGGTTTACCATACGCCACCGCTCGCCATCGCCCGAACTCTCATGACCGCACAAGACACCTCCGCCGAAATCGCCTGCCCGCACTGTTTGGCGGTCAATCGCGTACCCGAATCGCGGCTCGCCGATGGTCCGCGCTGCGGGCGTTGCAGCAAGCCGCTGTTTGCCGGCGAGCCGATGACATTGCGCAGCGAGGATTTCGAGCGTTTGATCGCGCACACCGCGGTGCCGGTGCTGCTCGATTGCTGGGCGCCGTGGTGCGCGCCGTGCCGGCAGTTCGCGCCGGTGTTCGCCGATGCCGCGCGCCGGCTCGAACCCGGTCTGCGCCTTGCCAAGCTCGACACCGAAGCGCAGCCGGCGCTGGCGCAACGCCTGAGCATCCGCAGCATTCCCACCCTCATTCTGTTCCGCGACGGGCACGAACTGAACCGTATGTCCGGCGCTATGGCGATGCCGCAACTGCTGCAATGGCTGCATCAATCGCTGCACGGCAACGATTGACCGATTTGCCGCTTTACAGCCCCTACTCCGCCCGCTTACTGTCGGCGCGCGGTGCGGGCGGTGAGCCCGCCGCCAACTCTGGGGAACTGCATGACGCCTTACATTGCGCTGATTACGCTGCTCACTGTGGTCCTGATGATTGCCACTTCCATGATCGTCGGCAGGGCGCGTGGGAAGTACGGCATCAAGGCACCGGCCACCGCCGGCCATCCGGATTTCGAACGCGCATTCCGCGTTCAGGCCAACACGCTGGAATCGGCGCTGATGTTTCTGCCGGCCTTGTGGGTCGCGGGCAGCTACAGTCCGCGCTCCGGCGCGCTGACCGCCGTACTCGGCGCGGTCTGGCTGATCGGACGGGTGTGGTACATCGTTGGCTACCTCAATGCCGCCGAGAAGCGTGGTGCGGGTTTCATGGTGGCGTTCTTCGCGCTGTTCGGCCTGTTGCTGCTTGGTGCGTGGGGCGTGGCGCAGGCGTTGATCGTCTGAACGCGATCGCGGCGGCGGCTGCGCGGCGGCCATGAGCAAACAGTACGACCGCCACTATTTCGAGCACTGGTATCGGCGCCGGGTGATCCAGTCGCCCGGCGCGCTGGCACGCAAGGTGGCGCTGGCAGTGGCAAGCGCCGAGTACCACCTCGGCCGGCCGCTGCGCAGCGTGATCGACGTCGGTTGCGGCGAAGGCCGTTGGCGTGCCGCGCTGCGCGCCTTGCGCCCGAACCTCGACTACCTCGGCATCGACAGCAGCGAATACGCGGTGGCGCGCTACGGCCGCACCCGCAACCTGCGGCTGGCGCGCTTTGGGCAACTCGACTGCCTGCGCTTTGGCGCCTCGGCCGACCTGCTGGTGTGCTCGGACGTGTTGCACTACCTGCCCGGCGCGGAATTGCGCCGTGGCCTGAGCGGCTTTGCCGAGATGTGCCACGGCGTGGCATTCGTCGAAGCATTCTGCCGTGGCGATGACATCGAAGGCGATCTCGAAGGCTACATTGCCCGCCCCGCCCGCTTCTATCGCAACGCCATGCGCAAGGCCGGCTTCACCGCCGCCGGCGCGCACATCTGGCTCGCCCCCGCAGTGGCGGCCGAGGCAATGGCGCTGGAGCGCGACTGAGCGAACCGTCGCGCGCGCCGACATCGCTCAATCGTACTGCGCCACCTTCACCAGCAGGTGCTTTGCCAGCTTGCCGTGCAGGCGGCCGACACCGCGCACCAGGTGCAGCATCGCGAACAACAACGCCACGCCGGCAGCCGCGATCACCGGCGCAAGGATCAGCGGCGGGGTGAAATCGACGTCGCCATCGAGGTACAGCCAGCCTGCGCCGCTGAGCAACTGCACCACCGGTGCGGCGATCAAGCCCAGCGACATGACAAACCCGGTGAGGGTGACGGTGAAATAGAGAATGCCCAGCGGCAGCATCAGCAACATGTACAGGCAGGTGGACCAGGTGCGCGGGTCCGAGAACATGCCGCCGATGCGCTTGAGCCAGGGTTGGCCGCGGGTGGAATACAGCGGCCGGCGCGGCATGCGTTCGCCCAGCATAGTCTCGACGATGCGCCCTTCCACCAGCGACAGCAGGCGCGTGGACGCGAAGAACAACACGATGAAGGGAATGCCGATGATCAGGATCGACAGCCCCAGCGACAGGCTCCAGCCGGCCACCACCCAGGTGAAATAGAAGATGCCGGTGGCGAGCGACAGCAGCAGATAGAACAGCGCGGCATAGGTGCGCGGGTCGGCCGCCACCCCAAAGAACTGGCCCAAGGTCGAACGCCGCACCGGCTGCGGCGGCGGCTTGAGCGCGCGCGCCACTTTCACTTCGGTCTGGCGATAGATTTCCGCCACTTCTTCCGGCGCGCCGTAGCTGCCGGCCACTTCGGCAATCACCTCGGCTGCATTGCGACCGGGCTGCGCTGCCAGTTCGCTGCGCAGGTATTCCTCGGCGTCGTACAGGGCATCCTGCAACAGCGCCGGATCGGCATCGGCCAATGCCGCGCGCAATTGCGCCAGATACTGCTCGATGCTGGTGGCGGCGGGTTGGGCGTTCATCGCGGAGTCCTTGGGTTCGGGGATCGGTCGAAGATCAAACGGCAGCGTCGGCGAGCACGGCATCCACCGCATCGCGGGTGGCGGCCCAGTTTTGCCGCCAGGCCGCCAGCACCTCGTGCCCGGCGGCGGTGATGCGGTAGTAGCGGCGCGGCGGGCCGGCGATCGACGGCTCCACGTAGCTATCCAGCAAGCCGGCCTCGGCCAGATTGCGCAGCACCGGATACAAGGCGCTGAGCTTGCCGCCCAGCGCACCGCCGCTGGCTTCCAGCCGCTTGGCTATCTGATAGCCATACAGCGGCTCGCTCGCCTGCGCCAACACTGCCAACAGCACCAGCGCGACCGTGCCGGTGGCCAGTTCCTTCTGGAACTTGCGGATGGCGTTGTCGTGGGCGTCGCTCATGGTGATCGCTCGGCGGGTGGCATGGCGCAATGGGGATGGGGTTGCTCGAAGCAAGCTGTATGTCGCTATCGATACTATTACGTATCTCGCTATAGTCAACTGAACTTATGGCATAGAGGCCCGCATCGATGAACGTTCCGGCAGGCCCCCCCCTCGCGACCAGTCAAGCCCGGCAGACTGCTAGCATCGCGCCATGACAATCCCTACCGAACAACCCTTTGCCGGTCTCGATCCGCAGCGCGTGATGCAGGCAGTCGAAACGCTGGGGCTGGTCTGCGATGGCCGGGTGCTGGCGCTCAACAGCTACGAGAATCGGGTGTTCCGGGTCGGCATCGAGGACGCGCCGCCGCTGGTGGCGAAGTTCTACCGGCCGGGGCGCTGGAGCGACGCCGCCATCGGCGAAGAACACGCTTTCGCGCAGGAATTGCAGGCGCACGGGCTGTCGGTGGTGGCGCCGCTGCTGCACCACGGCAACAGCCTGCACCATGACGAGGGTTTTCGTTTCGCGCTGTTTCCGTTGCAGGGCGGGCACGCGCCGGAACTCGGCCGCCGCGACACCCTGCGCGTGCTCGGCCAGACCCTGGGCCGGCTGCACGGCATCGGCGCGCGTGCGCCGTTCGCGCATCGGCCCACGCTCAGCATCGCCCGCTTCGGCGATGAGGTAGTGGACGATCTGCTGGAAAACGACTGGCTGCCGCCGGAACTGGAAGCCAACTTTGCGCGACTCACCGATGCCGTGCTCGATCACATCGAGGATGCCTTCGAGCGCGTCGGCGACTACGCCGTCATCCGTCTGCACGGCGATTGCCATCCCGGCAACATCCTGTGGCGCGACGAACAGGCGCACTTCGTCGATCTCGACGACTG
>JANRIF010000173.1:0-3651 GCA_033765245.1 Lysobacteraceae bacterium
GAGGCGGTGTACAACGCTTCCGGGCTGGGCCTGCCGATCGTGATGACGGTAGCCAATCGCGCCATCGGCGCGCCGATCAACATCTGGAACGATCACAGCGATTCCATGAGCCAGCGCGATTGCGGCTGGATCCAGTTGTTCGCGGAAAGCAACCAGGAAGCGTTGGACCTGCACATCCAGGCGTTCAAGCTGGCGGAAGAGCTGTCGATGCCGGTGATGGTGTGCATGGATGGATTCATCCTCACCCACGCCTACGAGCAGGTGGACGTGCCGGAGCAGGCCGACGTCGATGCGTTTCTGCCGCCGTACGAGCCGCGTCAGGTGCTCGATCCGGTCGATCCGGTATCGATCGGAGCGATGGTCGGGCCCGAGGCGTTCACCGAAGTGCGTTATCTGGCGCATGCCAAACAGTTGACCGCGCTGGATGTGATTCCGCGCATCGCGCACGAGTTTCATGGGCGCTTCGGACGTCATTCCGGCGGGCTGGTGCGCGGTTATCGCATCGAGGACGCCGAGACCATCGTCGTCGCGCTGGGCTCGGTGATCGGCACGCTGAAGGACACCATCGACGAGATGCGCGCCGACGGCATCGCCATCGGCGTGCTCGGCATCCAGTCCTTCCGCCCGTTCCCGCTGGCCGCGGTGCGCGTTGCCCTGCAGAACGCGCGCAACGTGGTGGTGCTGGAAAAGAGTTTCTCCGTTGGCCTCGGGGGCGTGGTGTCCACCGACGTGCGGCTGGCGCTGTCTGGCCTGCAACTGCATGGCTACACGGTGGTGGCCGGGTTGGGTGGCCGCGCCATCACCAAGGCGTCGCTGCACCGCACCCTGCGCGAGGCCATCGCCGGCACTCTGCAACCGCTGACCTTCATGGATCTGGATTGGCGCATCGTCAATCGCCAACTGGAGCGCGAGGCGCAGATGCGGCGCAGCGGTCCCATTGCCGAAAACCTGTTGCGCGACGTCGGCGGCATCGCCGTCAAGGTGGTGTGAGATGGGCCAGCCGATCAAGTTCTATCAAACCGGCACCTTCACCGTGGGTAATCGCCTGCTCGAACCTGGGCAACGTGCCGTGCAGTCGTCGACCGAGCGCAGCAACTCGATCAACTCCGGGCACCGCGCCTGCCAGGGTTGCGGCGAGGCGCTGGGCGCGCGTTATGCGGTCGACGCCGCGATGCGCGCCACCGGGGACCGGCTGATCGCGGCCAATGCCACCGGCTGTCTGGAGGTGTTCTCCACACCCTATCCGGAAACCTCCTGGCAATTGCCGTGGATCCACTCGCTGTTCGGTAACGCGGCGGCGGTGGGCACCGGTATCGCCGCGGCGCTCAAGGTCAAGGCGCGCAAGGCCGGACTGGAACGCAGCGACGTGCGGGTGATCGCGCAGGGCGGCGATGGCGGCACCACCGATATCGGCTTCGGCTGCCTGTCCGGCATGTTCGAGCGCAACGATGACGTGCTGTACATCTGCTACGACAACGAGGCCTACATGAACACCGGCGTGCAGCGCAGCTCGGCCACGCCGCCGGCCGCGCGCACCGCCACCACCATGGCGGTGGGCGAGCATCCGGGCGCGGAATTCGGTCAGGGCAAGAACCTGCCGTTGATCGCCATGGCGCATGAGATTCCGTATGTCGCCACCGCCACCGTGGCCGATCTGCACGATCTGGAAGCCAAGGTGGAAAAGGCCATGAGCCTGCACGGCGCGCGCTATCTGCACATTCTGGTGCCGTGCCCGCTGGGTTGGGGCTCGGCCAGTTGCGACACCATCAAGCTGGCGCGGCTGGCGCGCGAGACCGGCATCTTCCCGGTGTTCGAAGCCGAGCGCGGCGAGGTGACGCGGGTGACGCAGATCCGCCGCCGCGTGCCGGTGGAGGAATACCTCAAGTCGCAGAAGCGCTTCGCCCATCTGTTCGCCGGGGCCGGCCGCGCCGACCTGATCGCCCGCATCCAGGCCGATGCCGACCGCAACATCGCGCGCTTCGGCCTGCTCGCCGACGAGGTGACGGCATGACCATGCAAAAGCCCTTCGCCATCACCCTCGATCCGGGTTCGTCGCTGGCCAACAAGACCGGGAGCTGGCGCACCGAGCGCCCGGTGTACGTGGACCGCCTGCCGCCCTGCAATGCCGAGTGTCCGGCCGGCGAGGACATCCAGGGCTGGCTGTTCCATGCCGAAAGCGGCGACTACCAGGCCGCGTGGCGCCACCTGGTCCGCGACAACCCGTTCCCGGCGATCATGGGTCGGGTCTGCTATCACACCTGCGAGGGCGTCTGTAACCGCGGCAAGATCGACGACAGCGTCGGCATCAATTCGGTGGAACGCTTCCTCGGCGATCTGGCCCTGCAGGAGCACTGGGCGTTCGATCCGCCCGCGCGCGAATCCGGCAAGCACGTGCTGGTGGTGGGTGCGGGGCCGTCGGGCATGTCGGCGGCCTATCACCTGCGCCGCTTCGGCCATGCCGTGACCGTGGCCGAGGCTGGCCCGGCGATGGGCGGCATGATGCGCTTCGGCATTCCAAAATACCGCCTGCCGCGCGACGTGCTGGACGCCGAGATGCAGCGCATCGTGGCGATGGGCGTGCGCGTGCAACTGAACACCAAGGTCGCCGATATCGCGCAGACGATGCGCGATGGCCGTTTCGACGCCGCCTTTCTGGCGGTGGGCGCGCACATCGCCAAGCGCGCCTTCATTCCGGCCAAGGATTCCTCGCACATCCTCGATGCGGTGTCGGTGTTGCGCTCGATGGAAGGCGCCGAGCCGCCGCTGCTCGGGCGCCGCGTGGTGGTGTACGGCGGCGGCAACACTGCGATCGACGTGGCGCGTACCGCCAAGCGCCTGGGCGCGACCGAGGCCATCATCGTCTATCGCCGCACCCGCGAAAAAATGCCGGCACACGATTTCGAGGTGGAGGAGGCGCTGGAAGAAGGCGTGATGATGAAGTGGCTGTCCACCATCAAGAGCGCCGAAGGCGGCTCGTTGACCATCGAGAAAATGGTGCTCGACGAACACGGCAAGCCGCAGCCCACCGGCGAGGTCGAAACCCTGGAATCGGATTCGCTGGTGCTGGCGCTGGGGCAGGACGTGGACCTGTCGCTGCTCGACAACGTGCCTGGCCTGGTGCGCGAGGATGGCGTGGTGCAGGTCGATCCGGTCACCCTGATGACCGGCCATCCCGGCCTGTTCGCCGGTGGCGACATGGTGCCGGCGCAGCGCAACGTCACTGTCGCGGTGGGGCATGGCAAGAAGGCCGCACGCCACATCAACGCCTGGCTCGGCGGCGCCCCGGTCGACGCCGGTGCCAAGCACGCGCCGGCCACGATCGATCGCATCAACGCCTGGTACTACAGCGATGCGCCCAAGACCGTGCGCCCGCAACTCGACCTCGCCCGCCGCACCAGCAGCTTCGACGAAGTGCAGGGCGGCCTGACCCAGGACAACGCCCTGTTCGAAGCGCGCCGCTGCCTGAGTTGCGGCAACTGCTTCGAATGCGACAACTGCTACGGCGTCTGCCCCGACAACGCCGTGATCAAACTCGGCCCCGGCAAGCGCTTCGCGTTCAACTACGACTACTGCAAAGGCTGTGGCGTCTGCGTCGCCGAGTGCCCGTGCGGCGCCATCGAGATGGTGCCGGAGGAGGTGTAGGCGAGCAGC
>JANRIF010000178.1:0-12041 GCA_033765245.1 Lysobacteraceae bacterium
CGAACCCAGGTTTGCCATCAGGCGATCGGCGATGTCGCGCGCACCGGGCGCGCCGTGATCGTCCTTTTCCGGCAGCACCGTGCCCAGTACCGAGACGCCGGTGCGCATCACGTCCATCGGATGCGCAGACGCCGGCACCAGTTCCAGCGCCTGCTTCACCGGCGCCGGCAGCCCGCGCAGCGCCTTGAGTTTGCGCCGGTAGGCGGTGAGCTGGCTGAAATTGGGCAACGCCCCATGCACCAACAGGTGCGCCACCTCCTCGAAAGTGGCACCGGCGGCCAGATCCTTGATGTCGTAGCCGCGGTAATGCAGGTCGTTGCCGCTGCGCCCGACCGTGCACAAAGCGGTGTTGCCGGCCGGCGTGCCGCTGAGGGCGACGGATTTCTTGGGTTTGGGCAGGGTGTTGGGGGCGACGTCGGACATGATGACTCCTTAGGCTGTACGGCCGGCACATCGAGCGATGCGCCGGCCGGGGTGCTCCCTAGCAGTCTGTCGGACTTTGGCGGGCCGGGCTGCAAATCCGTCTGTGCGGTCCATATTTCCGCCGATTCTTGTCCCGTAGCCCCACTACGGGACGGCGAATCGGCAAAAATCTGTCCTCGCACAGCCGAATTTTCGCCTCGACCCCCCAAAGCCCGACAGGCTGCTAGCGGTGCGATGATCCGCCGTGTCGACCGGCCTCAATCGGGCTTGGCGAACAGGGCGTCGAGCTTGTCTTCGTAGGCGTGATAGTTGAGGAAGTCGTACAACTGCGCGCGGGTCTGCAGGGTATCGACGATATGCTTCTGCGTGCCGTCGCGACGCACAGTCTCGTAGAAGTTCAGCGCCGCCTTGTTCATCGCCCGATACGCGCCGCAGCAGTACAGGGCGATATCGACCCCGGCCTCACGCAGTTCGTCAGTGGTGAAGAACGGCGTGGAGCCGAACTCGGTGAGATTGGCCAGGATCGGCACCTTGACCGCCTGCTTGAAGCGCCGGTAGTCATCGAGCGATCGCATGGCTTCGGGAAAGATCATGTCGGCACCGGCCTCGACGTAGGCGCAGGCGCGATCGATCGCGGCGTCCAGCCCCTCGACGGCGGCAGCGTCGGTGCGTGCCATGATCACGAAGCTTGCGTCACTGCGCGCATCCACCGCGGCCTTCACGCGGTCGACCATTTCCGCGGTCGACACCACTTCCTTGCCGGGCCGGTGTCCGCAACGCTTCTGCCCCACCTGGTCTTCCATGTGCACTGCGGCCACCCCAGCGCGGATGAACGAGCGGATGGTGCGCGCGATGTTGAATGCTCCGCCCCATCCGGTATCGATGTCCACCAGCAACGGCATGCCGGTGGCGTCGACGATGCGCCTTGCATCGATCAACACGTCTTCCATGGTGCTGATACCCAGATCGGGCATGCCCAGGGAATTGGCGGCGACGCCGCCGCCGGACAGATACAACGCCTTGTAACCGGTACGTTTCGCCATCAGGCCGGCATAGGCGGTGATCGCCCCCATCACCTGCAGCGGTGTCTCGGCGGCCAGTGCGGCGCGAAAGCGCGCCCCGGAGGTTGGCTCGGTCATGGCTGCTCCGCATAAAAACGTCATTTTAGCGGATTCACCGACTGCGCTGCGCCAACGCGACCCACGACGCGCCGGTCGCGCGCGCTCCTGCGAAGCCGAACCTCTCGAATCCGCAACATGCGACCTGATGGCAGGCAGCGCGCAACACCCGCGAACGCCGCGCGACTTGTGCCCGGCGCGCAACCCCGCGATCATGCCGCCATGAACGCCGAGCATCCGATGGTGGTCAATTGCGTCACCTACAGTCGCGAAGGGGTTCGCCGCGACATCGATCTCGACGCGATCAGCGATGCGCTTGCCGATCCGACGCAGGGCTTCGTCTGGGTCGGCACGCACGAGCCCGATGAGTCGCTGCTGCGCAAGCTGCAGGAGGAGTTCGGCCTGCACGAACTGGCGGTCGAGGACGCCCACCACGCACACCAGCGGCCGAAGATCGAAGCCTACGGCGAGTCGTTGTTCATCGTGTTGCACACCGCGCAAGCGGTGAATGGCGAAATCGCGTTTGGCGAAACCCATACTTTTCTGGGACCGCGCTATCTGCTGACGGTACGCCATGGCGCCTCGTTGTCCTATGCGCCCGCGCGGGCCCGCTGCGAACAGACCCCCAAGCGCCTGAGCCTCGGGCCGAGCTATGGCCTGTATGCGGTGCTCGATTTCATCGTCGACAACCTGCAGCCGCTGACGCACGAGTTCCAGGACGAGCTGAGCGCACTGGAAGCGGACATCTTCGCCGACACCTTCCGTCGCGAGACGATCGAGCGGCTGTACCAGCTCAAGGGCGAACTGACCAAGATGCGGCTGGCGGTGTCGCCACTGCAGGACATCCTGTCGCAACTGGTGCGTTTGCACCCCAATCTGATCCGTGACGAGACCCGGCTGTATTTCCGCGACGTATTCGACCACGCGCTGCGCGTGAACGAGGCCATCGACACCCTGCGCGAGATGGTGGGCGCGGCGATGACGGTCAACCTGTCGCTGGTCACCGTGGCACAGGGCGAGGTGGTCAAGCGCTTGGCCGGCTGGGCGGCGCTGGTGGCGGTGCCGACCCTGGTGGCGAGTTGGTACGGAATGAACTTCACGCATATGCCGGAACTGGCGGGACGCTACGCCTACTACGCCGTGGTGACCATCACCGCAACCGCCTGCATCGGACTGTTTGCGCTGCTGCGGAGGGCGCGCTGGTTGTGACGGCAGGCCGCTTGGCCGCATACCCGCGTCGCTGACCATCGTGCTCGACACTGGGAGCGCCCCTACGGCAGCGCAAGCTGTCGCCGTCGCGCGCAAGCGCGCTTCCACAGGAGTGCATGGCCGCTCGTGGCGGACCGCGTGCGGGCGAGACGACGATT
The DNA here is from genome assembly GCA_033765245.1 of Lysobacteraceae bacterium. GTDB lineage: Bacteria > Pseudomonadota > Gammaproteobacteria > Xanthomonadales > Xanthomonadaceae. Next base: position 2,909 of record JANRIF010000178.1, read on the forward strand.
GACCGCTCGCCGGGCGAAGCCGCGTTTGTTTGCACTTGACCACGATCAAATGCGCACGCGCGCGAACCCGGCAGAATGCGCCGGTCCATGCTCCCGGAGGGGATATGTCTTCCCAGTTGATGAACGAAACGTACAACGACAAGGTGGTCCGCCAGTTTGCCGTCATGACCCTGATCTGGGGCATCGTCGGCATGCTGGTGGGCGTCATCATCGCCGCCCAGTTGATCTGGCCGGCGCTCGGCTTCGACATTCCGTGGCTGAGCTACGGTCGCCTGCGACCGCTGCACACCAACGCTGTGATCTTCGCCTTCGGCGGCAGCGCATTGTTCGCCACCAGCCTGCACGTGGTGCAACGCACCTGCCACGTACGGCTACTCTCCGACGGTCTCGCGGCCTTTGTGTTCTGGGGCTGGCAACTGGTCATCGTGCTGGCGGCGGTAACCCTGCCGTTGGGACTGACCGAGGGCAAGGAGTATGCCGAACTGATCTGGCCGATCGACGTGCTGATCGCGGTGATCTGGGTGGCTTACGCGGTGCTGTTCTTCGGCACCATCGCCAAGCGGCGCATCAAGCACATCTACGTAGCCAACTGGTTCTACGGCTCGTTCATCATCGCCGGGGCGGTGCTGCACATCGTCAACAGCCTGGCGATGCCGTCCTCGCTCACGCATTCCTACAGCGCCTACAGCGGCGCGGTGGATGCGATGGTGCAGTGGTGGTACGGCCACAACGCAGTGGGCTTTTTCCTCACTGCCGGCTTCCTCGGCATGATGTACTACTTCGTGCCCAAGCAGGCCGAGCGGCCGATCTACTCGTACCGGCTGTCGATCGTGCACTTCTGGGCGCTGATCGCGATCTACATGTGGGCCGGCCCGCACCACCTGCTGTACACCGCATTGCCGGACTGGGCGCAGGGCCTGGGCATGGTGTTTTCGCTGATCCTGCTGGCACCGAGCTGGGGCGGCATGATCAACGGCATGATGACGTTGTCCGGCGCGTGGCATAAGTTGCGCACCGATCCGATCCTGAAGTTCCTGATCGTGTCGCTGTCGTTCTACGGCATGAGCACGTTTGAGGGGCCGATGATGTCGATCAAGACGGTCAACTCGCTCAGCCACTACACCGACTGGACCATCGGCCACGTGCATTCCGGCGCGCTGGGCTGGGTGGCGATGATCTCGCTGGGCGCGATGTACATGCTGTATCCGCGCGTGCTCGGGCTCAAGCAGATGTACTCGACCAAGCTGATCGACACGCACTTCTGGGTGCACACGATCGGCGTGGTGTTCTACATCGCCTCGATGTGGATTGCCGGCGTGATGCAGGGACTGATGTGGCGCGCCACCGGCGACGACGGCACGCTCACCTACACGTTCGTCGAATCGCTCAAGATGACCTACCCCTACTTCATGGTCCGCCTGGGCGGTGGCCTGCTGGTGTTCGCCGGCATGCTGATCATGGCGTGGAACGTGTGGAAGACCTTCCAGATGGCGCGCGAGGTGAAAGACAGCCCGGTGCTGGCCCCCGCCGCAGACATGGCACACGCCTGAGGATTGCCCATCATGAATCACGAAAAGATCGAAAAAAACGTCGGCCTGATGATGATCTTCATTGCGGTGGCGATCTCATTCGGCGGCCTCGCACAGATCGTCCCGCTGATGTTCCAGGCCGAGGCGATCCAGCCGCTGCCGGGCGTGACGCCGTATCCGGCGCTGCAACTGGCCGGCCGCGACGTGTACGTACGCGAGGGCTGCTACAACTGCCATTCGCAGATGGTCCGCACGCTGCGCTTCGAAACCGCCCGCTACGGCCATTACTCGCTGGCCGGCGAGTCGGTCTTCGACCGCCCGTTCCAGTGGGGCTCCAAGCGCACCGGACCGGATATTGCGCGTGTGGGTGGACGCTATTCGGACGATTGGCATCGCGCGCATCTGACCAATCCGCGCGACGTGGTGCCCGAGTCGAACATGCCCGCCTATCCGTGGCTGGCCGAGCACCCGATCCGTCCCGACGAGATCGTGGCACACATGCAGGCGCTCAAGCGTCTGGGCGATCCGTACTCCGATGCCGACATCGAGGGCGCTGCGGCGGCGGTGGCCGGCAAGACCGAGCTCGACGCGGTGATTGCCTACCTGCAGGCGCTCGGCATCCACGCACCGAAGGGAGGCTGAGTCATGGACGTCGGTACCGCCTCGGGCATCGTCACCGCCATCGCGTTCGTCGCCTTCATCGCCGGCTGGGTCTGGGCGTGGAGCGAGAAGCGCAAACCCGAATTCGATGCGGCAGCGCGTCTGCCGCTGGATGAGCAGAGCGAGAACAACTCATGAGCAGCGCCTGGTCCTGGTATGTAATGATCCTGGTCGTCCTCAACATCGGCGGCTGCCTGTTGCTGCTGTGGTGGACTTCGCGCCGCCGTAGCGGCGGCGAAGACCCATCCGGCACCACCGGCCACGTGTGGGATGGCGATCTGCGCGAATACACCAAGCCGATGCCACGCTGGTGGATCATCTGGTTCTACCTCACCATCGTGTTCGCGATCGGCTACCTGATCTGGTTCCCCGGTTTCGGCAACTTCAGCGGCACCAGCAACTGGACCTCCGCCAAGGAGCACGACGCCGCGGTGGCGGAGGCGCAGGCCAAGCTGGCACCGCTGTACGCCCGCTTCGAAGGCCAGCCGATCGATCGCATCGCGGCGGATGCCGAGGGCGTGGCGTTGGGCAAATCGATCTTCGCCAACACCTGCGCCGCCTGCCACGGCTCGGACGCGCGCGGCGCCAAGGGCTTCCCCAATCTGGTCGACGACGACTGGCAATGGGGCGGCGACCCCGACACCATCCTGACCACCGTGCTCAACGGCCGTCAGGCGGCCATGCCGCCGATGGCGGCGGCGTTGGGCGGCGATGAAGCGGTGACGCAGGTAGCCGTGTACGTGCAGAGCCTGTCCGGGCAGCAGGTCGATCCCGGCATGGCAGCGGCCGGCAAACCCAAGTTCGAGATGATCTGCGCGGCCTGCCATACGCCCGCCGGCACCGGCAATCCACTGCTTGGCGCACCCAATCTGACCGACACGATCTGGCTATACGGCAACGACTTCAACACCATCCGCGACGGCATCGTCAACGGCCACGCCGGGCAAATGCCCGCGCACCTGCCGCTGCTCGGCGATACGCGCGTGCGTCTGGCGGCCGCCTGGGTGTACGCTCAATCGCATCCCACTGCCGAACCCAAGACCCCGTGACTGCAGCCGAACCCCGTTTCGATCACCCGCCCCGGCCGCTGGCGCAGCGGCTCGGGGCGATCCTCTGGCCCTCATTCTTCGCCGCTGGCATCGCCACGATGGTGTTCTTCGCCTTCGTCGACCCGCTGCTGCTACGCGATTGGACGTTTCCGGACCTGGATCTGAGCCGCGAAGCCGGCTACACCCTCGGCTTCTTCATGTTCTGGCTGGCCACCGCCAGTTCCAGCCTGTTCACCTGGATCCTGCTGCGCCCAGCCAGCCGCTTCAACGCCCCACTGCCGCCAGAGCATTGAGCAAGTCGTGAACAAAACCATCCCGGCCACCGTCATCGACGACGGGGCCATGTATCAATCCGAGCGCAAGATCTATCCGCGCGACGTCGATGGCCGCTTCGCCCGCCTGCGCAAACTGGCGGTGTGGGTGCTGCTGGGCATTTTCTACCTGATCCCGTGGTTGCCCTGGGGCGAGCGTCAGGCGGTGTTGTTCGATCTGCCGGCGCGAAAGTTCTACATCTTCGGCCTCAACTTCTGGCCGCAGGATTTCTTCTTCCTCGCCCTGTTGTTGATCATGGCCGGGCTCTCGCTGTTTTTCTTCACCGCGCTGGCCGGCCGGCTTTGGTGTGGCTACGCCTGTCCGCAGACGGTGTGGACCGAAGTGTTCCTCGACATGGAACGCTGGACCGAGGGCGACCGCAACCGCCGCATGAAGCTCGACGCTGGACCGTGGACCCGCGAGAAATTCCTGCGCAAAGGCAGCAAGCACGCGCTGTGGCTGGCGTTCGCGCTGTGGACCGGGTTCACCTTCGTCGGCTTCTTCAGCCCGATCCGCGATCTCGGCCTGCGCGTACTGGCCTTCGATCTGGGCGGCTGGGAAACCTTCTGGATCGGGTTCTACTCACTGGCGACCTGGGGTAACGCCGGTTTCCTGCGCGAGCAGGTGTGCAAGTACATGTGCCCCTACGCACGCTTCCAGAGCGCGATGTTCGACCGCAATACGTTGATCATTGCGTATGACCCGCTGCGGGGCGAGCCGCGCGGATCGCGCAAGCGCGGGCTTGCCAGCGTGCTTGAGCGCGCACGCGGCCTGTTGCCTCTGTCCACCGCGACCGCCGCCGTGGTCGACGCTGCACACCACCAGTCCGCCGCCGACGCGAACGCCGGCGCGCGCGTGTCGACTGGCTTGGTGGTCGATCGCCACGACGAGTTACCCCCACCGCCGCCGGTACGTTCGCCCGACGATCTCGGCGACTGCATCGACTGCACGATCTGCGTGCAGGTCTGCCCCACCGGCATCGACATCCGCAACGGCCTGCAATACGAGTGCATCGCCTGCGGCGCTTGCATCGATGCCTGCGATGCGGTGATGGACAAGATGGACTACCCGCGCGGGCTGATCCGTTACACCACGCAGAACGCCATTGATGGCAAACCCAGCCGCATCCTGCGGCCCCGGGTGATTTTCTATGCGCTGCTGCTGACCGCCATCTTCAGCGGTTGGGCCTGGGGCGTAAGCCACCGCAGCGCCTTGATCGTGGACGTGCTGCGCGACCGCAATGCGCTGTATCGCGTTGCCGCCGACGGCTCCATCGAGAATGCCTACACCCTCAAGCTGATCAACAAGACACCGCAGGCGCAGCGCTATCGGCTGGAAATCGTGGACGATCACGGCAATCCGATCCCCGCCCTGCGGATCGCTGCCGGCGCGCAAGAGGCGACCGCGGCGCCCGAGCAGGTGCTGAGTCTGGCAGTGACCCTGATTGGCGATCCGGCCGAGGCGCACGGGCGCCGCAACGTGCGCTTCGTGATCACCGGCATCGATCACCCCGAGGTGCATGCGCAGCAAGACACCCGCTTCTTCGGACCCACACCATGAACCCGCATGCCAACGACAAGCGCCCTTGGTATCGCGAACCCATGGTGTGGCTGATGCTGGCGCTACCGGCGGCCGCGGTGGTTGCCGGACTCTCGACCGTCGCGATCGCAGTGCGCGCCAGCGGCGACGATGCGGTGCCCGAATCGGTACGTCGCACCGCGCAGATGCAGGTGACCGACCTCGCCGCCGACCAGCAGGCCGCGCGGCGCAATCTGCGCGCGCAGTTGCAACTGACTCGCGCCACCGGCGCAGTGCGGGTATCGATCGCCGGCGATGCGGTGACCGATGCCCGCCTGGATCTGAGTTTCGTCCATGCCACCGATGGCGCTCAGGATGCGCACGCCACGCTGGTGCGTTCCGGCGACGTCTGGCTGGGCCGCATCGACGCGCCGCTGGATCGGCCGTGGATGCTGTCGCTTTCCGCCGCCGATGCCACCTGGCGCCTGCGCGGGCGCCTGTCGCGCGAACAGGACAGCGCGCTGCTGGAGCCAGCGCTCGCCAGCGAGTGACCGTGAACGCGCCTGAGTCGACTGACATCATGAGAAACCGGGACTCGGCCCCCGGGAAAAGCGTAAAGCACTCGAGTCCGCAAAGGACGCAAAAAACGCGAATAACAGCGTTGGGTGAGCGGCTGTCGGGTTTCGCCAAGCGATGGGCAGGATACCGAGTGCCGCAAAGCACATGGACGTGCGAGAGCGGCCTCCACCCATCCTTCTACTGGCTCTGCTTGGTGCTTTCCTTTGCGCACTTGGCGTCCTTTGCGGACCCCTGCTTTTTACCGTGCTCGGAACTCGGGAACTGCAAGAGCTTAATGAGAGGCTGGGACCGTGAACGTGCGTGAGCCGACCACAGCAGACCCCGTAAGCGCCGCGGCGGCCTGCTGCTACCACTGCGGCGACGCCCTGCCCCCGTCGTTCCTGAGCATCAACCTCGACGGCGCCGAACGCGCGATGTGCTGCAGCGGTTGTGCCGGCGCGGCGGCATGGATCCGCGATGCCGGGCTCGACGATTACTACCGTTTGCGCCAGCGCGATGGCAGCCGCGTCGCCGCCGAGGCGACGGATTTCACGGCCTGGGATCGCGACGACGTGCAGGCGCAACACGCGCGCGAGGTGGCGGATGGCCGCGAAATCACCCTGGTGGTCGAAGGCATGCACTGCGCCGCCTGTGCCTGGCTGATCGACCGCGCACTGCGCCGTGAGCCGGGCGTGCACGACGTGCAGGCCAATGCCATCACCGGGCGCGTGATCGTGTGCTGGGACGTCGCGCGCGCGCCGCTCAGCGACGTGCTGTCGCGTCTGGCCACACTCGGCTACACCCCGCACCTGGCGCCCGACGAGGCGCTGGAGCGTGCGCGCCGACGCGAGCGCAACACGCTGCTGATCCGGCTCGGCGTGGCCGGGCTGGGCACGCTGCAGGCGATGATGTTCGCGGAAGCGCTGTATCTGGATTTCGACCACCAGATGCCCGCCGCCACCCGCGATTTCTTCCGCTGGATCACCTTCGCGGTGTCGGCGCCGGTGGTGTTCTACTCGGGCTGGCCGTTCCTGGCGGGCATGGCGCGTGAGCTGCGCCAGCGCCGCTTCGGCATGGACACGCTGGTGGCGACGTCGGTGCTGCTGGCCTACTTTGCCAGTCTCGTCGAAACCGTGCGCGGCGGTCCGCATGTGTGGTTCGACGCGGCGGTGATGTTCGTGCTGCTGCTGCTCAGCGCGCGAGTGATCGAGCGCCTGGCGCGACAACGCGCCAATGCCAGCGTCGATGCGCTGGCGCGGGCGCGTCCGGCATTGGCCTGGCGGCTTGGCGCGCACGGCGAGCGCGAGCAGGTGCCGCTGGCGGCTTTGCAGATTGGCGATACCGTGATCGTGGGTGCTGGCGAGGCGGTTGCGGCGGACGGCGAGTTGCTGGATGCACCGGCGCAGTTCGACGAAGCGCTGCTGACCGGCGAACCGCTGCCGCGCGCGCACGCCCCCGGCGATACCGTGTTCGCCGGCAGCGTTTGCCGTGGTGTGCCGGCGCGCATCCGCGTGCAGCGCACCGGCCAGGACACCCGCCTCTCGCATCTGGTACGGCTGGTGGAACAGGCGCAGGCGCAACGCCCGCGGCTTGCGCGCTTGGCCGACGCCATCGCCGGGCGCTTTGTCGTGGCGTTGTTCGGTGCTGCCGCGATCACCGCGCTGGTGTGGTGGCAAGTCGCCCCCGAGCGCGCGTTCGAAGTGACCTTGGCGGTGCTGGTGGTGAGTTGTCCGTGCGCGCTGTCGCTGGCGATTCCCGCTGCGCTGTCGGCGGCGCAGGGCGCGCTGGCGCGGATCGGCGTGCTCAGCCTGCACGCCGACGCGCTGGAGACGCTGGCGCGCGCCGACACCGTGGTGTTCGACAAGACCGGCACCCTCACCGGTGGCCAGCCGCGCATCGACTCTACCCAGACGTTCGATGCCTTCGACCCCACGCACGCGCTAGCCATCGCCGGCGCACTTGAACGCGATGCCGGGCATCCGCTCGCCCACGCATTTCGCGATGCGCCAGCGCTGTCGGCGCACGCGGTGCAGGTGCAGGCTGGCGCGGGCGTGAGCGGCGAGGTGGATGGCGTGCGCTATCGGCTGGGCCGCGCCGATTTCACCCACGCCGGCCACGACGACGGCGCGATCTGGTTGGCCCGTGAAGGCCGCGCGCTGGCGCGTTTCACCCTGCGCGATGCCACCCGCGGCGACGCCGCAAGCGCGCTGCAACAACTGCGCGAGCTCGGCCTGCGCTGCGAACTGCTCAGCGGCGATGCGGAGCCGGCAGTCGCCGCACTGGCGGGCGAACTGGACATCGCCAGCGCGCACGCGCGCCAGAGCCCCGAGGACAAATTGGCGCACTTGCGCGCGCTGCAAGCACAAGGCCACGTGGTGGCGATGGTGGGCGACGGCATCAACGACGCGCCAGTGCTGGCTGGCGCCGACGTGTCACTGGCGATGGGCGGCGGCGCGCCGCTGGCGCATCGCAGCGCCGACCTCGTGCTCACCGGCGATTCGCTGCGGCGCGTCCCCGAAGCCATTGCGCTGGCGCGGCGCACGCGCCGCATCGTGCGCCAGAACCTGGCCTGGGCGCTGGGCTACAATGCGATCGCGCTGCCGCTGGCCGCGCTGGGCTGGGTCACTCCCTGGCTGGCCGCGCTGGGCATGGCCGCCTCGTCGCTGCTGGTCACCGCCAACGCCTTGCGGCTGGTGCGCGCCCCCACCCTCGCGCCAACGGAGCCGCGATGAGCATTCTGGCGGTCCTGATTCCCATCAGCCTGATATTGCTGGGCGTCGCCGTCGCTGCCTTCGTGTGGGCAGTGCGGGGCGGCCAGTTCGACGATCTGGACACACCTGCCATCGATATCCTCGCCGACGATAAAGAGCGGAAGGCAGAGAACGGGGAAAATTGAGTGGGCTTGATCGCCTCCGTCCCGATCGACTGGCTGGCGCTGTCCGCCGCCGCCGTCAGCGGCGTGTTCGGCGGCCTGCATTGCGCGCTGATGTGCGGCGGCGTCGCCACCGGTATCGCCGCCGGCGCTGCCCCATCGCCGCCGCTGCGCACGGCACTGTTGAGCAACACCGGGCGCGTGCTCGGTTACGCGCTAGCCGGAAGCGCGGTCGGCGCCTTCGGCGCTGGCCTGCTCGGCGTCTGGCGCTTGCCGCATCTGGCGCTGGCGATGCGCATGGCGGTGGGGGCGGTGCTGCTACTGGTGGCGCTGCGCCTACTCGACCAGCGCGGCCGCCTGGCCTTCGTCAACCGCCCCGGCGCGGCACTGTGGCGCTGGCTCGCGCCGCTGCATCGGCGCCTGCTGCCCGCCAACACACCGCTGCGGCAGTTGGCCGCCGGCATGCTCTGGGGCTGGCTACCGTGCGGCCTCAGCGCCACCCTGCTGGCCGCTGCGTGGCTCAGCGCCGACCCACTGCAAGGCGGCCTGCTGATGAGCGCATTCGGGCTCGGCACCTGGGTGGTGATGTTGCCGCTGACCTGGAGCGGCGCCCGCCTCACCCGCCGCCTCGCCCA
>JANRIF010000185.1:0-20843 GCA_033765245.1 Lysobacteraceae bacterium
GCGCGCGTGCAGGCGCACGACGTCCACCCGGCTGCGCCGTTGTGGGGCAAGGGCGAACTGCGTTGCGACGGCGCTGCCCGCGCGCTGGTGTTGCAGGCGCTGCAGGGCAGCGAGGCATTGCGCCAGGGGCTGGAAGACGCCGGTTTGAACCAGGAGTTTCGCGCGCTGCGGTTGCTGGCGAAGGCGCTGCGCTGGGAGTGGTTGCAACCGGACACGCTGCAACTCGCGTTCGAACTGCCCGCCGGTGCCTACGCCACTACCGTGCTGCATGCGCTGGGCGACTGCGACTAGCGCAGTGATGCGTTCTTGACGGCACTTGTCGTGGGGTAGGCTGGTGGTGAGCGTAGCGAACCCCAGCAGCTCATTTCGCGATAGTAACGGCGCTGGGGTTCGGTCGCTTCGCGACAGCGCTCGCTGCGCGAGCTACGCCTTCGCTGCGCTCGGTCGCTACGCTCACCACCAGCCTACACACAACGCTGTCGCATCGAGAAAATCTCGCGGCCGGCACAGGCGCCTGTAAGTTCCTAATTGCACAGAACACTACCCAACTGGGCACGATGACTTGGCGCACATGACCGGTGGCGCGCAGAGGTGTATGTTGGCTCCGACATCGCGGATCGACGCAAGGTGTCGATGCCGGTGATGTCGCGTTTCCACGTCATCAGGCCGTCGCCGGGAGGTTGCCATGAACCGTGCCGTCTTTTGCGTTGTAGCGATGAGTTTCGCGATCGTGTCGTTGTCGGGTTGTGCGGCCCATTCCGCCTCGGTTTCTGGGCGCGTTGGCGCGGATGCGTACGACAGCGATTACATGCTTGCAGTGGAGCACAAGGCCGCCCAGCGCGGCGTCAAGGTGCGCTGGATCGCGCCGCCGATGAAGCCGCTGGCTTCCACCGGCAGCGAGGACGGCGACCGCCAGTGAAGGCGTGCGGACGCGCTCGTGCGGTTGCGGTGATCGCCGTAACCGCACGGCGGCGTCGATGCGGGTTATCCGCATTTCTCACATCGATCCGTAGCGCGCGCCGCCGGCGCGGGCCGATTTGAGTTGCGTCGCACCATGAATCCTCGAAACGTCGCGGCCTGATGGCTTGGCGGCAGTGCTGCGGTGCATGATTACGCCGCGCATGAAAACGTTTACATTTTGCCCCCATGGTGCGCCGCTTCGAGGCGGTGCCGTGATCGGGGTGAACGAACGGCCATGTCCAACACCATCAAGGATGTCGCACTCGCGGCCGGCGTGTCGGTCGCGACCGTGTCGCGGGTCATGAATGGCCACAGCAACGTGAGCGCGGCGACGCGCGCACGCATCGAGGCGGTGATGAAGGAATTGCGCTACACCCCGCACGGTGCCGCGCAAAGCCTGGTCACCCGCCGCACCCAGACCATTGGCGTGTTGTTGCCGGACATGCACGGCGAATTCTTTTCCGAGTTGATCCGTGGCATCGACGTGGCGGCGCGCATTCAGGGCCTGCATCTGCTGCTGTCGAGCTCGCACGGCGACTTGTCCGATACCACCGCCGCGCTCAAGGCGATGCGCGGGCGCGTCGATGGACTGCTGATCATGTCGCCGACCGCCACCGCGTCGTTCTATGCCGAACACCTGCCGGAATCGTTGCCGGCGGTGCTGATCAATGCGGCGCCCGGCGGCACCGCACACGCGCGGGTGCGGATCGACAACTACGGCGGAGCGGTGAAGATGGTGCGCCACCTGCATCGCAGCGGGCGGCGCCGGCTTGCCTTCATCGCCGGTCCGCACGACAACAGCGACGCCGCTGAACGACTGCGCGGGTTCCGCGAAACGATGCGTGAGCTGGCGCCGGACGACGCGCCGTTGATCATTCGCGGCGACTTCAACGAGCAATCGGGCATTCGCGCCGGCCAGCAGATCGCCGCGCTCGCCGAACGCCCCGATGCGGTGTTTGCCGCCAACGACATGATGGCGATCGGCTGCATGTTCGCGCTGGCCGATGCCGGGGTGCGGGTGCCGGAGGATATCGCCGTGGTCGGCTACGACGACATCCCCACCGCGCGCTTCGTGCGCCCGGCGCTGACCACGGTTTCGGTGCCGATCGCCGACCTTGGGACGGTGGCGCTGGAGCGTCTGGTGGGTGCGATGGAAGGTTCGGAACAGGTGCGTGGAGGAGAGACGCTGCTGCGCACCGAGGTACAGGTACGGAGTTCCTGCGGCGCCGCGCGTACCGGGAGCCGGCACTTGCGGCTGCTGGATTCGGGTGGGGAAGCGGGTGCCTGAGCGATCCGGTAGGGACGGCAACAACCACCCGGCGGTGCGCCGGGCGGGGTGTGGGGAGTGGACGGCGGGATCACCGACCGGACATCACTGACGAGGCGAGGGGACATGAAACAACTCATGAGCAAGATGGCCGGCTGGTGCCGGATGGGGGCGGTTGTGGTGCTGTTGATCGCGGCCATGCCGGTACAGGCTCAGCTCTCGACCGGCACCGTGCGCGGCCATGTGGCCGGAGTGCAGGCCGGAGTGCGGGTCGAGGCGATCAATCCCGAGACCGGGGTGTCGCGCGCGGTGGAGACGCGCGCTGACGGCAGCTACGTGATCACCGGGTTGCGCCCGGCCGCATACACGGTTCGGGCCGTGGTGCAGGGCAATGCCTACGAGCAGGTGGTGCGCGTCCAAGTGGCGCAGACGCTGGTGGTGGACCTCGGTCGGCCCGCGCCGGTGGAACTGGCAGCGGTAACGGTCACGGGCAGTGCGCCGAGCGTCGAGGTGCGAACCTCGGAAATCGGCACCAACGTCACCACCGAGCAGATCGAGAACCTGCCGCAGGGCAGCCGCAATTTTCTCAACTTCGCCCAGCTCGCACCGGGCGTGCGGATCTCGCGCGACGAGTTTCGTCAGCAGTTTTCCGGTGGTGCATCCAATGCAACGGGCGACTCGCTGGCGGCTGGCCAGACCAATGTGTTCATCGATGGCGTATCGCTCAAGAGCAATGTCCAGCAAGGTGGCGTGGCCGGGCAGGACAGCAGTCGCGGCAATCCGTTCAGCCAGTTGGCGGTGCAGGAGTTCAAGGTCCTGACGCAGAACTTCAAGGCGGAATACGAGCAGGCAGGCTCCTCGGTGATCACCGCCGTGACCAAGTCGGGCACCAACGAGCTTCATGGCGAGGCATTCGGGCTGTTTGCGCGCAAATCGCTGGTCGAGAAGGATTTCTTCCAGAAGCGCAACAATCAATCCAAGCCGGCCTTCTCGCGCGACCAATACGGCGCCGCGCTGGGTGGGCCGCTGATCAAGGACAAGCTGTTCTTCTTCGTGTCCTACGAGGCCAACGACCAGACCCGCAACAACACCGTGACGCCGGGCCTCGTGACGCCGGAACAGCAGGCACAGATAGGTTTCGATCCGCAGCAATTTGCCGGCACCAAGAGCAGCAACTTCCGCGAGGATCTGTATTTCGGCAAGCTCAACTGGGACATCAGCGATCGTCAGGCGGTCGAGCTGTCGGTCAACGTGCGCCGCGAAAACGATATCCGCGACTTCGGTGGGCAAACCAGCCTGGAGCGCGCCAACGAGATCCACAACCCGGTAACCACGGTGCGTGCGCGCCACCAGTACTTCGGTGATGCCTTCACCAACGAGTTCAGCTTCGACTACCGCGATGCCAGGTTCAACCCGCGGCCGGTGAACTCGGGCGGAGTTGCGCTCGATTACCGCAACGTCATTGCGCTGGGCGGCCAGCCCTTCGAGCAGGACATCAACGACACGGTCTACACATTCCGCGACAACATCACCTTTGCCGACATCGCCTGGCATGGCAACCATGTGATCAAGACTGGCGTGCGGGTGGCGGCGGCCGAGGCGGACGTCAAGTTCGGGGCATTCATCGACCCGCTCTTCACGTTCATCAACGAGCCCTCGCAGGGGCTGGATTTCAGCTTCCCGGCAGAGGCGCGGATCGGCATCGGCGATCCCAACGTCAACGTCAACAACACCCAGTACGGCATCTTTCTGCAGGACGACTGGGACGTGACCGACAAGCTCTCGCTCAATCTCGGCGTGCGTTGGGATTACGAGAGCAACGCCAACAACAAGAATTTCGAGACGCCCGACGCCATTGCCGCCACCCTGCGCGAGCTGGAACAGGCGATTGCCGCCGATGCCGCGGCGGGCGCCGCCGAGGGCCGGCAGCCCGCGCCCGATGCAGTCGATTTCCGCGCCGAAGATTTCATTTCGACCGGCAGCAACCGCAATCCGTACAAGAAGGCATTCCAGCCGCGGCTCGGCTTCTCCTACGATTTCAACGGCGACGAGAGCACGGTACTGTTCGGTGGCTGGGGACGGTCGTTCGACCGCACGTTGTTCCGGGTGGCTGCCGAGGAGGCGGTGCTGGCCAACTTCGCGCAGCGCGTGTTCTTCTTCTCGCAAGATGGCCTGCCGCGCTTCGGCCAGCCGACCATCCAGATCGACCAACTCGCCGGCGTCAACCGCGAAGCGCTGCTGGCGCTGTTCGGCACCGGCTTCGATCCCGGGCGTGAGATCCGCGTGGTCAACAACAACCTGAAGCCGCCGCATTCGGATCAGTTCAGCCTGGGCGTGCGTCAGCGCTTCACGATGTTCGATACCTCCTTCAACGCATCGCTCACCGCCAGCCGCATCGAGAGCCACGACGACATCGCGTTCTTCCCGGCCAACCGATCGCTGTTCGATCGCGACAACAACGGCGTGCTGGACTTCATTCCGACCCCGCGCGACCAGGGCAACTTCGGTACCGTCGTGGCTGGCGTCAATGGGCAGGAAACGCGGTTCAACGCGCTGTACTTCACCCTCGACAAGCCGTACACGAAGGAGTCGGGCTGGGGACTCGGTATCGCCTACACGTTGTCCTATGCCAAGCAGAGCGGGCGCACCTTCAACTTCGATTTCATCAATCCCGAGGAGGCGCCGTTCCATCCCAACGCCGCCGACGAGCGCCATCGCATCATCATCAACGGCATCGTCGATCTGCCGTGGGGTCTGAAGTTCTCGACTCTCACCCAGTTGTCTTCGGGCCAGCCGTTCGAGGTGATCGATCTGTCCAACGGCTTCGGCCGCAACGTGGTGGTGGACAACTCCGGCGATCAACCGGGGTTCTTCGGCTACAAGCAGGTCGATGTCCGTCTGCAGAAGGACTTCAAACTGAGCCTGTTCCAGGGCGGGCAGACGCTGAGCGTGTTCGTCGAAGCGATCAACCTGTTCGACGCCACCAACATCGGCGGACGCGATGGTTTCATCCCGTTCGAGGGCATCCAGAACAACCCGAACTTTGGTGCGCCACAGGGCTTGGCGGGACCGCCGCGGACGATCCAGTTCGGCGCCAAGGTTTCGTTCTGACGCGCGGCGATGCCGATGCCGCCCGCCTGTCGTCCGTTCGCACGTGGTGAGCGCGATCGCGCATTGGCGATCATGCGTGTCTCCGCGGAGCGCAAGTGGACGGCAAGGCACGATGGCGCTCGGCGCGCGTCTGGACGGTTGCATCTGTGCCCTCCCCCGAGGTGCCCCGAGGAGCGTCATTCCGGCCACGGACGGCCGCTTTCCGGGGGCTTGCGGCTGATGGCTGGCACCGTGGTTGCGGTCGCATGATGCGGCGCATCTGGCAGCGCATCGCCGGATTGTCGTTTGCGCTGGCGTTGCTGGTCGCCTGCGCCGTTCCGGCGCAGACGGCGCCGGAGCGTGTTGCCGACGCATGGCCTGCGGCGCAGGCGGACACCGACGATCTCGAGCGGCGCACGTTCGATTTCTTTTGGGACACCACCCGTGCCGACAATGGCCTGGCCCCGGATCGCTGGCCGTCGGCGCCATTCTCCAGTGTGGCGGCGGTGGGCTTCGCCTTGACCGCGTACCCGATCGGCGTCGAGCACGGCTGGATCGATCGCGGCCAGGCGATAGCGCGAACGCTCGCGACTTTGCGATTTCTGTACGCCGCGCCACAAGGGCCGCAGGCAACCGGTGCGGCCGGCTACAAGGGCTTCTTCTATCACTTTCTCGATCTCGACAGCGGCACGCGCTATGCCGACTGGGTCGAGTTGTCGTCGGTGGATACCGCGCTGTTGCTGGGGGGCGTGTTGTTCGCGCAGTCGTATTTCGATGGCGGGAGCGGCGACGAGGCGGAGATTCGCCGCCTCGCCGAGGCGCTCTATGCGCGCGTCGATTGGCGCTGGATGCAAGTGCGTGCGCCACGGATCGCGATGGGCTGGTTTCCGGAGCGTGGCTTCATCAAACACGACTGGCAGGGCTACAACGAGGCGATGCTGGTCTACCTGCTGGCGCTGGGTTCGCCGAGTCACCCGGTCGAGCCCGATGCGTGGACCGCCTGGACGCAGACATATGACCGCTCCTGGGGGGATTTTTACGGACAGCAGCATCTGGCCTTCGCGCCGCAGTTCGGCCACCAGTACAGTCACGTCTGGGTGGACTTTCGCGGCATTCGCGACGACTACATGCGCCAGCGCGGGATCGACTATTTCGAAAACAGCCGGCGCGCGGCCTATGCGCAGCGCGCGTATGCGATCGCCAATCCGATGGGGTGGAAGGGCTACGGCGAGAACATCTGGGGGCTCAGCGCCAGCGACGGGCCGCAGAAGGTCAAGCTGCCCTATCGCGACCAATTGCGCACGTTCCACCATTACTCGGCACGCGGTCCGGCATTCGCCGATGGCGTCGCGGGTGGTTTCGACGACGGCACCATTGCGCCGACCGCGGCGATCGCTTCGCTTCCGTTTGCGCCGGAGATCGTCAACCCCGCGATCGCGGCGCTGCGCGCGCGCTACGGTGCGCATATCTATGCGCGGTACGGTTTTCTGGATGCCTTCAACCCGAGCTTCCACTATCGGGTACCGCTGAAAACGGGGCGCGTGGTGCCGGGGGTGGGTTGGGTAGCGGAAGATTACCTCGGCATCGATCAGGGGCCGATTCTGGCCATGATCGATAATCATCACAGCGGTCTGATCTGGCGGGTGTTGCGCGGCAACCCGCATCTGCGCCGTGGCTTGCAGCGCGCGGGTTTCGATGGCGGCTGGTTGCGGCAACCCGTCGTGCCGGAGGCGCCGCCGTGACTTCGATCAGGCGTGGGATCGGCCTGCTCGGGGTGCTGGCGTTGCTGGCGCTGGCCGGCTGTGCGCGCACCGCGACCGACGCGCACACGATCCGCTTCTGGGCGATGGGTCGCGAGGGCGAGGTGGTGGCGGAACTGCTGCGCGAGTTCGAGCGCCGCAATCCCGGCATTCACGTCGAACTGCAGCAACTGCCCTGGAAAGGCGCGCATGCCAAGCTGCTGACCGCCTTTGCCGGCGACAGTACGCCCGACGTCGCGCAGCTCGGCAACACCTGGATCCCCGAGATGGTGGCGCTGCGTGCGCTGGCGCCGCTGGATCGCGAACTGGCCGCATCGTCGCAGGTGCGCGCCGATGACTACTTTCCCGGCATCTTCGCGACCAACCGTATCGACGACTCGGTCTACGGCGTTCCGTGGTACGTCGATACCCGCCTGCTGTTCTACCGGCGCGATCTGTTGGCCGCTGCCGGCTTCGACGTCCCGCCACGGACCTGGGCGGAATGGCGCCAGGCGATGGTCGCGCTCAAGGCGCGGGCGGCGCCGGATCAATATGCGATTTTGCTGCCGCTCAATGAGTTCGAGCCGTTGCTGGTGTTGGCGTTGCAGCAGGACGAGCCGCTGCTGCGCGACGGCGGTCGTTACGGCAACTTCCGCAGCGACGGATTCCGGCGTGCCCTGGGGTTTTATCTGGCACTGTTCGGCGCCGGCCTGGCACCGCCGGTCAGCAACACGCAGGTCGCCAACGTCTGGAACGAGTTCGGCCGCGGCACGTTTGCTTTCTATCCGTCCGGGCCGTGGAACATCGCCGAGTTCGAGCGTCGCTTGCCGGCAGTGCAGCAGGCGAATTGGGCGACGATGCCGATGCCCGGTCCGCAAGGGCCGGGGGCGTCGAATGCGGGCGGCTCGAGTCTGGTGGTGTTTGCCGCGTCCACACACAAGGCGGCGGCGTGGCGGTTGATTGAGTTTCTGTCCGAGCCGGCAGTGCAGAGCCGCTTCTACGCGCTGACCGGCAATCTGCCGCCACGGCGCAGTGCCTGGAGCGATCCGGCGCTGGCGCGCGATGCGCACGTGCAGGCGTTTCGCGAGCAACTCGAACGCGCCAAGCCGACGCCCGCGATACCGGAGTGGGAACAGATCGTCACCGAAATGCAGTTGGTGGCGGAGCAGGCGGTGCTGACCGGGCAGGACGTCGATGCCGTGGTCATCGAGATCGATCAGCGCGTGGATGCGATCCTGAGCAAGCGACGCTGGATGCTCAAGCGAGAGCGGCAATGAGCGCGCGACTGGCCGGCTGGGTGTTTGCCGGACCGGCGGTGCTGGTGATTGCGCTGTTCTTCGGCCTGCCGGTGCTGGCGGCGTTGGCGTTGAGCCTGACCGACTTCGATCTGTACGCGCTGGCCGACCTGGGCAATCTGCGTTTCGTCGCGTTCGAAAACTATCTGAGCGTGCTGCGCACGCCGCTGTTCTGGCGCGCGCTGGGCAATACCGTCTACTTCGTGCTGGTCGGGGTGCCGTTGTCGATCGGCGTCTCGCTGCTGGCGGCGTTGCTGCTCAATGCGCGCGTGGCGCGGTTTCGCGGGTTCTTTCGCACTGCGCTGTTTGCGCCGGTGGTGACCACGGTGGTGGCGGTGGCGGTGATCTGGCGCTATCTGCTGCACACCCGTTACGGCCTCATCAACCACACGCTGGGCACGTTGGGACTGGAGCCGGTCGACTGGCTGGGCGATCCGTCGTGGGCGATGCCGGCGATCATCGGTTTCGCGGTGTGGAAGAACTTCGGCTACAACATGGTGATCCTGCTGGCGGCGTTGCAGAGCATTCCGGAGGACTTGTACGAGGCTGCGCGCATCGATGGTGCCTCGGCGTTGCAGCAACTGCGCCACATCACCCTGCCACTGCTGATGCCGACCTTGTCGCTGGTCGGAATCATCACCGTGGCGGGCTATTTCCAGTTGTTTGCCGAGCCCTACGTGATGACCCAGGGCGGGCCGATGCAGAGCACGGTGAGCGTGATGTATCTGATGTACGAGGAGGGTTTCAAGTGGTGGCGGCTGGGCCAGGCATCGGCAGTCGCGTTCTTGCTGTTCGTGCTGATGGCGGTGGCCACGCTCGGCATGATGCGGCTGGCACGCAGGAGCGAACGATGAGGCCGGGATGGAGCGGCGTGCTGGTCAATGGCGCGCTGGCGCTGCTGGCGGCGGCCAGCCTGTTTCCGCTGCTGTGGATGCTGTCGGTATCTTTCATGGCGCCCGGCGCGGCGAGCACGCTTCCGCCGCCGCTGTTGCCGGGCGATCCCACGCTGGACAACTACCGCGAGCTGTTTGTGCGCGTCGGCATCGGTCGCTACCTGCTCAACAGCGCGTTGGTGGCGGGCGCGACCACGCTGTTGGCGCTGGCATTCAACCTCAGCGCCGGCTACGCCTTCGCCAAGCTGCAGTTCGCCGGGCGCGAGCGGGTGTTCCGCACCCTGCTGGCGGCGCTGGTGGTGCCGGCGCAGGTGGCGATGATCCCGTTGTTCCTGATGCTCAAGCCGCTGGGCCTGGTCAACAGCTATGCCGGCGTGGTGGTGCCGGCGATGGCGAGCGTGTTCGGCATTTTCCTGGTGCGTCAGTTCGCGCGTTCGATCCCGGACGATCTGCTCGAGGCGGCGCGGATCGACGGCGCTGGCGAGCTGCGTATCTTTTTCAGCATCGTGTTGCCGCTGCTGCGGCCGATCGTGGTCACGCTGGGCGTGTTTACCTTTTTGGCAAGCTGGAACGATTTCATGTGGCCGCTGATTGTGCTCAGCGACGAGCACCTGCAGACGCTGCCGGTGGCGCTCGCCGCGCTCTCGCTGGAGCACGTGCCGGACAACGAGTTGATGATGGCCGGTTCGGTAGTGACGGTGCTGCCGGTGCTGGCGTTGTTCCTGGTGCTGCAACGGCATTATCTGCAGGGCCTGTTGCTGGGTAGCGTCAAGGGATGACGACGCTACGGTGGCGCTTTGCGTGGTGCGCGGCGTGGGCGATCGCGTCGCACGCCGCTGCGGCACTCGATCTGCCGCGGCTGCTGGATGGTTTCGAGCAGGCCGCGCCATGGCAGGCGCAGGCTTCCGATGCGGTGGTGGCGAGTGCCCGCCCGGTGCCGGGCAGCGAGGGACGGGCGCTGTGCCTGGACTACGACTTCGGCAAGGTGTCGGGCTACGCGCAGTTGCGACGCACGCTTGCGTTCGAGCTGCCCGAGCACTACGAGTTCCATCTGCGCGTGCGCGGCTCGGGGCCGGCGAATGCGCTGCAATTCAAGCTGGTCGATGCGAGTGGCGACAACGTCTGGTGGCGGCAGTGGGCGCGCTTCGTGCCCGGCGATGACTGGCAGTGGCTGCGCATTCCGGATCGGCACGTGAGTTTTGCCTGGGGGCCTGCAAAGGATCGCAGGCTGCGGCGGGTCGCCGCAGTGGAACTGGCGGTCGCCGCCGATGCGGGCGGGCGCGGCACGGTGTGCTTCGATCAGTTGGTGTTGCGCGCGGTGCCACCACCACCGGCCGCTTGGCCGGTGCCCCGGATCGTCGACGCCTCGGGCGATGCCACCACAGCACCCGACGGCGTCCCCGACAACGTTTGGCGCAGCGATGGCGGCGGGGTGCAGGACGTGCGGCTGGACCTAGGCGTCGAACGGGTCTTCTCCGGGCTCACGCTCGACTGGTTGCCGGGCCAGCACGCGAGCGCATACGAGGTGGCGGTGGCCGACGATGACGGGCGTTGGCACACGCTGCGCCGGGTGCGCTCAGGCAACGGCGGACGCGATGCGCTGCCGCTGGGCGACACCCAGGCGCGCTGGCTGCGCCTGCGTTTGCGCGACGGACGGGGTCGACGCTACGGGCTGGCGCGGCTGCGGATCGAAGACCTCGAGTGGGCCGCCGACGACAACGCATTCTTCCGTTCCATCGCCGCGGCGGCGCCGCGTGGGCATTACCCGCGCGGCTTCGTCGGCGAGCAGTCGTACTGGACCGTGGTCGGTGTGGATGGCGGCCCGGAGCCGGCGCTGCTGTCGGAGGACGGCGCGGTGGAACCGGCGCGCGGCGGCTTTTCGCTGGAGCCGTTCGTGCTCGACGATGGCGCGCTGGTGAGTTGGGCCGACGTCGAGCCGGCACACGAACTGCTCGATGGCTACCTGCCGATCCCGAGCGTGAGCTGGCGCCACGGCGAGGTGGGCTTGCGCATCACCGCCGTGGCGATCGGCGAGCGCGGGCACGCCCACCTGCTGCTGCGCTACCGGCTCGACAACCACGGCGACGCCAGCCGGGCGTTGTCGCTACTGCTGGCGGCGCGGCCGTTCCAGGTGAATCCGCCGGTGCAGTTCCTCAACACGCCCGGCGGTGTCGCGCCGATCCATGCCCTGGCCTGGGATGGCGACGCGCTGCGGGTGAATGGTCGGCGCGCGGTGTTCCCCTTGCAGCGACCGGACGGTGTGCGGCTTGTCAGCCTGGATGCCGACAGCGTGCCCGAGGTCTTGCCGGTGCCGGGACAGCGCGCCCCGGTCGCGGTGCGCGACGAGGCCGGCTTCGCTTCGGCGGCGCTGCGTTACGACCTGCAACTGGCAGCGCACGTGGGTGCCGAGTTCGTGGTGGCGTTGCCGCTGTCCGGGATGGACGCACCACTGCGCCTCGACGGGCTGGCGCCGTCGGCGTTTGCCGAGCGCGAACAGGCGCGCGTTGCACAGGCGTGGCGGGAAAAGCTCGATCGGGTGCGGTTGTCGGTGCCGGCCGAAGCGCAGCCGCTGGCCGACAGCGTGCGCACGGCTCTGGCACACATCCTGATCAATCGCGATGGGGCGGCGATCCGTCCCGGCACACGCGCGTATGCGCGCTCGTGGATACGCGACGGCGCGATGACCTCGGGTGCGTTGCTGCGCCTCGGGCACTACGAGGCGGCGCGCGACTACGTGCGCTGGTATGCGCCGTTCCAGTTCGCCGATGGCAAGGTGCCATGCTGCGTCGACCGGCGCGGCGCCGATCCGGTACCCGAGAACGACAGCCATGGCGAACTGATCCACGCCATCGCCGAACTGTATCGCTACGGCGGCGACCGCGAGCTGCTGGCAACACTGTGGCCGCATGTGCGCGCCGCCGCTGCCTACATGGAGCGCCTGCGTGCCAGCGAGCGTACGCTGCGCAATCGCAGTGCGGAGCGCGCGGCTTTCTTCGGCCTGATGCCGCCGTCGATCAGTCACGAGGGATACTCTGACAAGCCCGCCTACTCGTACTGGGACGATTTCTGGGCACTGGCCGGCTACCGCGGCGCGGTCGAGATCGCCGCCGCGTTGGGGCACGACGAGGAGGCGGCGGCGCTGTCAGCCGCGCTTGCGCAGTTTCGCGACGACCTGCATGCGTCGATCCGTGCCAGCGTTGCGATGCACGCAATCGACTACCTGCCCGGAGCTGCCGATCGCGGCGACTTCGACGCCACCTCCACCACCGTCGCGCTGGCGCCCGCCGGGGAACAGGCGGCGTTGCCGCAGGATCTGCTGCGCCAGACGTTCGAGCGTTACTGGCAGCGCTTCGTCGAACGCCGCGACGGCGCGCACGGGTGGGACGTGTACACGCCCTACGAATGGCGCGTGGTGGGCGCCTTCGTGCGGCTGGGCTGGCGCGAGCGGGCGCAGGTGCTGTGGGCGTGGTTCCTGGCCGACCGGCGGCCGGCCGGTTGGAACCAGTGGGCCGAGGTAGTGGGGCGCGAACCACGGCAACCGCATTTCATCGGCGACATGCCGCACGGCTGGGTGGCGTCCGATTTCATCCGCGCCGCACTCGACCTGTTCGCGTACGAGCGGCCGCAGGACCAATCCCTGGTGCTGGCGGCCGGTGTTCCGACGCAGTGGTTGGTTGGCAATGGCATCGCGGTGCAAGACCTGGCGACGCCCTATGGCAAGTTGAGCTTCAGCGTGCGTCAGGAAGATGACGCGCTGCATCTGACGATCCACGCCGGGCTGCGCGTGCCGCCCGGCGGGCTGGTGTTTCCGTGGCCTTATGCGGGAGTGCCCGGCAAGGCGCGCAGCGGGAACCGCGCGCTGGAGTGGCGCGATGGCGAACTGCGGATTCGCCAGCTACCGGCGGACATCGTGATTGCGGTGCGGGGAACCTGAGCGCCGTGACCGTTGGCAGACGGAAGTCAAAATGGACCCCAGCTTGCGCTGGGGTGACGGGTGGCTGGCTGGTCATCCAAATGGACGGTATCGCGGCTTGCCCAATCGTTCAGACAACGACCGAGGGCGCTGCGGTGCCCGCAGTGAGGTCCGCGTCGAGTGCCGCACCGTGGCTGGCGATCACCTCGGCATAGAGTTGCGCGCTAGCCTTGCGGGTGCGCTTTTGCGTGGCGTAATCGACGTGGATCAGGCCGAAGCGCTTGGAATAGCCGAGCGACCATTCGAAATTGTCCAGCAGCGACCAGGCGTAATACCCGCGTACGTCGCAGCCCTGCGCGATCGCGGCGCGTACCGCGCGCAGATGCTGGCGCAGGTAGCTCATCCGCAGCGGATCGCTCAGCAGTTCGCCCTCGGCGACCGGCGGGTCGTAGAACGCGGCGCCGTTCTCGGTGATGTACACCGGCGGGTTGCCGTAGCGCGCGCGCACCCAGTTCAGGGTGTCTACCAGGCCCTGCGGATACACCTCCCAACCGGTTTCGGTGTAGGTGGACTGCGGTTGCCGCACCGCGGCGGCGCGCACCGGCCAGGCGTCGGCGTCGTGGCGTACGACGCTGCGGGTGTAGTAATTGACGCCGATGAAGTCGAGCGGCTGGCGGATGTCCGCCATGTCCTGCGCCGTCCACTCGGGCCAGGCGTCGCCGAAGATCTCGCGCAGGCGCTCCGGATAGTGCCCGAGCAACGCCGGATCGAGGTACTGGCCGTTCATGTACGCATGGGCGCGCGCGGTAGCGGCCAGGTCTTCCGGCGACGACGAGGCGGGATACTTCGGCTCCAGGTTCACTACCAGCCCGATGCGATGGCGGCCGCTGGCGCGATACGCCTGCACCGCCGCGCCGTGCGCGCGCATCAGGTTGTGGGTCGCCAGCGGCGCTTCGTAGAGATTGCTGTGGCCGGGCGCCAGCGCGCCGTGCAGGTAGCCGCCGTCGGTCACCACCCAGGGTTCGTTGAGCGTCGCCCACATCTTCACACGGTCGTCGAGGCGCTCGAACACCACGCGCGCGTAGTCGGCGAACCATTGCGCGCTGTCGCGGTTGAGCCAGCCGCCGCGGTCGTCGAGGGCGGCGGGCAGATCCCAGTGGAACAGGGTGACCAGCGGCTGGATGCCGTGTGCGAGCAGGGCATCGACCAATCGGTCGTAGTGGTCGAGGCCGGCGGTGTTGACGCGCCCGGTGCCTTCCGGCAACACGCGGCTCCAGGCGATGCTGAAGCGGTAGGCGTTCAGGCCCATGTCGCGCATCAGCGCGATGTCCTGCGGATAACGGCGATAGTGGTCGCAGGCGTGGTCGCCGTTGTGGTCGTCGCGCACCTTGCCCGGCGTGCGGCAGAATCGATGCCAGATGTTGTGGCCAGCGCCGTCGGCCAGTGGCGATCCCTCTACCTGGTAGGCGGAGGTTGCGCAGCCCCAGAGGAAATCGCGCGGGAAGGCAGGCCGGTCGTTCATTCGGGTGTCGGTGGGCAGGCGGGATTGGCAAATGTAAACGATTACATGCTAACGTGCCAGCGCCGATGCGGGCGCCTCGTGCCAGCGCTGTGGCGCCGTGCCGGTGGCTTCCGGGCGGGTTGCCGCGAGATTGCGGCAGGATAGGTTGGACGCGGGCTAGCGGGAGGGCAAATGGCGGGTGTCAGGCTGGAGCGGGTCAGCAAGGTCTATGACAACGGGTGGGTCGCGGTTGCCGACGTCGACTTCGAGATCGCCGACGGCGAGCTGCTGGTGCTGGTGGGGCCGTCGGGCTGCGGCAAGTCGACCTTGCTGCGCATGATCGCCGGGCTGGAGGCCATCACCTCGGGTCGGTTGTGGATCGACGATCGCGTCGTCAATGCCTTGGCGCCGAAGGATCGCGACATTGCGATGGTGTTCCAGTCATATGCGCTGTATCCGCATCTGAGCGTCTACGAGAATCTGGCCTTCGGCCTGCGGCTGCGTGGGATGTCGCCGCAGGAAGTCGCGCCACGGGTGGCGGCGGCGGCGCAGATGCTGGGGCTGCAGGAGATGCTCGAATCGCGGCCGCGCCAGCTTTCGGGCGGGCAGCGTCAGCGGGTGGCGTTGGGGCGCGCATTGGTGCGCCAACCCAAGGTGTTTCTGCTCGACGAGCCGCTGTCCAATCTCGACGCCAAGCTGCGCCAGACCATGCGGGTGGAGCTGGCGCGGCTGCACCGCAGGCTGGGCACCACCATGATCTACGTCACCCACGATCAGATCGAAGCCCTGACCCTCGGCCAGCGCGTGGCGGTGATGTGCGACGGGCGGGTGCAGCAGATCGATACACCCACCGCTGTATATCAGCGCCCGGCCAACCTGTTCGTGGCGGCCTTCATCGGCTCGCCCGCGATGAATCTGTTCCGCGGCCGCTTGCGTGGCGATCCGGTGCCATCCTTGGACCTCGGTAGCGCGGTATTGCCGTTACCCGGCCTGTCCCTCGCGGCTCCGGGATTGGCGGCGTTCGTGGGGCAGGACGTGGTGGTGGGCGTGCGCCCGGAACACCTGCATCTGGAAACACAGGCGGTCACTGAGGCCAGTCTGGTCGGCACCCTGGATCTGGTGGAGTCGGTAGGCAACGAGGTGTTCCTCAACGTCAATCACACCTCGACGCCATTGATCGCGCGGATGCCGCCGCAACCGCTGCCGATGCCGGGAGATGCGGTGCGGCTGGGCTATCGCGTCGAGCAGTTGCATTTTTTCGATCCGCTCACCGAACGTCGAATCGTTTGACGCGGGCGCGGGGGCGCTTTCAGCCGTCCCGAGGCTTGCCCGTGCGCTCGGCCAGCAACACCAGGGTAGCCCCGGTGCCGCCCTGGGCGGGCGGTGCCGAGGCGAATGCCAACACGTCGCCGCGATGTCCCAGCAGGTGCGCCACCAGCGGCCGCAGCACCGCCGCGCCGCCGGGCGAACTCAGGCCCTTGCCGTGGACGATGCGCACGCAGCGCCAGCCGGCGCGATTGGCGTGCGTCAGGAATTCGAGCAGCAGGGCGCGCGCACGCGCTTCGGTGAGTCCGTGCAGGTCGAGTTCGTCCTGCGCTGCGTAGTGGCCTTGGCGCAAACGGGCAAGCACGCGCGCCGGCACGTGCGGTCGGCGAAATGCCAGCAGCCCGTCGGCGAGCATTTGTGCAATCGCCGGGTCGGGTCGATGCGAGGCGGCGACTGCTTCGGCTTCGTCGCGCGCACGCATGCGCGCCGCGGGCTTGGGTTGTGGCGTCTTCGGTGGCGGTGCCACCGGCGCGGCTTCGCGCACTTCGCCGATCGCCGCGCGAAACAATGCGGCGTCTTCCGGGGCAACCGAATGGGGCTTGCGGCTCATGCGATCAGCTTACCGCGCCGCTCCTGCCGTTTGTGGGAGCGCATGGGTGCGACGAATGGCGGTCCGCGCCATGCGCGGGACGTTCAGGCGAGCGCAGCGACGGCGGCGAGCGGCTGCGGCCGCGCGAACAGATAACCCTGGCCGATCCGACAGCCCAGCGCCAGCAGCGCTTCGCGCTGGGTGGCGGTCTCGATGCCTTCGGCAATGACTTCAAGCCCCACCGATTGCGCCAACGCCAGGATCGCCCGCACCACCGGTGCGCCGCCGCCGCCGAAATCCGGGGCGAGGTCGACGATGAAGGAGCGGTCGATCTTCACCGCCGCCAGCGCGAACCGGTGCAGGTAGCTCAGCGACGAGTAGCCGGTACCGAAATCGTCGAGCGCGGTCATCACCCCGGCGCTGCGCAGCCGGTCGATGATGGCGATCGCCTGCTCGGGGTTCTCCATCAGCAGGCCCTCGGTCACTTCCACCCGCACCCGGCTGGACTCGACCGCGTTGGCTTCGAGCAGCGCCAGCAGGCGCGTGTCGAGATGCGGGGACCGGAAGTGACGCGGCGAGACGTTGAGGTTGACGTACTGGCCGGGCCGGGTGAGCGTGGGAATGGCCGCCACCGTGCGTTCGAACATCAGCCAGTCGATCGCCTCCAGACAGCCGCTGGCTTCGGCCACGTGCAAGAACGCGCCTGGCGCCAGCACCCCGCGCTGCGGGTGGTGCCAGCGCAGCAGCGCTTCGTAGCCCACCACGCTGGCGTCGTCGAGCTGCACGATCGGCTGGAAGTACGGTTCGAACTCGCACCGTGTCACTGCGTTGCGCAGGTCGTTCTCGAGGTCGAGCAGGTGCAGCGCTTCCTGGTTGAGTTGTTCGTCGAACAATTCGTAGCGCTGCTGGTCGTTGGCCTTGGCGCGATACAGCGCGATGTCGGCGTCGCGCAGCAACTGTTCGGGCTGGCTGTAGCGCGGGTGGCTGACGGCGATGCCGATGCTGGTGGCGGTGAACAGGGTCTTGCCGTCCACGTGCACCGGCTGCGCCAGCGCCGCGACGATGCGGCGCGCCAGCCGTACCGCGTCCTCGCTGCCATGGATGTCTTCCATGACGATGGCGAACTCGTCGCCGCCCAGCCGCGCCACCACGTCGGGCGTGCGCACGCAGGCGGCGAATCGACGCGCCACTTCCTTCAACAGAGCGTCGCCCACCAGGTGACCGGCGCTGTCGTTGATCACCTTGAAGCGGTCCAGATCCAGAAACATCACCGCGAACATCCGGCTGGCGTCGCGGCCGTAGCGACCCAAGGTGCGCACCAGATGCTCGCGCAGGTAGGCGCGATTGGGCAGACCAGTGAGGGCATCGTGCATCACCTCGTGCTTGAGCTGCAGCTCGATCTGCTCGCGCACTGCGATTTGCTCGCGCAACTCGCGGGTGCGTTCGGTCACCCGCTGTTCGAGATCGGCATAAGCGCTCTTGAGCGACTGCGCGGCGCGTGCACGTTCCAGGCTGGCGGCGATCTGGTAGGCGATGAACACCAGCAGTTCCTGATCGCGCGCGGTGTAGCCCACCTCCAGCGAGTAGCTTTGCACCGCCAGCACGCCCACCGTACGCTCGGACACGCGCAGCGGCACTCCCAGCCAGCAGGTGGTATCGCCGACCGGGCCACTGAGTTCGCCATCGGCATGCAGCTTCTGCATGCGCGCGCGGGTGGCCGGGTCGTGCATGTCGGCCAGCAGCGGCTGGCCGCTGCGCAGCACGTATTCGGTGATGCCGCGGCCGAGCCGGCGTGGCTGCGGCCGCTCGCTGCGCTCGTCGACGAAGTAAGGGAACTCCACCGTCTCGCCGTCCTCGGCGACCAGCGCGATGTAGAAATTGCGGCAGTCGAGCCACTCGCCGATGATGCGGTGCGCCGCGCCGTAGAAATCCGAGGTGCCGGCCACCGAATGCGCCAGCTCGGCGATCCGGAACAGAGTGGCCTGCAGGCGTTCGCTGCGTTCGCGCTCGTGCACTTCCAGGGTCAAGGCCAGGGTGCGCTCGGTCACGCGACGCTCGAGCTCGCGGTGCGCTTGTTTGCGGTCCAGCGCGGTCAGCACGTGGCTGGCGACAAAGCCCAGCAGGTCCTTGTCGGCTTCGGTGTAGCGCGGTCGCTCGATGTAGGTTTGCACCACCATGGCGCCGCGCACCTCGCCGCCTGCGACCATCGGCACGCCCAGCAGGTCGTAGCAGTCCGAACCCAGCGCACTCAATTCGCCATGCACCTGCTCGCGGACCTGCTCGATCGATCCCATCAGGGCGCGCCCGCCACTGATCAGGTGCCAGGTGATCCCGTGGCGGATGCGTTCGAACGAGATCGCCGGGCCGATGCGCTCCCCCGTGAGATCGGTGACGTTGGCGATCAGCACGTCCTGGGTGTCGACGAAGTGCAGGAAGCGGATTGCGTCCTCATCCTTGTAGTACAGCGCGATGTAGAAATTCTCGGCGTACATCAACTCGCCGACGATGGCGTGCACGCCTCGCAGCATCTCCTGCATGTCCATGTCCGCGCCGGCCATGTCGGCGATGGCGAACAGTGCGTGCTGCACTTTTTCGGCGCGATCCAGTCGATCCACCACCGCACGCAGGTTGGCGGTCTCCAGTGCGGCGCTGACGCAGGTGCGCAGCCACCCCGGGAAGGTCGCCGCGATGCGGTCATCGTCGACCGGGTGGCGCAGGCGCGCGCAGACCGCTGCGCCCATGCGCTCATGACCTTCCGATACGCACAGCGCGAACCACTCGCCGCGCTCGGTGCGGGCGACTTGCGCGCCTTCGCTGCGCAACTGCTGCAACAACGTGGGTGCGGGCTCGCACGGCGTTGGGTCGGGGAAGTGGAATTGCGAGGCATCACCGCCGAGGCACCAACTGATCGATACCTGTTCGCACGGCAGGTGCGTTTGAACGTGCTGGCTCAGTATCGTTGCAAGCGAAACCAAGTCGCTCGTGCCGAGCAGGGCCGCCACCAGATCCGCATCAGGTGTTTCCGGGCGCAAGGCAGCGACCAATTCGGTGTGCGGGCTGCCACTCATGGATGACGCGCGATCGTAAGCACGACGCGATTATTGCCATATTTGTCGAACGCCCGGTAGGACTTTTGGTTTGGTCGGCAGTTCCCGGGTCGGACACCCTCAATGCGTTAGCTTCGCTGGACCGGGATGTGCGAGTGGCTCTGCACTCGCTGCGGCGTCTCACAAGAGCACGCGATGCGGTTGCTGTTTGTGGGAGCGCGCTTGCGCGCGACTGCCGCATTTCCCGCGATCCTCTTGCCGCGGTTGCCGATTAGCGCGGCGGCAGCAGGGGCAGCGGATCGATCGGTTTGCCGTTGCGGCGAATCTCGAAATGCAGCATGTCGCGGCTGGCGCCGGTGCGGCCCATTTCGGCGATGGTCTGGCCGGCGCTCACGCGCTCGCCTTCGGCCACCAGACGGCGCCGGTTGTGGCCGTATGCGGACAGCCACTCGTCGGAGTGCTTGACGATCACCAGTTCGCCGTAGCCCACCAGACCGGACCCCGAATACACCACGGTGCCGGCGGCTGCCGCAGCGACCGCCTGCCCGGCGTTACCGGCGATGTCGATGCCCTGGCGCGTGCTGTCGCCAACGACATAGCGTGCGATCAACGCACCATGGGTGGGCCAGCGCCAGGCGGTCGGTGCGCTGGCAGGCACCGCTGGAACGCGCGGCGCGGTGGGCGGCGCGTTCGATGGTGCGGGCGCCGGAGGTCGTGGTGCGGGGCGGGATGGGCGGACCTCGGATGCGACGCGAGGCGGCGCCTGGGTGACAGCGCTCGGTGGGTTCACAGCGCGGCCGCGCAGTTGCAGGCGCTGCCCTGGATAGATCGTGTAGGGCGGCGCAATGCCGTTCCAACGCGCCAGATCGCGGAAATCGATGCCGGCGCGAAAGGCGATGCCGTACACCGTGTCGCCGCGTCGCACGATCACGCTGCTGGTGCTGGTGCTGGTGCGGTGCACCGTGCGGGTCGGCGGATAATCGCTGCGGCCCGGGTGTTCGCGACGCACCACCGTCGAGCGCCCGCACGCGGCCAACAGCAGCGCGCACAGCACCAGGAGCCCAAGTGCCGCGGCAGGCATGGGTGGCCAGGAGCGACCGCTAGGCAGGAGCTCAAGTGTCGCGGAGGCCATGGATGGCCGGGAGCGACCGCGCGTGAACGTTCTCATCAATGCCATTCCAGCCACGCCGCCGCCGCGACCGCGGCCAGCGCCACGGCCCAGCCCAGCCACTCGATGTAGCGACGCAGCCCCTGTTCCAGACGCGCGCCGCCCCAGGCGATCA
>JANRIF010000196.1:0-4026 GCA_033765245.1 Lysobacteraceae bacterium
CGAACTGTATCGCGCCAA
Organism: Lysobacteraceae bacterium; assembly: GCA_033765245.1. Taxonomy (GTDB): domain Bacteria; phylum Pseudomonadota; class Gammaproteobacteria; order Xanthomonadales; family Xanthomonadaceae. The sequence continues at coordinate 19 of JANRIF010000196.1, forward strand.
CGGCCGCATCTTCCGCGAGAACAACGAACTGTTCGCCGAGCCGAGCTGGTTGCAGGTGATGGAAGGCCAGCGCATCCACCCGCGCGGTCATCATCCGCTCGCAGGGATCAAGAACGAGGCCGAGGTCGCGGCGTTCCTGCACAACGTCGAGACCGTGATCGGCAAGTGCGTGAATCACATGCCAGACCATGCCGAGTTCATCGCGGCGAACTGCGCGGCGTCGCGATAACGGCACCGCAATCGTTCAACCCCAGCAGCCTGTCGGACTTGAGATGAATCTACTGCGCCGGTGCGATAGCGGTCCAGATTCGGCCGATTGTCGAAGCACATGGATGTGCAAGTGCCGCGAGCGCATGGATGCGCGGGAGCGGCCGTTACATAGTCCCGCTATGCGCCTCACAATCGGCCGAATCTGGCCTCGCTCTCGCCCTCGGCTCGCTACGATCACTCAAGTCCGACAGGCTGCCAGGTCGCCGCCAACAGCTCGCGGTGGTCGCGGAAGTTCAACGCGCAGCGGGTGCGGAAGTCGTCGATGGCGGCGATGTCCGCCACACCAATGCCCGGTTCCGGTGCACGCAACTTGTCCGGATCGGGGAACTGCCCGTAGCCGGCCAGCAAGCAATGCCAGGACAGCGGCGGGTAGATATCGCCGATACCCTGCCGCGCGATCTCGCGTTCCAGATTCTGGCCGGTGAACCAGCAGGTCAGGATCGCCTTGAGCGAGTCCGAGAGCTGATCGTGGCTGGCATTGGCGCGCCAGTAGTCGGTGTCGCCGCGCCGGTTCATGCGGTAGTGGCAGACGATGTAGTCGCGCACGCCCTCGAAATCGCGCGCGATGCCCTCGTTGAACGTCTGCCGTCGCGCATCCGGATCGCCCTCGCGCTCGGCCTGTTCGATGAAGCTCTCGACCGTGGTCTGCACCAGATGCAGCGCGGTCGCTTCCAGCGGTTCGATGAAGCCCTGCGACAGGCCCACCGCCAGACAGTTGTGCGCCCACGGCCGCTCGACCCGCCCCACCCGCATGCGCAGATGCCGCGCCTCCACTGGCGCATCGAGCAAGCCCAGATGCGTACGCAGCTCGCGCTCGGCCATTTCCGGTGTGCAAAACCGCGTGCTGTACACGTAGCCATTGCCATGCCGATGGCGCAGCGGAATATTCCACACCCAGCCGTTGTCCAGCGCGGTGGAAACCGTCTGGCTGGCGGTGCCGGTCGGGTCGGGTGGGGTCGGCAATACCGCCGCGGCGTCGTTGAACAGGTTGTCGGCGAACGAGCGAAACGGCACGCCCAGCGCTTGTTGCACGATCAGCGAACGAAAGCCGCTGCAGTCGACGAAGAAGTCGCCCTCGATGCGGCGACCGTCCTCGGTGCGCACCGCTGCCACATCGCCGCCTTCGCTGCGTTCCACCGCCACCACTTTGCCCTGCAGATGCGTCACCCCAAGCCGCTGCGCGTGTTCGCCCAGCAACGCGCCGACCAGATGCGCATCGAAGTGATAGCCGTGGAAGATCCGGAACGGAAAATGATGCGCCGCCAACGGCGCCAGCCGCTGGCGCGCCAGTTCCGCCGCGATATAGAAACGATCCGGCGTCACCGGTACGTCGTAGCCGTTGCGCCGTAGCGCGCAATGCAGGAAGAACGCGGCCTGCGCATGGATGTCGATGGCCGACGCGAACGGATGGAAGTAGCTTTCAAAGCCCGGTTGCCGCGACCATCCCGCGAAACGGATACCGTTCTTGTAGGTCGCATTGCATCGCGGCATCCACTCGGCATCGGCGATGCCGAGTTTCTCGAAGAAAGTGCCCAGCAGCGGTGTGGAACCCTCGCCCACGCCCACGATGCCGATCTCCGGCGACTCCAGCAGCGCGATTTCCACGTTGCGCTCGCGCCAGCGCTGCGCCATCAGGTTGGCCGCCATCCAGCCGGCGGTGCCGCCGCCGACGATCACGATCCGCAGTGGCACGGAGCCGATCCGCATCGTTCAACCCTCCGTTCGGCGACGGCGCCGTGTCATTGGACAACGGCGCCGTCCGCGTCGATTTACCAGAACGTTGCGTACAGCGCGGTGAGGATCGCGATCACACCCAGCGCGCCGATGTTGAAGCCGAACGCGGTGCCGTAGCGCACGTCGTCGGTGCGGATGAAGTCCTTGCCCGGCGCACTCGGGGTGAGCAGCGACACCAGTACCGCCAACGCCAGCGCCAGCAGGAATACCAACCCAACGCGGTCGATGAAGGGCAGCGTCGGCCATGCCATCTTGAGCACGATCGACAGACCGAACGAGCCGATTGCCGCGGCCAGCGCGCCGGCTTCGTTGGCGCGCTTCCAGAACAGGCCCAGCACGAAGATCACCACGATGCCCGGCGTAAAGAAGCCGGTGTATTCCTGGATGTACTGGAACGCCTGATCGAAACTACCCAGCAGCGGTCGCGCGGTGAGAATCGCCAGCACCACCGCCACGGTGGCGGCGATACGCCCCACCCGCACCAGATGCCGCTGATCGGGATGGCTACCCGCGCGCTGGTAGAAGTCGAGCGTGAAGATGGTGGCGATCGAATTGATCTTGGAGGCCAGCGAAGCGACGATCGCCGCCACCAGCGCCGCGAACACCAGTCCGAGGATGCCGGTCGGCAGAATCTGCATCATCGACGGATAGGCCTGATCCGGGCGTGTCAGGTCCGGCGCCAGCATCAGTGCGGCAATGCCCGGCAGCACCACGATCACCGGCATCAGCAATTTGAGGAACGCCGCGAACAGCACGCCCTTCTGCGCTTCCTTGAGGTCCTTCGCCGCCAGCGCGCGCTGGATGATGTACTGGTTGAAGCCCCAGTAGCTCACATTCATGATCCACATGCCGCCGATCAGCACGCTGATACCCGGCAGATCCTTGTAGTACGGGCTGTCCTTGCCGAGGATCATGTGGAAGTGTTCGGGATAGTTGCTCCACAGCTTGCCGAAGCCCGCCACGATCCCGGCGCCATCGCCGATCTTGCTCAGCGTCAGCCCGGCCACCAGCAGCCCGCCCAGCACCAGCAGCGACACCTGCACGATGTCGGTCAGCGCCACTGCCTTGAGCCCGCCGTACAACTGGTAGGCCAGCGCGAACGCACCCAGCAGCGCCAGCGCCCACATCTGGTCGATACCGGCCACCTGACTCACCGCGATCGAGCCCAGCCACAGGATCGACGTCAGGTTCACGAACACGTACAGACCCAGCCAGAACACCGCCATCAGCGTGCGGATGCGGCCACCGTAGCGTTGCTCCAGAAACTGCGGCATGGTGTAAATGCCGTTGCGCAGGAAGATCGGCAGGAAATACTTGCCCACCAGCAGCAGCGTCAGTGCCGCCATCCACTCGTACGACGCAATCGCCAGGCCGATCGCATAGCCCGATCCGGACATGCCGATGATCTGCTCGGCCGAGATGTTGGCCGCGATCAGCGACGCGCCGATCGCCCACCACGGCAGCGACTTGCTCGCCAGAAAATAGTCCTTGGCGTCCTTCTGGTGCCCCGCCTTCTCGCGCGACACCACCTGAGCCAACACAAAGATGCCTACCATGTAGGCCAGCACGATCACCGAATCCAGAGTCGCAAGCTGCACCGTCCCTCTCCTTCGCAACGCTTCTTGTCATGAATCGGTCGTCGCGCCGCGACGCCGAGCCTCGCTTTGTCGCTCTTGCCCTGTCGCCCCGGCTCGGCAATCGCCGGAGCCTCCCCAGACAGTGTCGCCTGCCTTGCAGCGCCGTGGACGACAGCGCTGTCAGAAATCCATCATACCGATCCCGCCATCAATATCCACTCGCGGTCGGCGCGTCAAGGACGCCGCCCATCGGACGCATCACTTCCCCCGCCACTGCCCCGCATCGCCCTCGGTGCCGGCGATCAGGCGCGCGCCGCGGCCGAAGGTGACGTAGCTGAAGAACCATTGCGCTGCCACCAGCAGGCGGTTGCGCATGCCGATCAGGAAGTAGACGTGGGCGAGGCCCCACACCCACCACGCCAGCCAG
>JANRIF010000203.1:0-9897 GCA_033765245.1 Lysobacteraceae bacterium
AAGCGATAGTCTGTAAACCACGCCATATCGATTCCTTGGGGTCGAACGATGATCGCCGATCGCATCGCTCGTGCGCGCAAAGCGGCTGGCCTGTCCTTGCGCGATGTCGGGCAGGCCGTGGGTTTGAGCCATGCGGCCATCAAGAAGTACGAAGATGGGGCGGTGGTGCCGTCGTCGGATGTGCTGCTCGGCTTGGCGCGGGTGCTGAACGTTCGCACCGAGTTCTTTTTCCGTCAGCAGCAGGTGCGCCTGGAAGCCGTCGAATATCGCAAACGCGGGCTGCCGGCCAAGGTGCTGTTGGCCATCGAGCATCAGGTGCTCGATCTGGTCGAGCGGCGGCTTGAACTGGAAGCGCTGTTTCCCCGGCCGCCGGGCTCGCCCTTCGAGCCCATCCCCGGCCATGCCGATCGCATCCTCGATCTCGACGGCGTGGAGGGCGAGGCGGAGGCCGTGCGCAATGCTTGGGACCTGGGCTCCGACCCCATCCCTGATCTGGTCGACGTCCTGGAGGCGCACGGGGTCCGCGTCTACATGCTCGACGACAGCCATGGTTGCAAGTTCGATGGCTTGGCGGCACACGTCGACGGTCATCCGGTGATCGTGGTGGGCAAGGCTTGGCCGGGCGACCGGCAGCGTTTCACGCTGGCGCATGAGTTGGGCCATCTCATCGTCGGCAAGCGGCTGGCCGCTGCGCTGGATGCGGAAAAGGCCGCCAACCGGTTCGCCGGGGCGCTGCTGTTGCCAAGGACCGCCCTCCTCAAGGAGGTGGGCGATGCCCGCAGCGGCATGGAATGGCGTGAGATTGCCATGCTGAAGGCGGAGTTCGGCCTGTCCATGCGTGCCGTCACGTTTCGCCTGCGCGACCTGAACGTCATCGCCGAATCCCGATTCATGGCCATGCAACGCCTGTTCATGCAACGCGGGTGGCACAAGCTGGAGCCGGGGGCGCCGTTTCCGCACGAGCGCGCCCACGCTTTCGAGCGACTGGTGTTCCATGCCTTGGCGGAGGACTACATCGGCGAAGCGAAGGCGGCGGAACTCATGCGAATGTCGTTGCCCGCGTTCAAGCGCCTGCGTGCCATGGATGGTCCTGATGCTGTTGCTCATCAGTGACGCCAATGTTCTGATCGATATCGAAGCGAGAGGTTTGACGCAAGCCCTGTTCGGTCTCGACTGCACCTTCGCCGTGCCGGACGTGTTGTTTGCCGAGGAGTTGGCCGAGCGACACGGCCACTTGTTGGCGATGGGGTTGCGAACGCTGACGTTGAGCGCGGCAACGGTGGCGTACGCGGAGGGTCTGGCGAAGCGCCACCGCGGACCCGGCAGCAACGACTTGCTGGCGCTGGCGTTGGCACGCCAGGAATCCTGCCCGCTGTTGACCGGCGATCGCGCCTTACGCAACGCCGCCAAGGAGGAAGGGGTTTCTCTGCGAGGAACGCTCTGGTTGGTGGAGCGCATGGTCGACGAGCGACGCATCGACGTCGCCGATGCGGAGCGAGCATTCGCTCATATGCGCGACGCGGGCAGCCGGCTGCCCTGGGACCAGGTAGCGCAGTTGCTCGCGCAACTTCGGGCAAGGCAGTGAATGCGCGGCTCCCGATTCCGGGACGCTGCTATTTCGCGCGCTTCACCAGCAACGCATAGAAAAACCCATCCATGCCGTCTTCGCCGGGCAGGCGTTGGCGGCCGGGGCCGCTGGGGTGGCCGTAGCGCTCGTCGAGGGGCTGCGCTTCGGCGTCGGGGGTGTGGGCGAGGAAGCGTTCGATCTGGGCGCGGTTCTCTGCCGCCAGCAGCGAGCAGGTGGCGTACAGCAGGCGGCCGCCGGGGCGCAGCAGGGGCCACAGCGCTTTGAGCAGGCGCGCCTGGGTCTTCACCAGGGGCGGCAGGTCGGTGGCGCGGCGGTGCCATTTGATGTCGGGTTGGCGGCGGATGATGCCGGTGGCGGAACACGGGGCGTCGAGCAGGATCGCGTCGAAGGGTTGGCGATCCCACCAGCGCGCGGGATCGGCGGCGTCGCCGGCGACCAGTGCGACCGCATCGGTGTGGCCGAGGCGTTCGAGGGTTTGCTGCACGCGGGCGAGGCGGTTGGCGTCGAGGTCGATGGCGGTCAGGGCGATGCCGTCGGCGGCTTCCAGCAGGTGCGCGCTCTTGCCGCCCGGTGCGGCGCAGGCGTCGAGGATGCGTTCGCCGGGTTGCGGCGCCAGCGCGGCTACCGCCAATTGCGCGGAGGCGTCGTGGACGCTGAGCCAGCCGTCGTCCCAGCCGGGCAGGCTGGTGGGTGGCAGCGCTTGGTCCAGGCGCAGCGCCATGGTCGGAAACTCGGGCGCCTGCGCGGTGATGCCGGCGTCGACGAGACGGGCCAATGCGGCGTCGCGGGAGGCGCGGCGGCGATTCACGCGCAGCCACTGCGGCGCTTCTTCGTTGTTGGCGGCGAGGATGGCCTGCCAGTGGCCGGGCCAGTCCTTGCGCAACGCCTGCACCAACCAGTCGGGATGGCTGCTGCGCACCGCGTCGTCGTTCGATTCCGGCCACGGTTCGCGGGTGGCGCGGCGCAGCAGCGCATTCACCAACCCCACCAGCTTGGCGTGGCCCAGCGTGCGCGCGGCTTCGGCGGTGGCGGAGAGGGCGGCGTGCACCGGCAGGCGCAGGGCGTCGAGTTGGGCCAGGCCGACCAGCAGCAGCGCGCGGATTTCGCGTTGCGAGGGTGGTAGCGGGCGCGGCATCCAGTTGGCGATGACGTGCTCGTAGCGGCGGCGATGGCGCAGCACGGCGAACACCAGGGCTTCGAGCAGGGCGCGGTCGCGCGGGTCGGCGACGGTGGGCAGGCGTTCGGCCAATGCCGGGCGCAGCGAGCGGCCTTGGTCGAGCACTGCCACCAACGTGCGTGCGGCGAGGGCGCGTATCGGTGCGCCGGAGGAATTCATGCGTCTCGCAGTGCCGGTCGGGCGTTGAGGTAATCGCGTGCGGCAAGCGGCTTGCCGCCCTCGCGCTGCACGGTCAGCAGGCGCAGCGTGCCTTCGCCGCAGGCGACGTCGATGCCGTCGCGGCCGGCCCGCACCACGCTGCCGGGCGCAGCCGAGGGCGACGATTCGGGCAGCGCCAGCGCGGCGTGGATGCGCAGGCGCTCGCCGTCCAGTTCGGCCTCGGCGATCGGCCATGGGTGGAAGGCGCGCACCTTGCGCGCCAACGCGGTTGCCGGCTGCGCCCAATCCAGGCGCGCTTCGGCTTTGTCGAGTTTGTGGGCGTAGCTGACCCCGTCATCCGCTTGCGGCGTGGCGAGCGGACGCAGCCCGGCGCGCAGCAATGCCAGGCCATCGCGCAGCGCCTGCGCGCCGAGTTCGGCGAGGCGGTCGTGCAGGCTGCCGCCGGTATCGGATTCTGCGATCGGCGTAGTCAAACGCAGTAGCACCGGGCCGGTATCGAGCCCGCGTGCCATCTGCATCAGGCACACCCCGGTTTCGCTGTCGCCGGCTTCAATGGCGCGCTGGATCGGTGCGGCGCCGCGCCAGCGCGGCAGCAGCGAGGCATGCACGTTCCAGCAGCCGTAGCGCGGAATCTCCAGCACTGCCTTGGGCAGGATCAGGCCGTAGGCGACCACCACCAGCAGGTCCGGCGCCAACGCGCGCAGCGCTTCCTGTGCGGCCGCGTCGCGCAGTGTTTCGGGCTGCAGCACCGGCACGCCGAGCGCCTGCGCGGTTTGCTTCACCGGCGAGGCACTGAGCGCGCGGCCCCGCCCTGCCGGTCGATCGGGCTGGGTGTATACCGCCAGCAGCTCGCTGTGGGCGGCGACGGCGCGCAGCGAGGGCACGGCGAATTCGGGTGTTCCGGCGAACACCACGCGCGGGGCTTGGGTCATCGGCTCAGGCGACGTCGGTTTCGGCGCGACGCTGCTTTTGCAGCTTCTTGCGCACCATCTCGCGCTTGAGCGGCGAGAGGTAGTCGACGAACAGCTTGCCGTCGAGGTGATCCATCTCGTGCTGGATGCAGATCGCCAGCAGCCCTTCGGCATCGCACTCGAAGGCCTTGCCGTGGCGATCCAGCGCGCGCACCCGGACGCGCTCGGCGCGCGCCACCTTGGCGTACACGCCGGGGACCGACAGGCAGCCTTCCTCGCAGTTCTGCTCGCCTTCGCGCGTCAGGATTTCCGGGTTGATGAATACCTGCGGCTGGTCCTTGGTCTCGGACACATCAAGCACCATGAAGCGCAGATGCACGTCGACCTGGCTGGCGGCAAGGCCCACGCCGGGCGCGGCGTACATGGTTTCGAGCATGTCGTCGATCAGCGCGCGCAGGGCGTCGTCCACCTTTGCCACCGGTTTGGCGCGGGTGCGCAGGCGCGCATCGGGGAATTCCAGGATGGTGAGTTTGGCCATGAACGCGATACTGGGGGCGCGCAACGCGCGCGACAAGGGAGCGGTGGTCATTGTACCCCCGGTGGCGGGCCCATTTTGTGGACGCCGGGAGTTGGGCTATAGTCACGCCGTCTGCCCGGTAAATCAGGAAGTTGGCCGCCATGCTTAAACGGCTTCTTGCAGTCTTTGCGGTCGCGCTGCTCACGGTCGCCACCTATGCGGCGGCGGCGGAGTTGCGTCCCGACCATCCCAGTTCCTATACCGTGCGCAAAGGCGACACGCTGTGGGACATTTCCGCGCGCTTCCTCGCGCAGCCCTGGCTGTGGCCGGAAATCTGGCAGGCCAACCCGCAGATCGCCAATCCGCACCTGATCTATCCCGGTGACGTGATCAGCCTGGCCTACCTCAACGGCGAGCCCCGGCTGCAGGTGAGCGAGCGCTCACAGACGCAGCCGGAGTCGCGCGAGTACCCGGTCGGCGCAGTGCCGCTGTCCGAGATCGAGCCGTTCCTGCGCGACCTGCGCCTGCTCGATCGGATCGACGACCTGCCCTACGTGATCGGTCTGGAAGGTGAGCGCCTGCGCGGCGCCGCCGGCCAGTTGATCTACGTGCGCGGCATCTCCGGCGCCAAGCCGGGCGACACCTTCGCGGTGGTGCGTCCGACCGTGCGCTACACCCGCATCGAGGACAACGGCAAGACCGCGCGCTCGCGTGCCACCGACCTTGATTTTCGCGGCAAGCCGCATCGCGGCATCGAGTGGCGCAGCACCTGGCACGACATGGGCGAGGGCAAGGAAGCGCTGGGCTACGAAGTGATGACGCAGGCGCGGGCGCAGGTGGTGGCGGTCGAGGGTGAAGCGACCAGTCTGGTGGTGCTCGACGAGGGCCGCGACATCCGCGAGGGCGATCGTCTGGTGGCGGTCACCGCACAACCCTACGACCTGGAATTCGTGCCGCATGCACCCAAGGCCATCGCGCCCGGTGCGCGCGTGCTGGCGATCGCCGATGGCATCAACGGTGGTGCGCGCAGCGTGATGGCGCTGTCGGTGGGCAGCCGCGACGGAGTCGACAACGGCACTGTCTATTCGATCTGGCATGAAGGTCCGCGGATTCCTGATCGGGTCACGCACGCCAGCTACACCGGCGCGGTCAACGATCGCACCAAGGTGCCCGACGAGTTCTCCGGCCACGTCATGGTGTTCCGCACCTTCGAGAAGGTCAGTTACGGCTTGGTCATGGACAGCGTGCGTTCGTCCGCGCCCGGCGATCTGCTCAAGCAGCCCGGCAACTGAGTAGCGCGGCGGCGTGGCGGCGGCGGACGCACTCGGCAATCGGCTGGCCTGGCTGACGTTGGTCCGCGCCCCCGGCGGCGCGGGCCCGTTGCGGCGCCTGCTGGACGCCTGCGGCAGCGCCGAGGCGGCGCTGGCGGCGGGGCCGGCTGGGTGGCGTGCCGCCGGCCTGTCCGACCCCACCATCGAGGCGCTGCGGCGCCCCGACCCGGCGCTGGGCGAAGTCGACCGCGCCTGGCTTGCGGCGCGTCATCATCATCTGATCGGCTGGGACAGCCCCGACTATCCGGCCTTGCTGCGGCGCATGCCGAGCCCGCCTGCCTGCCTGTTCGTGGTGGGCGACGCCAACGCGCTGTGGCGGCCGCAAGTGGCGGTGGTGGGAAGCCGTGCTCCCAGCGCTGGCGGCTGCGACAACGCACGCGATTTCGCCGCCGCCTTCGCGCGGGCCGGCTTCGCCGTCACCAGCGGGCTGGCGAGCGGGATCGATGCCGCCGCCCATCTGGGCGCGCTCGATGCCGGCGGCGAGACGGTGGCGGTGGTGGCTACCGGGCCAGACCTCGTGTACCCGCCCGCGCATCGCGACCTCGCCACCCGCATTGCCCGTCACGGCGCCGTGGTGAGCGAGTTCCCGCCCGGTACGCAGGCGCGCCGCGAGCACTTCCCCAGCCGCAACCGCATCATTGCCGGGCTGGCGTTGGGCACCCTGGTGGTGGAAGCAGCGCAGCGTTCCGGCGCGCTGATCACCGCCCGCCACGCCGGTGACGCCGGGCGCGAGGTGTTCGCCATCCCCGGCTCGATCCACAACCCGCTGGCGCGCGGCTGTCATCGCCTGATCCGGCAGGGCGCCGCGCTGGTGGAATCGGCCGAGGAGGCCATTGCCGCGCTGGGCCCGGTCGCCGCCGAGCTGGCCGATGCATTGCGCGCACGGCTGCGGGAAGGCGCTGCTGTGACCACCGCTGCCGAGCCGCGGGCCGCCGCGCCCGACGACCCCGCCCAGCGTCAGTTGCTGGCCGCGCTGGGCCACGATCCGGTAGCGCTGGACCAGCTCGCCGAACGCACGGGATTGACGGTGGCGGCGCTGTCCTCCATGCTGCTGCTCATGGAAATGGAGGGTTTGGTGCGCGCCGAGCATGGCCGCTATGCCCGCCGGGCGTGATCGCCAAGCGACCTGCCCATCGCGTCCGCGGACGCAGGCTGAGGATGATGAAAGAAACCATACTCGACGTTCTGCTGTACCTGTTCGAACACTACTTCTACGACGATCCCGAGGCGGCACAGGATCGCGATTCGATACTGCACGGTCCGATCTTCAACGGCCTGACCCAGGCCGGCTTCAGCCCCACCGAGATCAACAAGGCGTTCGACTGGCTCGACGAACTGGCGCGGCAGCGCCCGTCCGGCGAGGTCGCGCGCGATGCGCGGCAACCGGTGCGGGTCTATGCCGAGCAGGAGACCGCGCGGCTGGACCCCGAGTGCATCGGTTTTCTGATGTTTCTGGAAAACAACGGCATCCTCGACGCAGGCCAGCGCGAGCTGGTGCTGGACCGGGTGATGGCGCTGGATCAGGACGAGATCGATCTGGACGATCTCAAGTGGGTGGTGCTGATGGTGTTGTTCAACCAGCCGGGCGCCGAGGCCGCCTACGCCTGGATGGAAAGCCAGATCTTCCAGGACGAGCCCGAGCCATTGCACTGACGTCGATTCGCGTGCGGGCCATACGGACGCGGCCATCGCGCGATCCCCGGGGCCGCGCGCGCGGCGCAATCCCGCTATCATGCCGGGCCCGTGGCCGCACCTCGGCGCTTGACACGTCTGCTCGGGTGTGGTCTCACTAAAAATAGCCGTCGCCTGCGTTTCGCGGGCGTTTTCTTTCTGCGCGCATGCGGAGCATCGCGATTCATGGCCAAGAACCTGCTCATCGTCGAGTCGCCAGCCAAGGCCAAGACGATCAACAAATACCTCGGCACCGACTTCCAGGTGCTGGCGTCGTACGGCCATGTTCGCGACCTGATCCCCAAGGAGGGCGCGGTCGATACCGAGCATGGCTTCGCGATGAGCTACTCGCTGATCGAGAAGAACCTCAAGCACGTCGAGGCGATCACCAAGGCCGCCAAGGGTGCCGAAGCGCTGTACCTCGCCACTGACCCGGACCGCGAAGGCGAGGCGATCTCCTGGCACATCGCCGAGATCCTGCGCGAGCGCGGCTTGCTCAAGGACAAGCCGGTGTTTCGCGTGGTGTTCACCGAAATCACTCCGCGCGCGATCCGCGAGGCGGTGGCGCATCCGCGCCAGGTGTTGAACGATCTGGTCGATGCGCAGCAGGCGCGACGTGCGCTCGATTACCTAGTCGGCTTCAATCTGTCGCCGGTGCTGTGGCGCAAGGTGCAGCGCGGCCTGTCGGCCGGGCGCGTGCAGTCGCCGGCGCTGCGCATGATCGTCGAGCGCGAGGAGGAGATCGAGGCGTTCGTCGCGCGCGAGTACTGGTCGGTGCATGCCGAATGCCAGCATCCCAAGCAACCCTTCAGCGCGCGTCTGGTACGGCTGGACGGCGCCAAGTTCGAACAGTTCACCCTCACCAACGGCGAGGACGCCGAGGCCGCGCGCCTGCGTCTGGTCAAGGCCGCCGACGGCAGCCTGCGCGTCACCGACGTGCAGAGCAAGGAGCGCAAGCGCCGGCCCTCGCCGCCGTTCATCACCTCCACCCTGCAGCAGGAAGCCTCGCGCAAGCTCGGCTTCACCACCGCACGCACCATGCGGGTGGCGCAGAAGCTGTACGAGGGTGTTGCCATCGGCGATGAGGGCGCGGTGGGCTTGATCAGCTACATGCGTACCGACTCGGTGAACCTGTCCGAGGATGCAATCGTCGAGCTGCGTGACGTGATCGCGCGCGACTTCGGCACCGGCGCTCTGCCCGATGCACCCAACCGCTACCAGACCAAGTCCAAGAACGCGCAGGAAGCGCACGAGGCGATCCGTCCGACCTCCGCCCTGCGCACGCCGGCCAGCATCGCGCGCTATCTCGATGACGACGGCCGCCGCCTGTACGAGTTGATCTGGAAGCGCGCGGTGGCCTCGCAAATGGTGCCGGCAACGCTCAACACGGTCACCGTCGAACTCGCCGCCGGCGACGCCCACGGCTTTCGCGCCTCCGGCACCACCGTGGTCGATCCCGGATTCCTGGCGGTGTACGAGGAAGGCAAGGACGCCAAGAGCGCGGAAGACGACGACGAGGGCCGCAAGCTGCCGCCGATGAAAGTGGGCGACACCATCGCGCTCGACGCCATCCACGCCGATCAGCATTTCACCGAACCGCCGCCGCGTTTCTCGGAAGCCAGTCTGGTCAAGGCGCTGGAGGAATACGGCATCGGCCGTCCCTCGACCTATGCCTCGATCATCCAGACCCTGCAGTTCCGCAATTACGTCGAACTCGAAAGCCGGCGCTTCCGGCCCACCGACGTCGGCCGAGCGGTGTCGAATTTCCTCAGCACCCATTTCAGCCAGTACGTCGATTACGACTTCACCGCGCGGCTGGAAGACGAGCTTGACGCGGTGTCGCGCGGCGAGGAGGAGTGGGTGCCACTGATGCAGCGCTTCTGGACGCCGTTCAAGGCGCTGGTGGTCGAGAAGACCGAATCGGTGGATCGCTCCGAAGCCACCGGCGCGCGCGAACTCGGCATCGATCCGGTCAGCGGCAAGCCGGTCAGCGTGCGCCTTGGCCGCTTCGGGCCGTACGTCGCGATCGGCAGCACCGCCGACGAGGAAAAGCCGCGTTTTGCCTCGCTGCGGCCCGGCCAGAGCATGCACTCGATCGGTCTGGCGGACGCCATCGAGCTGTTCAAGCTGCCGCGCACGCTCGGCGAAGTGGCGGGCGAGGCGGTCACGGTGGGCGTCGGCCGCTTCGGACCGTTCGTCAAACACGGCAAGACTTACGCCTCGCTCGGCAAGGAAGACGACCCCTACACCATCGACTTCGAGCGCGCGCAGGCGTTGTTGATCGCCAAGGCCGAGGCCATCGCCAACCGCATCATCAAGGCCTTCGAAGGCAGCCCGATCCAGGTGCTCAACGGCCGTTTCGGCCCGTACCTAAGCGACGGCAACCTCAACGGCAAGATTCCCAAGGATCGCGAACCCGGTTCGCTGACATTGGCCGAATGCGAGCAACTGATGGCCGAAACCGGCAAGCCCTCGCGCGGCCGTTTCGGCAAGGGCGCCAAGAAAGCGGCCAGCAAGACCGCGCCGGCAGAGGCCAAGGCCAA
>JANRIF010000209.1:0-8249 GCA_033765245.1 Lysobacteraceae bacterium
GGGCACGGTGCAGCCGGTGAGCGCGGCCGAAGCCGACGCCTACTTCGCCAGCCGCCCACGGCTGAGCCAGATCGGCGCCTGGGCCTCGCTGCAATCGCAGACGCTCGACAGCCGCGAAACCTTCGAGCAGCGCATCGCCGATTACGACCGCGAGTTCGCCGGCGGCGACGTCCCGCGCCCGCCCCACTGGTCCGGCTACCGGGTGCAGCCGCATCACGTCGAATTCTGGTACGGCGCCCAGTTCCGCCTGCACGAGCGGCATCTATACGCTTTGCGCAATGGCGTTTGGGAGCGGCGGCTACTCTACCCTTGAACGAGCGCCTGCCATCAACCGCGCGATAGCCTGCCGGCAAAGCGAGTGCAGCGTTTCGGCGCGTGGATCGTCGGCGGTAATCGGTGGCGAACCTGGAGCGAACAGGCCGCCAAGTGCGGTATCGACACGTTGACCCGACACCAGGGATGTTGTCGCGCTGGTGGGACCAAGCCTGGAGGCGTCGAATCGACGGGATTGCGACGATAGCGGATCGCCGGCTGTTGAGCCGATGACGCGCAGTTCGATGCAGTTCTCCGTGGTGTAGATGGCCTCTTCTTCCAGGCTGCCGCCATCGGCCTCCTTGGCCTTGCTGGAAATGCCATTGATTGAAAAGATCGCGTGCATCAGTTCGTGGGCGACGTCGCGAACCGCCAACCGCATCGATTGCTCGCGATGGCTGCCCGCGCGCACCGCGAACTCGGCCGAGACGTGGTTGCCTGAGAAGACGCGGTTGGCGGTTTTTGCGTAGCGAAATCCGTCCGGGATCAGGATCACACGCAGGCGCAGGCTGTCGATCGCGAAGGGCATCTCTTGGTTCAGCGAATTCCGCAGACCGAGCAAATGCTTCGCGACCACCGATGCGAAGTGGTGATCTGCTGGGGCAGCGCCGGGCCATTGGACATCGACGGCGTCCGCACCATGGGTTGCGACGAAATGCGCATCAGGCAGCGCGCGCGCATCTGCTTCGCCAGGCAGATAGCTGGTATATCGGGCAAGGTGCAGTCGGCCGAGCGACGCGACCTGCACCGCCTTGGCGCCAGTGTTGGCCAAGTTAGGTATTAACTCTTTCGGTGGTAGGGTGGTGCAGGAGGCTATAAAACAGCACGCAAGCATCAATGGTCGCGAGATTGGTGCGCGGTGAATCTCTGGGCGAACGTCTCGCCCAGAGATCATTGTTGTCAAGTCGATTGGAGGTGCGGGGTCATTCAACTTGACATAGCCTGCATGTGCCGCCGCCTGACCCGGTCCATGTGAACGTGGAGGACGCCTGTGTTTCACCTGCGTAACTTACGGCGGTTACGAAGGTGTTAGATCCAGATTCTTCAGCAATTGCAAAGGGCGCTAGCTCATATTGCAAATCATCCGCATTAACGCCATTTTCTTGAATCCAGACATTTGCGGAATTCGGGTCGGCTAGTGTTATTTCCGAGCCATGCTTTACCCAACTAAATGTACGTGCGGCTAATGTATAGCCAGATGTCGAGTTCACAAGTTTTAATGTTAAATTTCCGGACGCTGGGATGGCGATGCTGCTATTGCTCGTGTCAATCACGACTGCGCTCGCATCGACCTCCAATAGATTGGATGCTGTTGCTGCGGTCAAGTACGTGTCTTGACGCCCATCTGCCATCAACTTTTGTTGAGGTCCGCCATGGATTTCACCGCTAACTGAGCAGTTCGATCCTGTGCATGTGCCCTTTACACTCCAGCCTACGCCCGAACACCCCGATAGCCCGAGCGTCGTACACATAACTGCCAACGTCAGTAAACGCTTCTTCGTGTCCATGTCAACATCTCCGTATGGTGTCAGCGATTCAATGTCCGTAACCGGGCGTGGAGCGATCAGGAAAGGTCTGACAATTGCATGCTACTTGTCTCACGGATGCCCCGTCAAGCTGTGGTAGTGTGGTTCTCATTGTGAGTGCCAAGCGAATGAAATGAATATGGTTGGCTCGCTGCGCGTCGCCTGTATGACTGTGGAGTTGGCCGAGGTACGGTATGGCTTCGATCAGCAGGAGTTCATCGCCGGGAATTGCAGATTCGCCGTGCCCACTGCCAGCGCGTACGGAAAAGCCCAAGATCAGCGCCTTCACCTCGGCCAGGATCGCTGAGATAGGGTCTACGCTTGAATCTGTGAGCGTGCATCTTCTCGATCAGGCTCGCCAACTCAGCGTGTAGGATCGGCTTGCGTTGCGTTGGTAGAGGCGCTGTGGGACGACATCGCGAAGCGCAACGCTGCTCTGCCACCGACGGCCGCTCAAGTGGCGGGGCTTGAGCGGCGCCTAGCCGACCACGAAGCAAACCCCGACGATGTAATGTCCTGGAGCGAGGTCAAGGCATCGGCTCTCGCTCGTCTTCATCGGTGAGCCTTCAAGTCACGTTCTGCCGCGTGGCTTGCACAGATCCTCGGTGAGGTGACAGTGCGATAGATATCACAACTGGCACCCAACGATCCCTCCCCGTAACATGCGCGGTTACCGCTGAAGGAACCGAACATGGCTGCCATTCCACGCACCGACACCGCTCCCGAGACCGACGCCGAGGCCGCCGCGCTGGCGCAGGCGCGGGCGCTGGTGCGCGATCTGCAGACGCCGCGGGCGGCGATCTACTGGACCGACTTTCTGCTGAGCACGCTGCTGGGTTGGGGTGCGTTCGTGATGGCGGTGCGGGCGGAGAACGGTTCGGCGATGCAGGTTGCCATGATGATCGTGGCGATACTGGCGATGTATCGCGCGGTGATCTTTGTGCACGAGCTGGCGCATCTGGGGCCGCGTGTGTGGCCGGGGTTCCGGCTGGTCTGGAATGCGGTGTGCGGCGGGCCGCTGCTGGTGCAGTCCTACACCTACAGCGGCGTGCACAATCTGCATCACTACCGGCACCTGTACGGCACCAAGGCCGATGGCGAGTATCTGCCGTTCGCGCGCATGGGTTCGTTCGCCATCATCGGGCACTGGGCGCTGGCGTTGGTGGTGCCGGTGTTCGTGCTGATCCGTTCGCTGGTCCTGGTGCCGTTGTCGTGGTTCATTCCGCCGTTGGCGAAATGGTTGTGGGAAAGCGCGTCGTCGATGACCATCGACATGGCGTTCCGTCGTCAGCGCACCGCCCACGACGACCCGAGCTGGCGCTTGCAGGACGCCTACACCTGGGCCCTGGCGACGGTCGCGGTGGCGTTGCTGGTGAAAGGCGTGATGCCGTGGCGGGTGCTGGTTTTGTGGGGCGTGATGGTGGCGGGCATCTTGCTGGTGAACGGCACCCGCACCCTGGCCGCGCATCGCTATCGCTATCCCGGCGTGCGCCCGTTGTCGGTGATGGAGCAGTTCCACGATTCGGTGGATGTGCCGGGCTGGCCGCTGGTGAGCTCGTTGTGGGCGCCGGTGGGGTTGCGTTACCACGCCACCCATCACCTGTTTCCGGGCATGCCGTACCACAACCTCGGGGCGGCTTATCGCCGGCTGCGCGGTGGCCTGTCGGACCCGAGCTGGTTTGAACAATCCAGCGATCGCAGCCTGCTCAGCGCGTTGCGGCGGCTGTTCCGCGAGGCGCGCGGCAAGGCGAAGTTGCCGGTGGAGTGAGGCGATCTGACCTCGATGCACGTGGGCTGGGGTGCGCGCAGCAAACCCCAGCGTTTTGCATGCGATATCGCACCGAATGATCGGGATGGATCGCTTTGCGCGTTACGCCTTGGGCATGCTTCATGGCGTGCACGCCACGTTGCGGCGTTGTCGTTGCGTAGGTGTCGGCTCCAGACCGATGCGCTTTGCGCCGACCGGTGACTTCAGCCCTTGATCAGCACCCGCAAACCCAATCCCGCCAGCATCGCCACCATCTGCCCGGTCTGATCGGCCTGGGCGCTGGAGGCGTTGCCTTGCTGGGCGCGTTTGGCGACGCCCTGGGCGATGGCGGCGAGGCGGAAGAAGCTGAAGGCGAGCACCGCAGGCCAATGCGGGATGCCGCTTTGGCCGGTCACGCGGGCGTATTCGGCCAGCAATTCGGCTTCGCTGGGAATGCCGAGTTCGGCGCGGTCGAGCCCGGCGAGGCCGGGGATCACGGGGTTGCGCGGCAGCCGCAGCGCCATGCAGAAGTAACCAAGGTCGGCCAGCGGGTGGCCGAGCGTGCTCAGTTCCCAGTCCACCACCGCCAGTACGCGCGGCTCGCTGGGGTGCCAGATCAGGTTGTCGATGCGGAAGTCGCCGTGGGTGAGACCGACGCGGCTGTCGTCGGGCAGGGTGGCGGTGCCGAGCTGAGCGATCAGCGCTTCCATGTCGGCCAGGTGGGCGGTTTCGCTGGCGCGATATTGCGCGCTCCAGCGCGCGAGTTGGCGGGCGAAGTAGTCGCCGGGTTTGCCGTAATCCGCCAGCCCGACCGCGTGCACGTCCACGCTGTGAATGGCCGCCAGTACGCGCATGATCTCGTGGTAGTAGGCGGCACGCTGGGCGCGCTCGATCCCGGGCAGCGACGGGTCCCAGATCACCCGGCCCTCGACGTGCGCCATCAGGTAGAACATCGAGCCGATGATCGATTCGTCGGTGCACAAATGCAGCGGCGTCGCCACCGGCACCGCGCCGCCATGCAGCGCCTGCATCACCCGGAACTCGCGATCCACCGCATGCGCCGAAGCCAGCAGATGTCCCGGCGGCTTGCGGCGCAACACGGTGCGGCCGCTGGCCGCCTCGATCAGGTAAGTGGGATTGGATTGCCCGCCCTTGAACTTGGTGGCGACCAGCGGGCCGCGGAAGCCGGGGACGTGCCGCTCCAGGTAGCCGGCCAGTGCATCTGCAGGTAGATCGAGCACCGCACTCACAAACGCGCCCCGGTCTGCTTCTCCGAGTCCCCAGCCCCGAGTCCCGAGTCCCGAGCCTTCAACATCGACCGCGCCAACGCCGCCAGATGCACTTCGTCCGGGCCATCTGCGATGCGCAGCGAACGCGCGCCAGCGTAGGCGCGGGCAAGGAAGCGGTCCTGCGCGAGGCCGCCGCCGCCGTGCATCTGGATGGCGCGATCGATCACCGCGCACGCCATGCTGGGCGCCACGATCTTGATCATGCCGATCAAATCCTTGGCGCCCTTGTTGCCCACGCGATCCAGTTCAGCGGCGGCATGCAGGGTGAGCAGGCGCGCCTGTTCGATCTCGCAGCGCGAGCGCGCGATGGCTTCCTGCGCCATGCCGTGGCGGCCCAGCGGCTGGCCGAAGGCGACGCGGCTACGGGCGCGCTCGATCATCGCTTCCAGCGCGCGTTGTGCCAGCCCGATCAAGCGCATGCAGTGGTGGATGCGGCCGGGCCCGAGCCGCGCCTGGGCGATGGCGAAACCGGAGCCGGGCGCGCCGATCACATTCTCGCGCGGCACCCGCGCATGCTCGAAGGCGAGTTCGACGTGGCCGTACGGCGCATCGTCGTAACCGAACACCTGCAACGGCCGCACCACGCGCACGCCGGGCGTGTCCATCGGCACCAGCACCATCGAGTGGCGGCTGTGCACGTCGGCCTCGGGATTGGTCACGCCCATCACGATCAGGATGCGGCAGCGCGGATCGCCGGCGCCGGTGGTCCACCACTTGCGCCCGTCGAGCACCAGGTGATCGCCGTCGCTGGCGATGCGCAGCGCGATGTTGGTGGCATCGGACGAGGCCACGTCGGGTTCGGTCATGGCGAAGCCGGAGCGGATCTCGCCGGCCAGCAGCGGCGTCAGCCAGCGCGCTTTCTGCGCGGCATTGCCGAACTGGTGCAGCACTTCCATGTTGCCGGTATCGGGGGCGTTGCAGTTGAAGATTTCCGGGGCGATCAGCGAGCGGCCCATGAGTTCGGCCAGCGGCGCGTAGTTGCGATTGCTCAGGCCGGCGCCGTGCTCGGCATCGGGCAGGAACAGGTTCCACAAGTCTTCGGCCCTGGCCTGGGCCTTGAGCGTCTCGATGCGCGGGCATACCTGCCAGCGGCGCGTGGTGTCGCTGTCCCAGGCTTCGATCTCGGCCTCCGCCGGGATGATGTGCTGCTCAATGAAACGGCGCAGGCGCAGGCCCAGATCGGATGTGCTGACGATTGCGGCGGCGTGGCTCATGCGGCGATTCCCAAGGTCAGAAGTAGGTCCACAGGGCACGCGCGTCGGCCAGGTGCGGCAAGCCGTTCCAACTGCCCATGCGCAGGCCGTCGCCGAGCGCGTGAAACTCGCACAGCGCGCTGTTGCGCAAGGACAGGTTGAGTTCTATCGCGCGGGCGTCGGCGGCGTCCAGTGCGCGTTGCGCCAGTTGCGAGATCACCCCGCCAGACGAAACCATCAGCACCTCGCCGCCGGCGGCGGCGCGGCTCACCCGCGTGAACGCGCGTTGGGTGCGCTGCCGGAACGTCTGCCACGATTCGCACGACTCGCCGAGTTGGCCGCCGGCCCAGCGCAGCAAGGCGGCGTGCAGCAGCGCGAACACGTCGCGAGGGCTGCCGCGGCGGCCGCCGTCGGTAGCCAGCACCGCTGGGTGTTGCGGCTCGGCCCCCATGAAAGCGGCGATCACCGCGCGATGGTCGAATTCGTCCAGGTCCGGGTCGGTCTCGGCGGCCGGCAATGCGATGCCGCGTGCCGCGTAGGCGTCGACCAATGCCTGCAGGGTTTCGCGGTGGCGGCGCATTCCGCCGCACACCACCGCGTCGAAACGCATGTCGTGCGCGGCCAGCCATTGGCCAAGCCGCCGCGACTGTTCGTGCCCGTCGTCGGAAAGCTGATCGTAATCGGCGCCGCCAAAGCAGGCCCTTCCATGGCGTACCGCCAGCAGCGTCATCGGGGGCTCACTTTATGGCTCAACGAAAAATTGCTGCTGGAAGGTGGCACGCAGCGGCGATGGCGCGCCATCGGCCTTGACCTCGATGTCGAAGGTGAGGGTCTCCTTGTCGGCGACGCGCACCTCGGCCAGATAGTAAATTGCCTCACCCTCGCGCACCTCGCGCAGTGCCAGGTCCTGGCGTTGCCCGTTGAGGTTGGTGGCGGCGGCGGTGACGGTGGCGGGGATCGCCTTGTCGGTGCCGTCGGCGCCACGGCGCACCGCAACGTTCAGCAGGCCGCGGCTGGCGGAGCGGGTGATGCCGTACTGGTGCGCCACGTCGGCGCTGAGTGAGCGGGTGGGCAGTGCGTTGTAGTGCACGGTGATGTCGCCCGACTGCACCATGTTCTGATTCTGCGCCGATGCCGGCATGGGCAGCAGCATGGCGGCGAGCAGGATCGAGGCGATCGGCAACTGGAGAAAACGACGCGCGGTATGCATGGCAGCAATCCTCCGGGGTTCAAGCCGCTGGCGCGGGGTGTGGGGGCATCATCGCGCCGTCGTGCCGGTGCTGTCACCTGCGCGATCGGCTTGCCGTTCAGACTGAGGCCGCTGCCGCAAGTTCAGCGCCGCGCCGGGTGGCGGCGGCGATGGCGCGCGCGAACAGCGCATCGAAGTCGCCGGCCCGCAGGCTTTCCAGTGCGGCCTGGGTGGTGCCGCCGGGCGAAGTGACGCGCTGGCGCAGGGTGGTGGCGCTTTCGCCGCTTTCTATCAGCATCCTGGCGGCGCCGAGAATGGTCTGGTTGACCAGGGTGCGGGCGGCTTCGGCCGGTAGCCCCTGCGCCTGCGCCGCCGCCTGCCAGGCTTCGGCCAGCGCGAACACGTAGGCGGGGCCGCTGCCGGACACCGCGGTGACGGCGTCCATCAGCGTCTCGTCGTCGATCGCTACGCTGTGTCCGACCGCGGCCATCAGGTCCATCACGCGCGCGCGCGCCGTGGTGCTCACGCGCGGGTTGGCGTAAACCCCAGTGACGCCGGCGCCCAGCAGGGCGGGGGTATTGGGCATGCAGCGCACCACGGCCTGGCCACCGCCGAGCCAGGCATCGATTTGTGCGCTGGAGATGCCGGCGGCGATCGAGACCACGGTAGCGCGGCCGGCTACTGCGCTGGCGCGCAATCCGGTGCAGACCGATGCCATCACTTGCGGCTTCACCGCCAGCAGCCAGATATCGGCGTCCGCCACTGCGCGCGCGTTGTCGTCGAAGGTGGCGACGCCGAATTCGCGGGTCAGCGCTTCGCGCGCGGAGGCGTTCGGTTCCGCCACCCGCAACGATGCCGCCGCGGCTCCGCGCGCCAGCAACCCGCCAATCAGGCTGCGCGCCATGTTGCCGCCGCCGATGAAGGCGATGATGGGGCTGTGGCATGGTGGGGTGGATTCGCGTTGGGTCATGGGGGCTCTCGGGTTTTGCGTGG
>JANRIF010000226.1:0-8923 GCA_033765245.1 Lysobacteraceae bacterium
GGCGGCCAGGTCACTTATCACGGACCCGGCCAGATCGTCGCCTACCCACTGGTGGACCTGCGCCGCGCCAAGATCGGCGTGCGCGAACTGGTCGATCGCATCGAGCAATCCATCATCGACGTACTGGGCGAATGGAACATCCTCGGCGAACGCCGCGACGGCGCCCCCGGCGTGTACGTAGCCGGCGCCAAGGTCGCCGCACTCGGCCTGCGCGTACGCCGCGGCTGCAGCTTCCACGGACTCGCCTTCAACATCGCCATGGACCTCGAACCCTTCCACCGCATCAACCCCTGTGGTTACCAGGGCTTGCAGGTCACCTCGATGAGCGATCTGGGCGGCCCGTCGAGCCTGGATGCGGTGAAACCGGTATTGATCGAGGCGTTATCGAGGAATTTGCGGTTGGTGGCGGAGTGGGGCGACGAAGTGTCCCGGTGAGCGTGTTCTCGGCACGGCTTTGACTTGAGGATATCCTCCCATGATGAAGAACCACCCACATCCGGGCGAGCTACTGCGCGAAGACGTGCTGGCTCCGCTGGGAATCGAAGTAACCGATGCCGCCCAGCGGCTCGGGATGTCGCGCACCACCTTGTCGCGCGTTATCAACGGCAGGGCAGGCATCAGTCCGGATTTGGCGATCCGCCTGGAGTGCGCAGGAGTGAGCTCCTCGTGGTTCTGGATGACGTTGCAAACCAACTACGAGCTGGCGCAGGCCGAACAGCGGAAACAGCCACGGGTAAAACCCCTGCAGGTGGCGTGATCCGTGGTGGAGGGCGAGGCAGGGTTTGAGGGTACGGGCACCCGCTGATTCCTGGCGAGAGCGCTCCAACGGCCGTCCCCATGACTTTCGGGCTCGTGTGGCCGCGCCAAGCCGTTATCGCTAAACTGCACGCCTTCGCTAGCCGTGGCGCGGCACCGCAAGCTGTGTCCGACCGCGCCGGCCGCTGAATCTCCCCCGCGCCGCGCGCGCGTTCCGAGCCCGCCATGTCCGACACCCCCACCAGCAAATCGATCCCGCTCCAGGTGCTGAGCCAGGCGCCCGCTACGCTGGAACCGGGACGCAAGCAGCTCGGCGAGGACAAGATCGCGCGCAGTCCGGTGCGGTTCGACGCCGATGCGCCGGTGCTGCGCAAGCCGAGCTGGATTCGCGTGCGCCTGCCGTCGGGCAATGCAGTGCAGAGCCTCAAGGCCAAGCTGCGCGAGAACCGGTTGGTGACGGTGTGTGAGGAAGCCAGTTGCCCGAACATCCACGAGTGCTTCTCGCACGGCACCGCCACTTTCATGATCCTGGGCGAGGTATGCACGCGCCGCTGCAGCTTCTGCGACGTGGCGCACGGCCGGCCCAAGCCGCCGGATGCCGATGAGCCGGCTTCGCTGGCGCGCACCATCGCCGACATGCGTCTTCGCTACGTGGTCATCACCTCGGTGGATCGCGACGATCTGCGCGATGGCGGCGCCCAGCATTTCGCCGATTGCATCCGCGAGACACGGGCGCTGTCGCCAGCGCTGAAGATCGAAATCCTGACCCCGGATTTTCGCGGCAAGGGGCGCATGGAGCGGGCGCTGGAGATCCTCGCCACGGCGCCTCCGGACGTGTTCAACCACAATCTGGAAACCGTGCCCGACCTGTACCCGAACGTGCGCCCCGGCGCCGATTACCAGTGGTCGTTGACGCTGCTGGCGCAGTTCAAGACGCAACACCCGGACATCCCCACCAAGAGCGGCATCATGCTTGGCCTGGGCGAAACCTTCGAACAGGTGGCGCAGACCCTGCGCGACCTGCGCGCGCATCGGGTCGACATGGTCACCATCGGCCAGTACCTGCAACCCACGCCGCACCATCACCCGGTACTGCGCTATTGGACGCCCGAGGAATTCAAGGCGCTCGAAGCCATGGGCTATGCGCTGGGTTTCACCCATGTCGCGTCCGGGCCGATGGTGCGCTCGTCCTACCATGCCGACCGGATGGCGGCGCAGGCGGGGTTTACGTCGGCTTAACCAGCGCGCGTTCAGGCTGCGCATCGGATTGCGGCGGACGATTGCGGCATAGTTGGAGTCAGCCGGCGAACTCGCGCGGCCTTGCCGGGTCACAGGCCGCAGCGGCTGCGACCTATGGCACACGCTGGCCGCCGGCAATCAGGCACACTGTGGCAATGGCAGCCCCCTGGTCGGGGCGAGGAAACCGCATGTTCAAGCGCATTCGTGACACCCTTTGGCTGGCCCTGTTGGTGCTGGTCGTCAGCCTGCCGACGGCTGCTGCTGCTCCGGCAGCCAGCGACTCGGTGGCGCGCGTGCCCACCGCGGATCAGGCGTTGGCGGCGCAGCGGGTGTACGGCCTGCTCAGCGACAGCCGCTACCACTACAAGCCGCGGCCGCTGGACGATGCGCTGTCCGCCGAGATCTTCGATTCCTACCTCAAGGCGCTGGACAACCAGAAGTTGTTCTTCACCCAGGCCGATCTCGACGGTTTCGCCAGCTATCGCGACCAGCTCGACGACGCCATCCGCGACGGCAAGCTGCAACCGGCGTTCGACATCTTCAACGTGTATCTGCAGCGGGTGAGCGAGCGCACCGCGTTCGCGCGCCGTCTGCTCAAGCAGGATTTCGACTTCAGCACCAAGGAAACCTATCGCTACGACCGCGAGGACGCATCCTGGGCGAAGGACGGCGCCGAGTTGAATGCGGTGTGGCGCAAGTACGTCAAGAACGACGTGCTGCGCTTGCGGCTGGCCAACAAGAAGCCCGACGCGATCGCCTCCACGCTCGACAAGCGCTATGCCAATCTCGAATCGCGGGTGCGCCAGATCGATGGCGAGGACGTATTCCAGACCTTCCTGGACACCTATGCCACCTCGATCGAGCCGCATACCGACTACATGAATCCGCGCACCACCGAGAACTTCAACATCTCGATGCGGCTGTCGCTGGAAGGCATTGGTGCGGTACTGCAGCGGCAGGACGAATACGTGGTGATCCGCTCGATCGTGCCGGGCGGGCCGGCGGCGTCCACCGGCAAGCTGCAGCCGGGCGATCGCATCACCGCGGTCGGCCAAGGCCGCGACAGCAACATGGTGGACGTGGTGGGTTGGCGCGTCGACGACGTGGTCGACCTGATCCGCGGCCCCAAGGACAGCCTGGTACGGCTGGACGTGCTGCCGGCGGCGGCCGGCGACGACGGCGCGCACACAACGGTCGACATCGTGCGGCAGAAGGTCAAGCTGGAAGAGCAGACCGCCAAGCGCTCGATCATCGACGTCGACGACGCCCAGGGCAAGCGCCGCGTCGGCGTGATCACCCTGCCTACCTTCTACCTCGATTTCGAAGCGCGTCGCCGCAACGAGGCCGACTACACCTCGGCCACACGCGACGTGGCGCGACTGCTGGGCGAACTCAAGCAGGAAAAGGTCGATGGCGTGGTGATCGATCTGCGCAACAACGGCGGCGGTTCGCTGACCGAGGCGATCGAACTCACCGGGCTGTTCATCGATACCGGCCCGGTGGTGCAGGTGCGCGAGGCCGCCGGCCGGGTCAGCGTGGAGGCCGACACCGATGCCGGCGTGGCCTGGACCGGTCCGCTGGCGGTGCTGGTAAACCGCGCCTCGGCTTCGGCTTCGGAGATATTCGCGGCCGCGATCCAGGACTATGGCCGCGGCCTGATCATCGGCGAGACCACCTTCGGCAAGGGTACCGTGCAGAACCTGATCGATCTCGACCGCTGGCCGCCCAGCGAGAAGCCGCGCTTTGGTCAGGTCAAGCTGACCGTGGCGCAGTTCTTCCGCATCGACGGCGGCACCACCCAGCTCAAGGGCGTGGTGCCCGACATCGCGTTCCCGGTGTCGCTGGACGCCAGCGAGTACGGCGAGAGCACCTACCCCAACGCGCTGAAGTGGACCCACATCGCGCCGGCGCCGCACACCCTGCTGGGCAACTTCGCGCCGATGCTGCCGCAGTTGGCCAAGCTGCACAGCGAGCGCGTCGCCAACGACCGGGAATTCGGCTGGTGGACCAAGGACGTGGCCGACTATCACGAGCAGCGCGAGCGCAAGGAAGTGTCGCTCAACGACGTCGAGCGCCGCGCCGAGCGCGACAAGCTGGAGGCGCAGCGCAAGCAGCGCGATGCCGAACGCAAGGCCGCCGGCCTCGATGCTCCGGAACTCGCGGGCAGTGACGACGGGCTGCAAGCCGACGAACGCGACGTCGCCCGGCAGGTGGCCGAGGAGAAGGCGCGCGAGGAGCGCCCCGACGCCCTGGTCAAGGAATCCGCCGCGATCCTGGTGGACGCCATCGACCTGCTCGGCCACGACGAGAAGCTTGCCGCCTCGGTGCATCCGACCGTGGCGCGTGGGCATTGGGTGGAGTGAGAGCTCGCAAGAGAATCACCCGCCTGCCGGGACTGCCGTCAACCGCCGCGATGGTGTAGTACTGCGCGAAAGCCTCGGCGATTTGGCCAACCGGACTTCCTGGTTTTCGCGCGACGCGCCGTGCGGGAAACGTTTGGGCGCTTCGCGCCCACGCGGGCAATGTCCTGGCGCGGCGGTCGCCGCGTCTTGGCGCGCTCCGGCATCCATGCCTCGCGCACCGCCGCCCGCAAATCGCCACAATCCGTCATTGCCGCGCCCACCGGCCGCAACCTCGCGGCCGTAAACTGGCGCACTTCACTTTCCTGGATGTCGTTCTATGCGCGCTGCCCAACCGGCTGCGTCTCCTACGTTGGTGGCGCTGGCGCTGATCACGGTCTACCTGATCTGGGGTTCGACCTATCTCGCGATCGCGATCGGCTTGACCGGTTTTCCGCCGTTCCTGATGGGCGGGTTGCGTTTCGTCGCTGCCGCGATGGTGATGTTCGCGCTTGGCCGCGCCAACGCGCAGGCGTGGCCGTCGGGCGCGCAATGGCGCAACGCGCTGGTGATGGGCGGCATGCTGCTGGTGCTCGGCAACGGCCTGGTGAACGTGGCCGAGCAGGAGGTGTCGTCGGGAGTGGCGGCCATTGCGATCGCCTCGATGCCGTTGTGGGCCGGCGTATTCGGCTGGTTGCGCGGTCATCATCCCAGTCGCGGCGAATGGCTGGGGCTGTGCGTGGGCTTTGTCGGCGTGCTATGGCTCAACGCCGGCAGCGAGCTGCGTGCCAGCACCCAGGGCATGTTGGCGCTGATCGCCGCGCCGATCGCCTGGGCCTATGGCTCGGTGTGGAGCCGCGGGCGCGATTTGCCGGCGCCCTTCATCAATGCAGGCGCGCAGATGCTGTGCGGCGGTGTGTTGATGCTGCTGCTGGCGGCAGGGCTCGGCGAGCGCCTGTCGGCATGGCCGGCGCTGCAACCGACACTGGCGGTAGCCTATCTCGCCGTGTTCGGCTCGATCGTCGCCTTCAGCGCCTACCTGTGGTTGCTCGAACACGTGCGCCCCGCCCTGGCCACCAGCTACGCCTACGTCAACCCGCCGGTGGCGGTGCTGCTGGGTGTGCTGTTCCTCGGCGAATCCCTCGATCCGCACGCGCTGGGCGCGATGGTGGTGATCCTGCTTGGCGTGGTCATCATCACGCTGGCGCGCGCCAAGGGTAGTTGAGGCGGCGCGGCGAACGGCGATCGCAGCGCAGAGAATCGAAGCACGCATCCACGCTCCACACGCAATCGAATCCGCAAAGTGTGTCGGATCGCACCAGGCGGCGAAACCGCCGCGCCCGATGTCGCCACTTTCGATGCGCCATGCACGGCATCGCCCTACAATCGAACCGGGCATCCCTTTCAGGAACGTGCATGACCGCCGTCGCGATGCGCTGCGCAACGAGTGCGACGCGACATGTTGCGAGCCGTCAGTGCTCGTGTTTCGAGAGGCATGCAACGTGAGCGGCGAGTTCCGCATCCGCGTATCGGGCGATCAGATGGCGGCCTATCTGTGCGGATTGGTCGCTGGCGCGGTGCCGAGCGCCGCCGACGTGTTGGCGGTGCTGGCCGACAAGAAAGTCACGCACGGCATCGACGCCCGGCGCATCGACGCGTTGCTCGCCGCCTGCATGGCGGGCGAGTTGCCGGCGGCTGAAGCCGACGATGTCGCCACCGCTACCGGATTCGACTACGGCGTCGCCCGCGGCGAGCCGGCGCAGGCCGGAGCCGACGGCGCGTTGCAATGGCAGCTCGACGTCGCCGCCGAGGCGGCCTCGGCCCGCGTGGTGCGAGCCGGCGATCCGTTGGCGTGGTTGGTGCCGGCCGGCGCAGGCGAGCCCGGATTCAGCGTGCTCGGCAAGCGACTGAACGCACGGCCCGGGCAGCGCGTCGCGGTGCTGCCGGGCCCGGGCGTGGCAGTGACGCTGGCCGAGGACGGCGAACACTTTGCCAGCGCCTGGTTGGGTGTGGCGGAGTTCGATGGGCGCGTGCTGAGCGTCGATCCGCGTGTGCGGGTGAGCCCGGATGCGATGGAAGCGCACATGGACGTCTTTGCGCGATCCGCCGACGGCGCTGCCCTCGACGTCGACGCCATCACCGCGGCACTGGCGCAACAGGGCGTCGTCGCCGGAATCGACAGTGCGACGATCGTCAGCACGCTGGCAAGCGCCGCCAACGCCGCGTCGGGCATGGTCGCCGACGTGCCGGTGGCGCGCGGTACCGCGCCGGCGCCGGGCAAGGACGCGCATCTGGTGATCAATCACAAGGACAGCGTGGCTGGACAACTGCTGTCGAACGGACGCATCGATTTTCGCGAGCGCGACTATCCGTGGAACGTGCATGCCGGCGAGGCGATCGGCTATCTGATCGCCGCCAAGCCCGGCGTCGATGGTGTGTCGGTGCGGGGCGATCCGCTCGCGGCGGCGCCGGTAAAGACGCTTGCGGTGGAGCTGGACGGCCTGGAACGCGATGAGCGCGGCAAGCTGGTGGCGCAACGCGACGGCGCGCTGATCATCGACGGTTTGCGGTTGTCGGTGTCCGAGCTGCTGGTGATCCAGGGCGATCTCGACCAAAGCACCGGCAACGTGCGCAGCGACCAGCCGGTGCATGTGCATGGCCACGTCACCGCCGGTTACGTGCTCGAATGCAGCAAGGACGTGATCGTCGAACGCAACATCGAAGACGCGGCGCTGCGCGCGGGCGGCCGCGTGACCGTCAAGGGCGGCGTGCGCGGGCGCGAAAGCCGCATCCATTCGCCGCGCGATATCAGTGTGGCGTTTGTCGAGGGCGCGGTGCTGCTGGCCAACGGCGACATCCATGTGGCGACCAGCGCCATCAACAGCGAGCTGTCCGCCAATGGCAACGTGCTGGTGGGGAGCCCGGGCAGCGCGCGCGGCACCGTGATGGGCGGCATCACGCGCGCGCAAAACACCATCGACGCCGCGGTGCTGGGCGCGCCGTCGTACGTGCGCACCCATCTGTCGGTCGGCCATTCCAGCGAGACGCGGGTGCAACTGGAAGAGATCGACAGCGATCTGGCGACGTGCCGGAGCGAGGTGATGCAACTGCAGCAGTTGGAGCAGCGTCTGCGCGCGCAGACGCCGGACAAGCTGGAGGCGCTGATGCCCAAGATCGTAGCCACGCGGACGCAGGCGTTGACGCGCATCGCGCAGCGCGAAAGCGAGCGCGAGATACTGGTGGCGGCGCTGAAGGAACAGGCCGGCGCGCGCGTGATCGTGCGTCAGCACTGCCATCCCGGCGTGGTAGTGACGATCCACGAGCACCGCTACGAGGTTTCGCGCGAGCTCGGTGCGGGCGCGTTCGTGTTCGACGGGGATGCGGTGGTGTTCACTCCCGGCTAGCCCGCATTGGGCCGGACAGCAATAGGCTCAAGGAGGCGCGCCGATCAGTCCGATACGGTGGACTGCGGCGCCGGCGGTTGGTTGTAACGCCGCAAGGTGCGCCAGCCATCGCCGGCATAGAGCGCCAGTGCCAGCCAGATGCAACCGAAGCCGATCGCCTGGGTGGCGCTGAAGGATTCACCCAGCACCAGCACGCCGGCCAGCAACTGCAGGGTAGGAGCGAGGTACTGCAGGATGCCGACCAGCGAATACGGGATGCGTCGCGCGCCGTAGGCGAAGCCGATCAGGGGCAGCGCGGTAAGCGCGCCGCCGACGATCAGCAACAGGTCGAGCGAGAGCGCCTGATGGCCGAAATGCGCACGACCGCCCCACTCCGACCACAATAGGTACGCCAGCGCCGGCGCGCTCAGCAGCAGGCTTTCGATGCCCAGCCCCGGCACCGACTCCACCGCCACCTGTTTGCGCAGCAAGCCGTAGAAGGCGAAGCTGAAGGCCAGGCTCAGCGCGATCCACGGCGGCGCGCCCAGTTGCACGGTCAGCCACAGCACGCCAAGCGCGGCAATCGCCACCGCCAGCCACTGCGCACGGTTCAGGCGCTCGCCCAGCAGCATCACCCCGATCATCACGTTCACCAGTGGATTGATGAAGTAGCCGAGGCTGGCATCGACCACGCGGCCATGCGTCACCGCCCAGATGTACAGGCCCCAATTGACGCTGATCAGCGCGCTGCTGAGCATCAGCGTCGGCAGCACCCGGCGCCCGCGCAGTGACGCGCGCAGCCAGCCGCTGCCGTCGCGCCACAGCAGATACGCCACCACGAACAGGCCGCACCACACCACGCGGTGCGAGATGATCTCCAGTGCCGGCACGGTCTTGAGCAGGGCCCAGTAGAGCGGAAACAAGCCCCACAGCAGGAATGCAAACAGCGCCGCGGCGAGGCCACGGCGATCGACGACTTGGGCGGATGTCACACGAGGTCCTTGAGGTGCCGTGCGCGGCACGCGCGAATCGGGTTCAACTGGTACGCAGCGCCGTCGTCACCGACAGCCGTGCCGCCCGCACCGCCGGCAGCAGGCCGCCGATGGTGCCGATCGCCAGCGCGATCACCAGCCCGCCCAGCACCAGCGCGGGAGTGACCTTGAAGGCGAACACCACCTGGGTGAAATTCCGGCCGAGAGTGGAGAC
>JANRIF010000264.1:0-2292 GCA_033765245.1 Lysobacteraceae bacterium
GACCACGCCATCGTTGCATCGCCAATCCGGAGCCCCCATGTCGCGCGTCTCGCGTTTCCGCGCCTGCCCCTTGTGCGAGGCCATCTGCGGCCTGGAGTTGCAGTACCAGGGCGAAAATCTGGTGGCGATCCGCGGCGACGCCGCCGACCCCTTCAGCCAGGGCCACATCTGCCCGAAGGGCAACGCCCTGCTCGACCTGGAAAGCGACCCTGACCGGGTGACGCAGCCGTTGCGGCGGGTCGGCAGCGAATGGCAACCGATCGGCTGGGACGAGGCGTTTGCGCTTGCCGGCGAACGCCTCGCCGCGATTGCCAACGAACACGGCAATGCCGCCATCGGCGCCTATCTGGGCAACCCCAACGTCCACCACTTCGGCTCCATCGCCTACGCCCCGGCGCTGCTGCGGCTGCTGAAATCACCGAACGTGTTTTCCGCGTCCTCGGTGGACCAGTGGCCGCATCAACTGGTGAACTGGGCCATGTACGGCCACCAGTTCCTGCTGCCGATCCCCGACATTGACCACACCGATTATCTGCTGATGCTGGGCGCCAACCCGGTGGCGTCGAACGGCAGCCTGATGACCGCGCCCGGCATGCCAAAGCGCCTCAAGGCACTGAGCCAGCGCGGACGCCTGGTGGTGATCGACCCACGCCGCACCGAGACCGCACAGCTCGCCAACGAGCACCTGTTCATCCGCCCCGGTACCGATGCCATGTTGCTGGCGGCGCTGCTGCAGCAACTGCAACAACTCGGTCCCGCGCGAGGCGAGCACCTGCATGGCCGCGTGAACGGTCTGGAGCAGGCGCTCGCGGCCATCAACGCACTGCCGATGCAACATGTCAGCGAACACACCGGCATCGCCGCCACCGACATCGCGCGCATCGCCGCCGAGCTGTACCGTGCACCCCGCGCCGCCGTGTACGGACGCATGGGCCTGTCCACGCAACGCTACGGTTCGCTGTGCCAGTGGCTGATCCAGTTGCTCAACCTGTACACCGGCAACCTCGACCGCGTCGGCGGCAGCCTGCCCAACGATGCCGCGATGCCGATCACCGGGCCCGGCACCGGCGCCGGCCATTACGCCCGCTGGCGCAGCCGCGTGCGCGGCCTGCCCGAATTCGCCGGCGAATTGCCAGTGGCCGTACTGGCCGAGGAAATCGACACCGCCGGCGCCGGCCAGATCCGCGCGCTGATCACCAGCGCCGGCAACCCGGTGCTGTCGACGCCGGACGGCCGCCGCCTCGAACGCGCGCTGGGCGGGCTCGACTTCATGATCGCGGTCGACATCGCGATCAACGAAACCACCCGCTTCGCCGACCTGATCCTGCCGCCGGCCTCGCCGCTCACACAGACGCACTACGATCTGATCTTCAACGCCTTCGCGGTGCGCCGCGTGGCGCGGCTGAGCACACCGCTGCGCGCGCAACGCAGCGACGAACGCGGCGACTGGCAGATCTTCAACGGCCTTGGCGCCGCATTCGCGCGGGCCAGCAACCGACCATTCACGCCGCTGCCCGAGCCGCGCCAGTTGATCGCGATGGGTCTGGCACGCGGCAACAGCGGCCTCGACCTCGCCGCACTGGAAGCTGCCCCGCACGGACTCGATCTCGGCCCGTTGCGGCCGTGCTTGCTCGATCGCATCGAAACCACAGATCGCAACATCCAGTGCGCGCCGGAACTGCTGCTGGCCGACCTGCCGCGTCTTGGCGCCGAAATGGCGA
The DNA here is from genome assembly GCA_033765245.1 of Lysobacteraceae bacterium. Classification (GTDB taxonomy): domain Bacteria; phylum Pseudomonadota; class Gammaproteobacteria; order Xanthomonadales; family Xanthomonadaceae. The sequence continues at coordinate 1,722 of JANRIF010000264.1, forward strand.
CGCCACCGGACGCCGGCCTGCGCCTGATCGGCCGCCGCGATCCGCGCAACAACAACTCGTGGATGCACAACGCGCCGCGCCTGATCAAGGGCAAGCCGCGCCATCAGTTGCACATGCACCCCGACGACCTCGCCGCACGCGGTATCGGCGACGGCGCGCGCGTGCGGGTGGATTCCGCGGTGGGCAGCATCGAAGTCGAAGTGCTGTCCAGCGATACCGTAATGCCCGGCGTCGCCTGCCTGCCGCACGGCTTCGGCCACGCGCGCGAACGCACCCGCCAACGCCTCGCCAGCAGCGTAACCGGCCCCAGCTACAACGACCTCAGCGACCCCACCGCACTCGACGCCCCGTCCGGCAACGCCGCCCTCAATGGCCTGCCGATCCGCGTCGCCGCGCTGAGCTGATCTGAGCGGCACACGCCGAGGTCACCACCAACGAAAAAGCCCCGGACTCAGCCGGGGCCTTCTCGACACTCTCAGCGCAGCGCGAACTACAGCGCCTGCACCTCATCCGCCTGCAGCCCCTTCTGACCCTGCACCAGCTTGAAGCTGACCTTCTGGCCTTCCTGCAG
>JANRIF010000341.1:0-8922 GCA_033765245.1 Lysobacteraceae bacterium
CAGCCCCTTCTCGCGGATCAGCGGGTCGAACTGGCTGCGGAAGGTCTGTACGTAGGAAATGCCTTCGACGATTACATCGAACGCGCGCCACTCGCCATTGAGGTCGCGCATCAGGTAGTCGACCGCGATCGGCGCGCCGGCGGCGCGCGAAATCTCGGTCTTGGCGCGGATGATCTTGCCGCCGCGCAGGGAGGTCTGGCCGAGCACCTTCACGTGGGTCTTGCCGTCCACTTCCAGCAGGGCCCTGGCGTAGCGACGGGTCAGGTTGTCCGACAGTGCGGTGCCGAAGGCATCGATCTGTTCGGGGGTGGCGCTGCGCGCGTGCAGGCCCAGTACCAGGCGTGCGGTGTAGGGCTGGTCCAGCACCTTGTCCATTTCGTCATGGACGAAGCGCTGCAGCACGTTCTCGTCGGCCTTGAACTCGGCGCGGCGTTCCTTGATCTGGCTGAGGATGTGTTCCGAAGTGCGCTGCACGACTTCGGATGCGGTGCCTTCGGCGGCGCCGGCCGGTGCCAACGTTCCGAGCAGCAGGGCCGAGGCCAATACGATGCGGTGGAGACGGCTCATGGGGTTTCTTCCTCGGTGTTTTCGTTCTTGTCGGCGCTGCCGAACATGAACTTGGAAATCAGTTGCTCCAGCACGACTGCCGACTGCGTCAGCAGAATCTCGTCGCCTTGCGCCAGCGACTCGACATCGCCGCCGGGGGTGATGCCGATGTAGCGATCGCCCAGCAGGCCAGCAGTGAAGATGCCGGCTGAGCTGTCGGCCGGAATGTCGCCGGCGCTGCGGCGGATATCCAGCGTCACCACCGCTTCGAAGGTTTGGGGGTCGAGATCGACGCTGGCGATCTCGCCGATGCTGACGCCGCCGATCTTGACCGGCGCGCGCACGCGCAATTCGCCGATGTTGCTGAAGCGGGCGGTCACCTGGTAGATGTCGTCCGCCTTCATCGGCAGCCGGCCGTTGGTGGATGCTACAGCCAGCAGCATGAGGGTGGCGAAGCCGAGCAGCAGGAACAAGCCTACCGCAATGTCCAGACGTGCTTTGGATGTGCTCATTGGAAGAGGATCGCACTAAGGATGAAGTTGAACACCAGCACCAGCAGCGAGCCATTGACGACGGCATGGGTGGTGGCGACGGAGGTGCCTTCGATGGTGGGTTCGGCGTTGAATCCGGTGTAGGTGGCCATCAACGCGCCGATCAGGCCGAATACCGCGCACTTGACGAATGCGATCACGAAATCGTCCATGAGGTCGACGCTGTCTTTCAGCGCCGCCCAGAAATAGCCGGAATCCAGCCCCAGCACGTACACCGCCTCGAGGTATCCGGCGACGATGGCGAAGCTGCAGAACACCGCGCACAGCAGCGGCATGCCGATGATAGCCGCCCAGAAGCGCGGCACCACGGTCTTGGCGATCGGATCGATCGCCATCAGCGACAGCGAGGCGATCTGGTCGGTGGCTTTCATCAGCCCCAGTTCGGCCGCCATCGACGAGCCGGCGCGGCCGATGAACAGCAGTGCGGTCAGCACCGGCCCGAGTTCGCGGTACAGCGACAGCCCGAGCAGGGTGCCGAGCGAATTGGTGGCGCCGAAGATCGCCAGGGTGCGATAGCCCTGCAGGGTCATCACCAGGCCGACGAAAGCGCCGCCCACCGCGATGATCGGCAGCGAGCGCACCGCCACCGAATAGATCTGCGCAATCAGGTCGGTCAGGAAATCGCGGCGCGGGCCGCTGGCCCGAATGATCGCGATCAGGAACAGGCCGGTACGGCCGAATGAGGCGAGGATTTCGCTCATGTCAGACTTCCGCCGCCAGCGGGCGGCGCCCGGCATCGAAGGGGATCGGGCCGTCCGGCTCGCCGCGCAGGAACTGCTGCAGCAGCGGGTCGGTGGAGGCGTGCAACTGCGCTGGTGTGCCCTGGAAGGCAAGGCCATGGTTGGCGATCACCAGCACGTTGTCGGCGATCGACAGCGATTCGTGCACGTGATGGGTGACCAGCACGCTGGTGATGCCGAGGGTCTTGTTGAGGCGCCCGATCAGCGCCACGATCACGCCGATCGAAATCGGATCGAGGCCGGTCAGCGGCTCGTCGTACAACATCACCGGCGGATCGAGCGCCAGCGCGCGCGCCAGCGCCACCCGGCGCGCCATGCCGCCGGACAGTTCGCGCGGATACAGGTCGATGGCCGAGCGCAGCCCTACCGCGTTGAGCTTGAGTTCGACCACGCGCCGGATCACCGCCGCGCTGAGCCGGGTATGGGTGCGCAGCGGCAGGGCGATGTTCTCGCCGGCGGTGAGGTCGGACAGCAGGCCGTTGCCTTGCAACAGCACGCCGATGCAGCGGCGCAGGCCCAGCAGGCCCGCACGCGAGCGCGGCAGCGGCGCGCCCAGTACGTCGATGCGGCCCTGCGCCAGCGGCAACTCGCCGGTGATGGCGTGCAGCAACGTGGATTTGCCGGCGCCGCTGGGGCCGAGGATCGCGGTGACCGAACCCTTGGGCAGCACGCAGGAAATGTTGTCGAGGATGACCTGGCCGCCGCGTTCGATACGGACCCCGTCGAACGCCACGTCCGGCGGCGCATCGGCGCGACGCGCAGCGGCCCCCAACTGCTCCGCCATGGATCAGTGCCCCTCGTCCAGGCTGTCGTCGTCCTGCAGATAGTCCGGCAGTTCGTCGCGTGCGGTGCGGTCGTGAATCTGGAAGTCGCGCGCCTGCAGGTAGGCGTCGCGGATCAGTGTGTAGTCGTCGCCTTCGCCGCCGCGCACCAGCTTCTCGCCCGCCAGCGCGCCGGCGCGCACGTCCACCAGATACAGGCCGAGCCCGTAGTAGCGTTCCGGCGTCTCGACGTAGTTGAACGGCGACACCTGGAAATCGCCGGCGAATCCGAACGCATCGCGTACCGTGCTGGCGCCAAGGAACGGCAGCTCGAAGTAGCGTGAATCGTCCCAGCCCCATACCGCCATGGTCTGGCCGAGATCCTCCCGACGCAACGGGATGCCGGCATCGGTGGCGGGGTCGAGCAGGCCGCCGAGACCGAGCGTGGCATTCATCGCGAAGCGGCCGAGCGCAGCAGCCGACGCGCCCGGGCGCCCTTGCAGCAGCAGGTGCGCCGCGCTCAGCGGCTGGAACAGATTGACGAAGAAATTGCGCACGCCGATCCGGAGCGGCTTCGGCATCGCCTTGTTGTAACCCTTGGCGAGCGGCTTGGCGACGTAGCGGTCGACCTTGTTGTTGAATTTGTGCATCGAACGGTTGTAGTTCTGCCACGGGTCGTTGATCGCGACGTCGTTGACCGGCTCCTCGTAGCCTTCGGGAAGCGAGGGTGCGACCGGCATCTGCGCCAGTGCCGACCACGACAACAGCAGCGACGCGGCAAACGCAACAGGGGAGAACTTCATGGCAATTCCGAAAGTGTCCGAGGATCGTGTCGATGATGCGGCAGGTAGGCGCGGGGAATGATGAACTTGCCGGCACGGATCGGACCGCATTGTCGGGCAACGGGTTCCGCAGCGGAGCGAGTTCGCGTGCACATCAGGACGAACGGACCTGAACTGCGGCAAATCGAACGCGGGATCGGTTTCGAACCGTGCGCCAATCGCAGTGCTGGTGCCGGCGGTGGGACTCGAACCCACACTGTGTCACCACAAACGGATTTTGAGTCCGTCGCGTCTACCAATTCCGCCACGCCGGCAGCGAACGCCCATTATAGCGGTGCGGGTCGGGGGTTGCGCAATGCTCGTGTCGTTGCGGTTCGGGACTCGGGACTACAATCTTGCGAGCTTCTGCTTCTGATGTAGGCTGGCGGTGAGCGCAGCGAACCCCAGCATCAAGCTCCGTGCCGCGTCGCTGGGGTTCGGTCGCTTCGCGACAGCGCCGGCTGCGCCGGCTACGTAGCACATGGATGTGCAAGTGCTGCGGGCGCATGGATGCGCAGGAGCAGCCGCCTTCGCTGCGCTCGGTCGCTGCGCTCACCACCAGCCTACCGCGCTTCGGCAGTGGCCTTTCCGAGTCCCCAGTCCCCGGTCCCCAGTCCCGGCTTCTCCGAGTCCCGCCTTCCGTCACCGGATGCGCACAACCTCAGCAACGCGCCTGGTCCAAGCCCAGCTCGCGGGTGGCGCGTCGGTACAGTTGCCCGGCGATGGGATGGAACACGCAGCAACTGCGCATCTCGCCCTTGTACACGTGCAGCGATACCGCCAGCGTGTCGGCGCTGGGGTTGCGGATGGTGTGGTACTCGTACGGCGGGATCAGGCTGCCGGCCGAGCCAAAGCCGGCGTTGATGGTGCCCGCTGGCTTGAAGGTGCAGCCTTCGGGCTGTTCGCCAACGAACTCGTACTGGGTGATTTCCAGTTGCCCGTGCCATACGCCCTCGACGCACCACATGCCGGCGTGGTCGTGGATCGGCGTGCCTTGGCCGGGGCCCCAGGTCATCGCAATCACGCTGTAGCCGCGCAACTCGCAGCGATACAGCTCGCGGCGTGCGTAGTGTTCGGTGACCGGTTGCAGCACACAGGCGGGCAGCCGCACTTCCGGATCGCGAATCAGTCCGCACATGGCCCGCCGCAGCGCGTCCGCAACCGCGGCATCGTCGGGTAGCGCTACGGCTGCGTCGAAGGCGTCGGTCAGCTTGCGATGCCCTTGGAATTCCATCGTCAACATGTGGCAGCCCGGTGCGGATGTCGGTACCGATTGTAGCGCGCCGTCACAAGGTCGCCAGAAACTGCGCCACCACCGGCCCGAAGCGGGCGATGTCGACCAAAAACGCATCGTGCCCCTGTGGCGAGGGCAGCGCTGCGAATTTGGCGTCGACCGCGCCTGCCGCCATGCCTTCGGCGATCTGTTCCTGCTGTTCGAGTGGAAACAGGATGTCGGTCTCGGCGCCGATCGCCAGCGCCTTGTCGACCTTGAGCGCGGCCAGCGCCCACAACACGTTGCCGTGTGCGTATTCGCCGAGGTCGAACCAGTCCATCGAACGGCTCAAATACAGATAGCAGTTCGGATCGAACTGCCGCACGAAGCGACGGGCATGGCCCTCCAGATAGCTTTCAACCTGGAATTCCATGCCGAACGGGTCGTCCTCGCGCGCCTCGCTGTCGAGCCGTACGCGGCCGAAGCGGCCGTGCCATTCCATTGCCGAGCGGTATGTGATCACACCCAGCTTGCGCGCCATGCGCATACCGTTCTCGGGATAGTGGGCGTCGTCGTAGCAGCCCTGGTTCCAGTTCGGGTCGAGCCGGATGGCTTCGCGCTGCAACGAGCGGATCGCGATCGAGAACGGCAGTGCCTGCGCGCTGCCGGAGATGTTGATGTGGGCGCGGGTGCTGTGCGGATGCTGCTGCAGGTACGCCAGGGCGCTCATGCCGCCCATCGAATTGCCGATCAGGCAGGCCAGTTTCTCGATGCCCAGGCCGCGCACCAGCGCGTGCGCGGCGTTGGCGATATCCTCGATCGACAGATCCGGAAAGCGCAGGCGATAGGGTTCGCCGGTGGCCGGCTCGATCGAGGCCGGGCCGGTGGAGCCCTTGCAACTGCCCAGGGTGTTGGCGCAGATCACGAACCAGCGATCGGTATCGATCGGCTTGCCGGGGCCAAGCATCGCCTCCCACCAGCCGGGACTCGGGTCGCCCTGGTGCGAGGCGGCATGGGCGCTGGGCGAGAGACCGGTGAGGATCAACACCGCGTTATTGCGCGCGGCGTTCAGCGTGCCCCAGGTTTCGTAGGCCAGGCGTGCGCCCAGCAGGCTGCCGTCGCGTTTCATCGGAAACGGCGAGGGCAGGGAAAAGAACAGAGAAGCGGGTGGGATCAGTTCGGTCATTGGCGCAAGTGTAGTGGCTTGATGCGCGCGATCGGGCGTCAGCCGACAAAATCGATGTGGGCGGCTTGCACTAGTGGCACGCCTGGGTTTTCGCCGTAACAGCGCAGCCGAACCGGTTGATCGGCACGCCAAGCCAGTATGGCTATCTGTCCGAAAGATCGGGCTATGTCGTCGAACCATTGCGGTTCGGGGTCGCGCAGCAGCCAACCCTCCTCGGCGAAGCGCCCGTCGGCGTCGGAGGCAATCGTCGGCAGCCGCGTCAGACCGGCTGCCTCGACGCGCGTCAGCAACTGCCGCTGTCGCGCGGCGTTGACGGTCGCGTCGAGCGGCCTTCCGCCGGGGTTGCAGGCGGTGATCAGCGCAAACGATCGCGCGCTCGGCCAGCATTCGTTCAGGTGCGGGTTGCGCTGTCCCACGTACAGGTCCAGCGGCAGCACGCCCGTCAGCACGCGGTAGCGGGTGGTGGCGAATATGCCGATGAGTGCGGGGGCTAAAAGCACGAGTTGCGGTTTCCGGCGTTGATTCCGCGGGGGCTTCGATTATGCTTGGCCTCAAGCCCAGGGTTGGGCAGGCGACGCAAGGCCGGTGGCGGCGTCGCCCGCGGGACGGGTCTTTGATCGCGTTCCTGACCTCTCCGCCCGCATGCCGGGCCGCTGGTAGGCGGCCAGTCGAGCATGCGGATGTCGGCATCATCTTTCCCTTGCAGGTAACTGTCCATGTCGAATCGGTGTGCTTCGCAGCTTCTCGCCGTTGCAGTCGCGGTTGCGTTGGGTCTGGCTCAGGCCGCGCCCACCGAGGCCAAGTCCCGGCCGGGCGCCGGGTCAGCGGCGGCCGGTTCGCTGAAAACCTACTTCGTGTTGTTCGATGAGGAACCGCTGGCAAGTTTCCGCGGCGGCAATCCCAGCGGCAAGGGCGAGGCCAGCTTCAGCGCCACCAGCCCGGCCGCTACCGGCGATGCCAAACTGCGCCTGGATACGTCAGCAGCGCAGGTGTATCGCAGTTACCTCGCCAGCCAGCGCGAGGCGAGGCTGGCGCGCGCGTCGGCGGAGTTCGGGCGCAGTCTGGCGCCCAGTTCGGTCTACGAGGTCGCACTCAACGGTGTGGCGGTGTCGCTCAGCGCGGACGAGGCGAAGCGCATGGCGAAACTGCCCGGCGTAAGCAAAGTGCTGCCGAACTGGAAAGCCCGGCCGCTGACGGATGCCGGCCCGTTCTGGCTCAAGGCGGACTTGGTGTGGAACGGCTCGAACGGGTTCAACTCGCGCGGCAAGAACGTGGTGGTCGGTGTGATCGATACCGGCGTCAATGCCACCCATTCCTCGTTTTCGCCCAACAGCTTTCCGGGCGGTCCGATCACCAATCCGCGCGCGGGCTTTCTGGGCCTGTGCGCCAGCGGTGACGCGACCTGCAACGCCAAGCTGATCGGCATCTACGATTTCACCACGGGCACGGAGGATGCCGAGCCGAACGATGGTCTGGACGTGGATGGTCATGGCAGCCATACCGCGTCGACCGCGGTCGGCGATCCGCAGATTCTCAACTTCACCGCGGACAGCGGTGCAACCACCGCAGTGACCGTATCGGGCGTGGCGCCGCTGGCCAATCTGATCACCTACAAGGCCTGCGAGATGGAGGCCGATTGTCAGGGCGATTGGTTGCTGGACGCGATCGAACGGGCCACCACCGATGGCGTCGACGTGATCAACTACTCGATCGGCGGCGGCGCTGTGGACCCCTGGAGTGGCCCCGATGCGCTGGCATTCAAGGCAGCCCGCGATGCCGGCATCGTGGTGGTGGCGGCGGCCGGTAACGACGGCCCCAATCCCGGCACCATCAATAGCCCGTCCAGCGCGCCGTGGGTGCTTTCCGCGGCGGCGGCCACCCATCACCGTCTGGTCGCCAATCAACTCAATCTCACTGGCGGAGTCGCGCCGCTGCCGGGGTTGGGCACGCTGATCGGCGCCAGCGGCACCAGCGGTACCGGCACCCTCGATCTGGTGCTGTCGGATGTGCCGCTGTGCGGTGAAGGGTCGCCGGACGTGGACCTGCCTGATGCCAACGGCAACCTCAGTGGCCTCAGCAAGCCGGCGGCGTGGGGGCCAAACCACTTCAGCAGCAATCAGATCGTGGTGTGCGAGCGCGGCGCCTATGCCCGCGTCGCCAAGAGCAACAATGTGCGCAGCGCGGGCGGCGGCGGCATGGTGCTGATCAACCAGGAGGCCGATGGCACCAGCATCATCGCCGACGCCCACTCGATTCCCAGCACGCATCTGGAGTATGCCGACGGACAGGCGCTCAAGCAGTGGGTGGCGCAGGGCAATTCGCCGAAGGGGCAGTTGACGCTTGCGGCGCGCACGCTGGACCCCAACAAGGCGGACCGCATCGCCAGCTTCAGCAGCCGCGGACCCAACGCGGGCGGCAGCGTGGACATCGAGGGCATCCTCAAGCCGGACGTCACCGCCCCCGGCGTCGATATCGTGGCGGCGGGACCGGCCGATGATGGCGATTTCGCCTTCCTCTCCGGTACCTCGATGGCTACCCCGCACGTGGCCGGCGCGGCGGCGCTGATCATCGGCGCGCGCAACGGCACGCTGGCCGCCAAGGGCCCGGTGCGGGTGGATCAGGTGGTTTCGGCACTGACCGGCGCGGCGCGGCCTTCCGGCATCAAGGTCGATGGCGTGACGCCGGCGACCGCGTTCGAGCAGGGTGCGGGCGTGGTGGACGTCAGCAAGGCGGTGCGGGTGGGTCTGTACTTGCCGACCGCGGCCTCGCCCGCCGATGGCATCCTCAGCTTCACCACGGCCGATCCCAGTGTTGACGGCAGTGACGTGCGCAAGCTCAATCTGCCCTCGCTGACCGACCCCGATTGCTTCGACTCCTGCCAGTTCAAACGCAAGGTCACCGCATACGGCGGCGCTACCAACACCTGGACCGCGACGGTGGAGAACCTGCCGGCCGGGGTCACTGCCACGGTCAGCCCGACCAGCTTTACGCTGGCGAACGGCGCGTCGCAGGTCATCACCGTGGACGTCACGTTCAGTGGCGCCGAGCTGATCGGCCAGTGGGCCTTCGGTGCGGTGCGTCTGGCGCGCACGCCGGCATTGAGC
>JANRIF010000298.1:0-5647 GCA_033765245.1 Lysobacteraceae bacterium
GCCGGTTCGAGCAGCACCAGCGCGAACCAACCGTCGCGGTCGGTCCAGTGCGCGCTCACCCGCAAACCGGCACGGGCGGCCAACTCGGCGAGGCCCGGTAGCGTGTACTTGCCGCTGACCTCCACCCGCATCGCCTCGCCGGCGGCGAAGTGGAATGCCTGGCCGTTGACGCACACGCGCTGCGCGACCGTGCTGACGATGTCGGTCTCGATGCGACCGGCGGCGACGTGGTAGCGCGCGCGATGGCAGAATTGGCGCAGGTCGAAATCGCCATCGAGTTCGCGATTGATGCGGGCCAGCAGATTCAGGGTAAACGCCGCGGTCACTCCGGCGGCGTCGTTGTAGGCCGCCTCGATCAGCGCCGTGTCCTTGTCCAGATCGATTCCAATCAAGGCCGCGCCGGGCGCGCCCATCTCGGCGCGCATCTGCCGCAGCAGCGCGATCGCCTCGTCGGTCTCGAAATTGCCCAGGGTGGAGCCCGGGAAGTAGATCACGGTGCGGGTGGAAATCACCGGCAGGTCGGGCAGCGCGTGCGGACGGGTGAAATCGGCGCGCACCGGGCGCACCGGCAGTCCCGGCAGCGCCTCGCGCATCGCCGCCACGCTGGCATTGAGCGCGCTCGCGGAAATCTCCACCGGCACGTAGCCCGCCGGCGCCTGCAGATGGCGCAGCAGCAACCGCGTCTTGATGCCGGCGCCGCTGCCGTACTCGACCAGACGCACGCCCGACCCCAGCCGCGCCGCGATCTCGCCGACCTGGGCGCGCATCAATTCCAGTTCGACGCGGGTGAGGTAGTACTCGGGCTGCGCGCAGATCGCCTCGAACAGGCGCGAGCCCTCGGCGTCGTAGAAATACTTGGACGGCAGGTGCTTGGGCGTATCGCCCAACCCATGCGCCACGTCGACCGCGAAAGCGGTGGGAGGAACTGCGCGGGGTACGCAGCACGGGCGCATCAGCGGTCCTTCGCCAGACGCAGGCCGCTGAACTGCCAGCGGTCGGCCGGATAGAAGAAATTGCGATAGCTGGCGCGCATGTGCGATGCCGGGGTGGCGCAGGAACCGCCGCGCAACACCCATTGCCCGCACATGAACTTGCCGTTGTATTCGCCCAACGCCCCCGGCAGCGGCCGATACCCCGGATAGCTCACGTAGGGGCTGCCGGTCCACTCCCAGACGTCGCCGAACAGTTGCCGGACGATACGGTGGTCGCCGGTCGCCGTGGCCAGGGGCCTCAAATAGCCGGATTCGACGAAATTGCCGACCGCCGCGGGTTCAGGCTGCGCGGCGCGCTCCCACTCCGCTTCGGTCGGCAGCCGGCAGCCGGCCCAGCGCGCAAACGCATCGGCCTCGAAGTAGCTCACGTGCGCCACCGGCGCGTTCGGATCCAGCGCCAGCCGGCCGCCAAGGGTGAAGTGGCTCTGCAAGTCCTCGGCCCAGTACAGCGGTCGCTGCCAGCCACGCTGCTGCACGGTGTTCCAGCCCTCGGACAACCACAACGCCGGCTGCCGATAACCGCCATCGGCGATGAACTCGCGGAATTCGCCATTGCTGACCGGACGGTTGGCGAGCGCGTGCGGGTGCAGCAACACGCGATGCCGCGGAGTCTCGCAATCGAAGGCGAAGCCGTCGCCACCGTGGCCGATCTCGACAATGCCTTCCTCTCCAACACAAAAACCCAGCGGCAGCGCGGCACTGGGCGGTGCCGACGGCAGCTCGCGCAAGGCCGGCTCCAGCGGGTTTTGCGAAAACGCATGCTGGATGTCGGTGAGGATCAACTCCTGGTGTTGCTGTTCGTGCTGCAGCCCGATCTCGACCACCGCCAGCGCGGCGGCATCACGCTCCTGCTCCAGATACGCCGCCATCGCCGCATCGATGCGCTCGCGATAATCCATCACCTGCGCCAGGCTCGGTCGCGACAGCATCCCGCGCTGCGGCCGCGCGTGCATCGGCCCGACCGATTGGTAGTACGAGTTGAACAGCACCAGCCAGCGCGCATCCAGCGGCCGATACCCCGCCTGCACCATCAGCACGAATTGCTCGAAGAACCAGGTGGTGTGCGCCAGATGCCATTTGCTGGGGCTGGCATCGGGCATCGACTGGAGCTGCGCGTCCTCTACGGAGAGGCCGTGCACCAGCGCCAGGGTGGCCGCGCGCACGCGGTGGAAGCGTTGGCGCAGGGCCTCCTGGCCGACGGCGCGGGTGGGGGGCGAAGCGGTGTCAGGCATGGCCGCAGTTTATCGCGCACGCGGCGCCACCGGGGCGAGAAACCCGGCTCCGGAGCCGTGGAACTTCCTGCGCAACCCTGTGTCAGAGCCTGCGACGGACGCAACGTTCGTCATGCGCGGCCGCCCGCTCCCCCGGGCGAGTCGCGTCGAGCCGAGCCCCTCCCCAGGCTCGGCTCCTCCCCAAAACCCCGTAGGCCTCCCCGGCCTGCGGGGTTTTCTATGCGCCAGGCTCCAGCCAATCTCGCGGCTGCAGATAGGCATCTAATGCGGCCTCCGCAGAGCCCGCTTCTGGTGCGAATGCATATTCCCAGCGCACCAGCGGCGGCAGGCTCATCAGGATGCTCTCGGTGCGTCCGCCCGACTGCAGGCCGAACAGGGTGCCGCGGTCGTAGACCAGGTTGAATTCGACATAGCGGCCGCGGCGATACAACTGGAACTGCCGTTCGCGCTCGCCGTATGGCGTGTCCTTGCGCTTCGCCACCAGTGGCAGATAAGCGTCGAGGAAGCCGTCGCCAACCGCGCGCTGGTAGGCGAAACAGGCGTCGAAGCCGCCCTCGTTGAGGTCGTCGAAAAACAGCCCACCCACCCCGCGCGTCTCGTTGCGGTGCTTCAGGAAGAAGTAGCTGTCGCACCAGCGCTTGTGCGCCAGATAACGCGCCTCGCCGCCGAACGGCTCGCACAGATCGCGCGCCACCTGGTGCCAGTGGCGGACATCCTCCGCGAACGGATAGAACGGGGTCAGGTCGAACCCGCCGCCGAACCACCACACCGGTTCGCGATCGGCCGGGCGCGCCTCGAAGTAGCGCACGTTCATGTGGGTGGTGGGCAGGTAGGGATTGCGCGGGTGAAACACCAGCGACACCCCCACCGCGCGCCACGGCGCGCCCGCCAGCTCCGGCCGGTGCGCGGTGGCGGACGCCGGCAGGGTCGCGCCGCGCACGTCGGATAAACCGATCCCCGCCTGCTCGAACACCGCGCCCTGCTTCAACACCCGCGAGCGCCCGCCGCCCCCCAGGGATGGGGAAGTGCCACCGGAGGCTGGATGCCGGGAGTGGCCGCCGCCCAAGGATGGGGAAGTGCCTTCATGGCGCTGCCAGACATCCTCCTGGAACCGCGCACCGCCGTCGGCGGATTCGATGGCGGCGCAGATGCGGTCCTGCAGACCGCGCAAATAGTCGTGAACCGCGGCGATGTCTGTCATGGCAATCCAATGTCCCTTTTTGCCACCATGATAACGGCCTGCCCGCGCGCCGCTCCGGGGCATCGCCCGCTCTTGTGGGACGCCGCTCGCGGGGCGACAGGTATCTCGTCTCCCCGCCCCCCGTCGCGCGCGAGCGCGCTCCCACAGGTGCAACGATGCCGCGCTCTGCGCCGGCGGGTGCGACCTTCGCGGTGGCGCGCGATATACTCGCCCGCCTCGATCATGCGCCCTGCCTCCCGCCCCCCCGCGATCGGTTTGCCACCGCGTTCCCGGAGCCGCTCCGGATGAGCGAACGTCTGCGTGTGTGCTGGCACGACGCCGCTCCGGCGCTGCTGCGCTTCGGTTTCGATGGCCCCATGCCACAGGTGTGCGACGTCGCCTGCGCGCGCTTGGCCGGGCCGCGCGAGGCCGAAAGCTGGTGCGTGGACGCCGCGCCCGAACGCCACGCCGACGCACCGGTCGCGATCGCGCGATCGCGCGACTTCGCCACCGTGCAGGTGCGCGTGGACGAGCGCGAGAGCGGCATCCTCGCTGCCACCGAGACCGCATACCGGCATCTGCTGCGCGCAGTACGCGGCTCGCCGCAGCCGCATCTGCTGCGGGTGTGGAACTACTTTGCGCAGATCAACGAAGGCGCCGACGACGACGAACGCTACCGCCGCTTTTGCGTTGGCCGCGCGCGCGCCGTCGATGCCGCCTTCAACCAGCCGCCACCCGCCGCCACCGCCATCGGCACCGACGGCGAGCCCGGCGTGCTGCAGGTCATCGCGCTGTGCACCCGCAACCCCGGCGTGGCGCTGGAAAACCCGCGCCAGACCCCCGCCTGGCAGTACCCGCGCGAGTTCGGCCCGGTGCCGCCCGGGTTCTCGCGTGGCGCGCTGACCGGCGATGATGATGGCCTGCGGCTGCTGGCCTCCGGTACCGCCAGCATCGTCGGCCACGTCTCGCGTCACGTCGGCGACCTGGAAGCGCAGATCGCCGAGACCTTCGCCAACCTGCACGCCCTGCTCGACGAAGCCGCGCGGCGCAGCGGCCGCACCTTCGCGCTCAGTGGCTGCGAAGCGCTACGGGTGTACCTGCGCCATCGCGACCACCTGCCGCGCGCGCAAGCCGCACTGCACCGGCACTTCGGCGACGCCGCCCCGGCGCTGTTCCTACGCGGCGACGTCTGCCGGCGCGAACTCGACGTCGAGATCGAAGGCGTGTTCGCGCCGCTCTGACGCCGGCCATCAACCCCAGGTGCGGATGAAGCCGGGGAGTTGCGGCAAGGTGTCGGTGAGACCGTGCAACACCACCAGCAAGGGCAGGCTGCGCGTGCGCGCCCACAACACACCGAACAACACGCCCGCCGGCGCAACGACAGTGATCGAGTAGCCGATTGCCCACGTTACGGTGGGTTCGGCGACACCCTCGAGCAGATGCGCGCCGCGCAGATACAAGCCCGGAGCGTGGGCCAGACCGAACGCCAACGCCGCCAGCGGCACTGCCGCCAGTGGCGCGCCCATCCAATCGGCCAATCGCTGCTGCGCAAAAACCCGGAACAGCACTTCTTCGTTGAGCCCGGCTTCCAGACACTGCCACACAAAACACGCCGGAATCGCCCACATCAATGTGGTGATGCTGGGCGCCAACGCCTGCAGTTGCGACAGCCCGCGGCCAAACACCGCTTGAAAAGCCAGCAGCGCCAAACCCATGATCAGCAAGGTACGCCAGTGGCTCTGCGTGCGTGGACCGGGCATCGACCACCACCGTCGTGCGCCGCCATGTGACAGCAACCACACCGGCAGCAGCACCATCGTCGCCAGCTTGAGGCCGAGCACCGCCCATTCGTGTGCACGCCCATCGGGTACAGCGTTGTTGAGCGCAGTCAGTCCGAAGCCAAGCACCAGCACCGCAAATCCCAGCAGATAGGCAAGCGCCACCCACCCGTTGCGCGACGCATGCGCCGCGTCCACAACGGTATCGACCGGCGCGACCCCGCGTGTCGTCGCCCACGCCAGCAGCGGCATCAGCAACCCCATCACCGCCAGCACAAACAACGGCTCCACCACACTGCCGCCCGCCGATCGCGCCACCAGCCACAGGCCGATCGCATAGACCAACGCGGCAACCGACCAAGCCACCGCCATCGCGCGCCGACGCGACGAATCCCCCTTCGACATCACACGCCCTCCCCGAACCTGTCAGCGAGCGGAGAGCCTACGCGCACCCCGCCGCGCCCG
>JANRIF010000300.1:0-6280 GCA_033765245.1 Lysobacteraceae bacterium
GGCGGCAAGCGCGTGTTCAACACCCTGCTCGACGAAACCATGATCCTGGGCTTGGCGCAGGGCTACGCCAACATGGGCATGCTGCCGCTGCCGGAGATTCAGTACCTGGCGTATTTCCACAACGCCTGCGACCAGATTCGCGGCGAGGCGTGTTCGTTGCAGTTCTTCTCCAACGATCAGTACCGCAATCCGATGGTGGTGCGCATCGCCGGCCTCGGCTACCAGCGCGGTTTCGGCGGGCACTTCCACAATGACAACTCGATCACCGCACTGCGCGACATTCCCGGATTGGTGGTGGGCTGCGCCAGCCGTGGCGACGACGCGGCGATGATGCTGCGCACGCTGGCGGCGCTGGCCAAGGTCGATGGCCGGGTCAGCGTGTTCCTCGAACCGATTGCGTTGTACATGACCAAGGATCTGTACGAGGCCGGCGATGGCCTGTGGTCGACAACATACCCCGCGCCGGATCAGGCGCTGACGCTGGGCGAAGGCCGCGTGTATGCGCCCGAGCAGGGCGATGGCGGCGATCTGGTGATCGTCACCTACGGCAACGGCGTGCCGATGAGTCTGCGCGCGGCGCGCGAGATTGCCGCCAAGCACGGTTGGTCGGTGCGGGTGCTGGATCTGCGCTGGCTGGTGCCGCTCAATGCCGAATGGATCGTTGCGCACGTGCGCGATGCGCGGCGTGTGCTGGTGGTGGACGAAGGCCGCCACAGCGCCGGGGTGGGCGAGGGCGTCATCACCGCACTCACCGAGGCTGGGTTGGGTGCCACGCCGCTGCGGCGCGTGGTAGGCGCCGACACCTACACGCCGCTGGCGGGCGCGGCCTTCCTGGTGTTGCCGGGCGAGGCGGAGATTGTGACGGCCGCCGCTGCGTTGGCGTAGCGCAGCGCGCTCGCCAGGAGGGCGCGGCTGGCAGCCGGTCGGCCTCCGGGGGTCAGACAGGCTGCCCGGGTGCGGAAGAGCAACACCGGGTCCGCAAAGGACGCGAAGGACGCAAAAAAGAGCGAAAGAACCCAACGGGACGAAGCGAGTCGACGCGCTTGTGGTCGAGCAATCTGTTGCTCCTTTGCGCTCTTGGCGTCCTTTGCGGACCGAAAGCCGCTTCCGGTCCCGCCGTCCACCCCAAAGGGACAGCCGCGCGAGCGGATTTTCAGCTCGGCCATCCAAAGCCCAGCCGGCTCCCAGATAGCGTTATTCGCCGTAGCCGAAGAACCCGCGCAGGGTTTGCTGGTTGCCGCGGTACTGGTCGGCACTGGCGGGTTCGAAGCGGGTGGTGCCGATCTCGTTGAGCACGTTGTACAGCGACTGGTCCTCGTTGAGCTTGAGCAACGCATCGCGCACTGCAGCCTTGACGTCGTCGGGTACGGTCTTGGCGGCGGAAAACGCGCGGCCAGGCAGCTCGCGGCTGCGCTGCATCTCGATCAGGTTGGGATACAACTGCGCGATATAGGAAGGCACCATCGAGGCATCGGCCTCGCCGGCGAAAATCATCTCCACGCCGTCCTTCCAGCTCGCTGCAGTCGACAAGACTTCCGGTTGGCTGACCGGGTTGCGGTACATCTCGATCAGCAGCGCGTAACCCAGGCTGGGCGAGGGCATGCTGACCACCTGATAGCCGACCAGCGCGTCCACGCCGCGCTCGGCCACTTCCGGCAGCGCAATCAGGGCGTAGCTGGTCGGTTCCGCGGTGCGCGCCAACGGCTCGAAGCCGAAGCGCTGGGCGCGATAGTCGACGAACTGCGCTTCCTCGAAAGTGAAGTCGATCGGTGTGTTGGCGCGAATGTCGCGCCACAGCGAGTGGTAGTTGGACGGATACTGCAGCACGAAGCGGTGGCCGGTGGCCTTGCCGAGATAGTCCAGCAGTGGCTGGTAGACATCTTGTGCCTGCTGGACCGGATAGCTGGGCTCGACCGAAACCGTGTAGTCCGCGGCGAACGCGCCGCCGCTTGCGAGCATCAGCAGCAACAACCATGGCGACTTGCGACGAGACATCGATCCCCTCCCGATGATGCTTCTTGTTGTGCCCGACTTGCGGCGCCCGAGACATTACCGATCTTGGCGATATGGGTCCAAGCGTCGGGCACGGTCCGTGAGCGTGTCCTGAATACGGCAGCGTCGGTCCGCCGATGGCATTGGCCGCCCGTTCGGCTTGCCAACTGGGCAAATATACGCCGTCGTGGGGCTTCGCAGCCAACGCTCACTCGGTGGGGGCCGGGGTTGCGGTGCCGGGACTCAGCGGTGTGAGCGTCAGCGGCGCGCCGGCCAGCGTCGCGTGCGGTGGCAGCGGCGCTGGCAGCACCGCCAGTCCCTCGAAGCCGTGTTCGCCGCGCTCGGCGCACACCACGCTGCCGATGACGCGCCCGTCGTAGGCGATCTCGCTGCCGGCCTGCATGGGGGCGGCGCTCGCCACGTGCGCCAGTGCGCGCTTTGCCTGGCCGAGAAAATGGGTACGGGCGACGATCTCCTGGCCGGGGTAGCAGCCCTTCTTCACGCTGAACGCGGCGAGCCGCTGCAGCGACAGCATGTGCGGGGTCCAGGCATCCACCTGGTCGCCTTCCAGAATTGGGATGCCTTGGGCGATGTCGGCCAGGCGCCAGCGGCGCGTGAAGTCGGGATCGACGGGCGCGTGCTGTCGGCTCAGCCGCAGTTCGCGCGCGGGTTCGCCATCGAGCCACAAGGCGTGGCCGCCATCGGCGAGCGGCGACAGCGTGTGGTCGTGGTGTGGTTCCGGGGCGTCGTCGCCCTCGCGAAAGCGACCGGCTACCACCAGCGAACGCTCGATCGCAATCGTCACCTTGGTGCGAAACACGAAGCGCTGCAGCGCCGCCGCCAATGCCGCGTGCGCGGCGTCGTCGCCGGTGACGATGGCATAGAGCGACTGCTCGCCGGTTCGCAGCAACGCAAACAGCGCTTGCACGCGCCCCTTGGCGCTGAGCCAGCCGTTCCATTGCCAGCGGCCCACCGCCAGTGGGCGTAGGTCGTTCATGAACTGGGCCTGGGCGAAGGCGAGGGCATCGGTGCCGGAAAGCGCCAGAACGCCGAGGTGGGGCAGCCGGATCGACGGGCTTGGCTTGAAAGACATGGGTGTGGCGGCTACTCTTGTCCGGTCATGTTCGATCCCGAAATCATAGGCCAATCCGGCGAGCAAGCGGACGCTGGCGAAGCGCCGCGCGTCCCGGAGCAGCGTCCTGCGGAAGTCGGCGGACGCGATGGTCCCGAGCCGACGCGCTTTGGCGATTGGGAAAAAAACGGTCGTTGTATCGATTTCTGACGTCGTCGCCTTCGCAGCGGCGGCATTTCCTCCACTCAACGGTTTTCAGCCCTATGTCCATGCGCGCACGTCCCTTGTCTCCGCACCTGCAGGTGTATCGATGGCAGCTCACCATGCTGCTGTCGATTGCCCACCGCGCTTCTGGCGTCGCGTTGTCGGTCGGCGCGCTGGGGTTGGTCGCGTGGCTGCTGGCGGTGGCGGCCGGCCCCGCCGCCTATGCCCAGTGGCAGGCACTGGCGGGTTCGCTGCCGGGGCAGACGGTGTTGTTCCTGATGAGCATGGCGTTGGTGTACCACCTGCTCAATGGCCTGCGGCATCTGCTGTGGGACACCGGCCGCGCCATGGACATCCCCAGCGTCTATCGCACCGGTTACACGGTGTTGGTGCTGACCGTGGTGCTGACCTCGGCCATATGGGCAGTCGCCCTGAGCGGAGGTGCGGCATGAGCCTTCGCACTCCGATCGGCCGCGCGCGCGGCCTGGGTTCGGCCAAGGAAGGTGTGGCGCACTGGTGGGCGCAACGCCTCAGCGCGGTGGCGCTGGCGCTGCTGGTGCCATGGTTCCTGATCTTTGCGGTGGGCGTGGCTGGGGCCGACCACGCCGCCGTGGCCGCGCGCGTCGCGCAGCCGCTCAACGCCACCTTGCTGCTGGCCTTCGTCGGCGCGCTGCTGTGGCACGCGCAACTCGGTCTGCAGGTGGTGATCGAGGACTACGTGCATTCGCGGGCGCTGGAGTTGTTTGCGCTGATCGCGGTGCGCCTGGTTTTCGCGCTGGCCGCGGTGGCGGCCCTCGTTGCCGTCGGTCGCCTGGTCTTTTCCGCGTGATGACCCATTCCCCGATTTCCGGCGATGCCTGTCATCGCAAGGCCGTTGCCTGTGCGCGTGCCAATCCTGTCGAACAACCGTATCCGATGAGTGCCAATCGATGAGCGCCTACAAGATCAAGGAGCACCAGTACGACATGGTGGTGGTTGGGGCCGGCGGTGCCGGTCTGCGTGCCACCTTCGGGCTGGCGCAGAAGGGCCTTTCCACCGCCTGCATCACCAAGGTGTTCCCGACCCGCTCGCACACGGTGGCGGCGCAGGGCGGCATCTCGGCGGCGCTGGGCAACATGGGTGAGGACGACTGGCGCTTCCATTTCTACGACACCATCAAGGGTTCGGACTGGCTGGGCGATCAGGACGCCATCGAGTACATGTGCAAGGAGGCGCCGGCCGCGGTGCTGGAGCTTGAGCATTACGGCCTGCCGTTCTCGCGCACCGAGGAAGGCAAGATCTACCAGCGCCCGTTCGGCGGCATGACCACGCACTACGGCAAGGGCACCGCGCAGCGCACCTGCGCCGCCGCCGATCGCACCGGCCACGCCATGCTGCATACGCTGTACCAGCAATCGCTGGCGCATCAGGCCGAGTTCTTCGTGGAGTTCTTCGCGCTCGATCTGATCATGGACGATGAGGGTGCCTGCCGCGGCGTGCTGGCGCTGGAAATGGCGACCGGCGAATTGCACCTGTTCCGCGCGCAGGGCGTGGTGCTGGCGACCGGTGGCTACGGTCGCGCCTATTTCTCCTGCACCTCGGCGCATACCTGCACTGGCGATGGCGGTGGCATGGCGCTGCGCGCCGGTTTGCCGCTGCAGGACATGGAGTTCGTGCAGTTCCATCCCACCGGCGTCTACGGCGCCGGTATGTTGATCACCGAGGGCGTGCGCGGCGAGGGCGGCTATCTCACCAATTCCAAGGGTGAGCGCTTCATGGAGCGCTATGCGCCCAATGCCAAGGACCTGGCCTCGCGCGACGTGGTCAGCCGCTCCATGACCATCGAAATCCGCGAAGGCCGCGGCGTCGGCGAGCACAAGGATCACATTCACCTGAACCTGATGCACCTCGGCCCCGAGGTGATCAACGAGCGCCTGCCCGGCATCGCCGAGACCGCCAAGGTGTTCGCCGACGTCGACGTCGCCAAGGAACCGATTCCGGTGTTGCCCACCGTGCACTACAACATGGGCGGATTGCAGACCAACTACCACGGCGAAGTGGTGACCTTGAAGGACGGTAATCCCGATCACGTGGTGCCGGGCCTGTACGCGATCGGCGAGGGGGCCTGCGTATCGGTGCACGGCGCCAACCGGCTCGGTTCGAACTCGCTGCTCGATCTGGTGGTGTTCGGTCGCGCCGTCGCCAATCGTTGCGCCGAGACGATCAAGCCGGGCGCGGCGCACAAGCGCCTGCCCGCTGACGCCTGCGAGCGCTCGCTCGGCAACCTCGATCGCCTGCGCTACGCCAAGGGCAGCACCTCCACCGCCGAAATCCGCAACCGCATGCAGCGCACCATGCAGAATCACGCAGCGGTGTTCCGCACCGGCGAAACGCTGGCGGAAGGCGTTCAGAAGATCCGCGAAGTGCAGGCCGGTTTCGCCGACGTCGGCGTCAGCGACCGCTCGCTGGTCTGGAACTCGGATCTGGTCGAGACCCTGGAATTGCAGAACCTGTTGGGCCAGGCAGTGGTCACCATGGCCTGCGCCGAGAACCGCAAGGAATCGCGCGGCGCCCACGCGCGCGAAGACTTCCCG
Source organism: Lysobacteraceae bacterium (assembly GCA_033765245.1). Taxonomy (GTDB): domain Bacteria; phylum Pseudomonadota; class Gammaproteobacteria; order Xanthomonadales; family Xanthomonadaceae. The sequence goes on from JANRIF010000300.1 coordinate 5,842, forward strand.
GACCGCGACGACGTCAACTGGCACAAGCACAGCCTGTGCTGGGTCGACGACAAAGGCGCGACCCGCATCGACTACCGCCCGGTGCACATGATCACCCTGACCAACGACGTGGAAGTCGTACCGCCGAAGCCGCGGGTGTATTGAGGCAGAAGCATTGGGGTCCGCGAAGTACGCAAAGAAACGCAAAGAAGATCAATCGATGCAATGGTGGCAAAGACGCAATAGGTAACTTCCGCTTTGTTTGCGCACTTTGCGTCATTTGCGGACAAAGATTCTTCGATCAACACTCAGGTTGCCACAATGGCCGAATTCAATCTCCCGAAAAACTCGCGCGTTACTCAGGGCAAGCACTTCCCGGTGAGCAACGCCAAGGGCGAGGTGCGCACGTTCAAGGTGTATCGCTGGAGCCCGGACGATGACGCCAATCCGCGGGTGGACA
>JANRIF010000305.1:0-4087 GCA_033765245.1 Lysobacteraceae bacterium
GTCGAGCGCTTGAATGTCGTGCCATGGGTCGCTGCCGTGCGCGCAGTGCAAGCGTGGGTCCATGACGATGAATTCGTCGGACACCGGCCAGCCGACCGCGCGCGCGAGAATGCGCAGCTTGCGCAGTACGTCGCCGCCGCCGACGTCGTCGCGCGGGTCGGGTTCGGTGTAGCCGAGCGCGTGCGCCTGTCGCACCAGCGTCGAGAACGGTTGGCTGCCGTCGAATTGATCGAACAACCACGCGAGCGTGCCCGAGAGCACGCCGGCAATCGACAACACTGGCTCGCCGCAGGCGTGCAGTTCGCGCAAGCGCCGCACCGCGCCCAGACCGGCGCCGACGGTGGCGGCATCGCCGTAGTCGCTGGGCTCGCGAATGGCGGCGTGGATGGCATGCGCGCGTTCGGCTGCACCGCCGAGGCCACGCTTGTTGGCGGTAATCACCGCGATGCCGCGCCGCAGCCAGATGGCATGCTCAGCGGCCACGGCATCGCTGGCGCTGAGGTCGACGACCACGTCGATGTCGTCGGCCAACTGCGGTACCGGATCGGCGCGGGTGAGGCGCGGCTGTGCCGCGAGACGGGTCAGCGTGGGCAACCAGTCGGCGCGCTGCGGTCGCAGGCTTGCTCGCGCATTGATGGCCTGGCGTAGCGATAGCGTGGTGCCGCCCGCGTGGGTGCCGCGCGCATCGATCTGCCGCGCCAACGCCTGCGCCACCTGGCCACTCCCGATCAGCGCCACACCAACGTCACCGCAACCCACGCTCATCGCGCACCGCCTGCGGCCGCCGCTTCGCCGACAACGGCAGCGGCACGCTCCAGACCCGCCAGCAGATCGGCGCGCAGGTCGCGCACATCCTCGATCCCCACCGACAATCGCAACAAGTTGTCGCTGATGCCGGCAACGCGGCGCGCTTCGGCGGGCATCGCCGCGTGCGTCATGCTGGCCGGATGCGCCACCAGACTTTCCACCCCGCCCAGCGATTCGGCCAGGGTGAAACACGCCAAACCATCGACGAAGGCACGCACCGCCGGCACGCCGCCATGCAGCTCAAAACTCAGCATGGCGCCGAAGCCCGATTGCTGGCGCGCCGCCAGCGCGTGGCCGGGATGATCGGGCAATCCGGGAAAGTACGTCGTCGCCACCTGCGGATGCTGATGCAGGGTCTCGGCCAATGCGCTGGTGTTTTCCTGGTGCGCACGCAGCCGCACATTCAACGTGCGCAGGCCGCGCAGGGTGAGATGGCTGTCGAACGGCGCGCCGGTGAGGCCCAGCGCGTTGGCCCACCAGGTGAGGGTTTCCGCGAGCGCGGCATCGGCCGCCACAACTGCGCCGCCGACCACGTCGCTATGACCGTTGATGTACTTGGTGGTGGAGTGCACCACCAGATCGGCGCCGAGTGCGATCGGCTGCTGCAACGCCGGCGAGAGAAAGGTGTTGTCCACCACCACCAGCGCGCCCGCGGCCTTGGCGGCGCTGGCGACGTGACGGATGTCGGTGATGCGCAGCAGCGGATTGCTCGGGGTTTCGATCCACACCAGCGCCGGCCCACGCGCCAGCGCGGCGCCGAGCGCGGTGGGGTCGTGGAAATCGGTGACAGCCAAGTCGAAGCGGCCCTTTTCCGCCCACGCCTTGAACAACCGGTGCGAGCCGCCGTAGCAATCGTGAGGCACCACCAGCAACTGTCCCGGCCGCAGCAGTTCCAGCACCAGTGCCACCGCTGCCATGCCGCTGGCGGTGACCACCGCGCCTGCGCCGCCTTCAAGATCGGCCAGCGCGCCGGCCAGCAGATCGCGGGTGGGATTGCCGCTGCGGGTGTAGTCATAGCGGCGTTTGCCGTCGAGGCCGGCGAAGGAAAAGTTGCTGCTCAGATGCAGCGGCGGGGTGACGGCGCCGAATGCGCTGTCGCAGTCGATGCCGGCGCGCACGGCGCGGGTGGCGGAATGCTGGCTCATGGGGGAATCCTTGGATGAAATAAACGGGAATGGGGCGGCTCAGGCAGTCATCGACGGGCGTCGCATTCGCTCCAGGTCACCCAGGCTCGCGCGCAGCCAGCGCCCCACCGCTTCGGGCTCCTTGAGAAAAGCGTCGTGACCGAACTCGGACGCGATGCTGGCGAAAGCGCCGCCGGTCGCGGCCGCCAACGCCTCGACGTCGGCCTGCGGCACCAACCGGTCCTGCGCCACTGCCAGCAAGTACAGCGGGGTGTGCAGCGCGGCCGGATCGATCCGATGCAGGTCCAGCGATTCGGACAACACGCGATAGCTTTGCGCGTCGAAGCGCTCGGCAAAACGTTGCCCCTGCGCGCGCAGATAGCCTTCCACCGGCAGTTGCCAGCGGCCATCCACGAACTGCGCATCGCCGTCGAAGCGCCTGGCGAACTCGGCTTCGCTGCGATAGGTGGTGATCGCCAGCGCGCGTGCCCAGGCCACCGCCTGCGCCTCGCATCCGTGTGTACTGCCGAATTGCAGCAGATCGCGCTGCAACGCGCGCAGTGCCGAGGCCATTGGTGAGGGTCGGTCCGCCATCGACAACACCAGCGCCGCATCGACCCGCTGCGGGTAACGCTCGGCAAACGCCAGCGCCACCGCGCCACCGTACGACGCCCCCACCAGCGCATGCACCCGGGCGATGCCGAGATCGTCCAGCACCGCCGCCAGTGCGGCGGCCTGATCGTGTGGGGTGATGCCGCGCCAGCCTTCGGGCAACGAACTGAGATAGTCGATACCCAGCACGCAGAAGCGGCGGGTATCGAGCGCGCGCCCGGGGCCAACCTGATCCGGCCACCACACATCGGCCTGGCGCGACGCGGAAATGCCGCCCAGCACCACCAGACACGGCTGGTTGGCCGGACCAATCAGTGCATGGCGCATCGACACCCGCGCTTGCGTGCCATCGAGCGAGGAGATCAGCGCAATCTCGCTGCAACCGAGGCTAGCGGGAGAAACGGAAGGATGCAGCGTGGCGATGTCGTGGCGGCTCATGGTCGGATTCCTGTTGCCATCCGACCCCGCGAGCCCACGAGGGCGTTCGCGCGGCAACAGGCGTGCGGCCTGTCGCTACGGCTCATCTTTCGGTGGCATTGCCCCCGTAGGAATTGGCACCTGGCGGATAACCGCTGGTTGCCCCGGCGTCTGCGGGCCTGTCCCTCAGCCGGATCTCGATGAGTCGGATGGCGCTACGCTACTGCGGCTTTTTGCCGAAGTCAATCCTTTCATCCGCATGAAGCGATATACTGCGAGCCAGTCCCGTCTCTGGAATCCGCATGGCCCCGGTCAGCTTCGAGTTCTATCCGCCCAAGACCGACGAGCAGCGCACCCAGCTCGAACGCACCGTGCAACGGCTCAAGGCGTGCGCGCCCGAATACGTCTCGTGCACCTTCGGCGCCGGCGGCTCCACCCTGAGCTACACGCCCGAGACCGTGCGCCACCTGCGCGAGCGCTTCGCGCTGGATGCCGCGCCGCATCTGAGTTGCGTCGGCGGCAGCCGCGAGGAGATCCAGAACCTGCTGCGGCTCTACCGCGCGCTCGGCTGCCGCCGCATCGTTGCCCTGCGCGGCGACATGCCGTCGGGCATGGCGCGCGCCGGCGATTTCCGTTACGCCTCGGAACTGGTGGACTTCATCCGCGCCGAGCACGGCGACGCCTTCCACATCGAAGTGGGCTGCTATCCCGAGTGCCATCCGCAGGCCGAGCACGCGCTGGATGATCTGGCGAACTTCAAACGCAAGGCCGATGCAGGCGCCGACGGCGCAATCACCCAGTACTTCTACAACGCTGACGCCTATTTCCGCTTCGTCGACGACGTGCGCGCGCTGGGAGTGACGATTCCGATCGTGCCCGGCATCATGCCAATCTCCAACTTCTCGCAGTTGCGCCGCTTCTCGGAAGCCTGCGGCGCCGAGATCCCGCGCTGGATCGCCAAGCGCATGCTGGCCTACGGCGACGACGCCGACGCGGTGCGCGCATTCGCCGCCGATTTCGTCGCTGCCATGTGCCAGCGCCTGCTCGCCGGCGGCGCCCCCGCCCTGCACTTCTACACGCTCAACCTGGCCAAGCCGACGTTGGCGGTGTTGGAGCGGATGGGGTGA
>JANRIF010000322.1:0-4349 GCA_033765245.1 Lysobacteraceae bacterium
CGCCGACTACCGCCCGCCCGCGTGGACCGTCACCGATGTGGCGCTGGTCGTCGATCTCGGCGCGGAAACCAGCGGCATCGAGGCGACCTTGACGTTGCGCTGCGACGCGATCGGCTCGCCGCTGCGCCTCGACGGCGAAGCGCTCGAACTGGACGGCATCGCCCTGGACGGCCGCGCGCTGGGGCCCGGCGAGTACCGCCAGGACGCGACGGGCCTGACGGTGCTTGCCGCACAGGGCCTCGCGGCCTGCACTCTCCGCACCCGCGTCCGCGTCCACCCCGCCGCCAACACCCGCCTCGAGGGCCTGTACACGAGCGGCAGCCTGCTGCTGACGCAGTGCGAGGCCGAAGGCTTCCGCCGCATCACGTTCTTCGTCGATCGCCCGGACGTGCAGGCGCGCTGGCGCACGACGCTTCGTGCCGAGCGTGCGCGATACCCGGTGCTGCTCGCCGGCGGCGACCGCGTGGCCGAGCGCGATCTCGGGAACGGCCGCCACGAGGTCGAATGGCACAACCCGCACCCGACGCCCTGCTACCTGTTCGCGCTCGCCGCCGGACCGATGGCCCGGGTGTCGAAAGCGATCACCGGTGCCGATGGGCGTGCGATCGAACTCAACGTGTGGGTGGAGGGCGACGATGCCGAGCCCTGCCGCTACGCGCTCGGTGCCGTGGAGCGCGCCTTGCGCTGGGACGAGTCGCGCTTCGGCCGCTGCTACGACCTCGGCGTGTTCAATGTCGTCGCCGCACAGGATTTCACCATGGGCGCGATGGAGAACAAGGGCCTCAACATCTTCAATGCCCGCTTCATCCTCGCCGACGAGCGCACCGCGACCGATGCCGACTTCATGGGCATCGAGTCGGTGGTGGGGCACGAGTACTTCCACAACTGGTCGGGCAACCGCGTCACCCTGCGCGACTGGTTCCAGCTCTCGCTGAAGGAAGGACTCACCGTCTTTCGCGATCAGGAGTTCACCTCCGACGGGCACTCGCGCGCGGTCAAGCGCATCGAGGACGTGCGTCTGCTGCGCGCGCGCCAGTTTGCCGAGGATGCCGGCGCGCTGGCACACCCGGTGCGCCCGGTCGAGTATCACGAGATCAACAATTTCTACACCCTCACCGTGTACGAGAAGGGCGCCGAAATCGTGCGCATGCTGCACACGTTGTTGGGCGAGGCCACTTTCCGCGCCGGCATGGATCGCTACTTCGCCAGCAACGACGGACGCGCCGCCACGGTCGAGGACTTTCTTGCGGCGCATGCCGCAGTTTCCGGTCGCGACCTCGCGCAATTCGCGCGCTGGTACGCGCAGCCGGGCACGCCGCACGTGCAGGTGCGGGGCGAATGGGACGGCCGCACGTTCCGCCTGCAGGTCGAGCAACATGCACCGAGCGTCGCCGGCCATCCGCCGCCGCAACCGCTGCATCTGCCGCTGCATTACGTGCTCTACGACGCTCAGGGCCACGCGATCGACGCGGCGCCGGCCGGCGCGACAAGGGTCGGCCTGGTCGAACTCACCCAGACGCGCCATGAGCTGGTGTTCGAGGGCCTGCGCGACGCGCCGTTGCCCGCCTTCAATCAAGGTTTCGCGGCGCCGGTGAAGCTGCACTACGAATACAGCCCGGCCGAACTGGCGCGTCTGGCGCGGATCGAGCGCGATCCGTTCAACCGCTGGGATGCCCTGCAGCAGCTCGCGCAAGGCGTGTTGCTGCGGCGTTTCCCCGATGCCCACGCCGGCTCCGCCGCGCTCAGCGATGCCATCGGCGACCTGCTCGATGACGCCGCAGCCGATCCCGCGTTCATCGCCGAATGCCTGGCGCTGCCCGATTTCGACACCCTCGCCGACGCCGCCGAACGCATCGACGTCGACGCCCTGCTGGGCGCACGCGAGGACTTGCTCGAACTGCTGGCCGAGGACCACATCGACCGCCTGCAGCGTCGCTACGATGCGCTCGCCGCGACCGCCGCGCAGGGATTGAGCCCCGCCGCGATCGCCGCGCGCGCCCTGCGCAACGCCTGCCTGGTCTGGATCACCCGGCTCGACCCGGAGGCGCGTCTCGCCAGCGCGCAATACGCCACAGCCGACAACATGACCGATCGTCTCGGCGCGTTGCGCGTGCTGGTGCGTTTCGACGCACCCGCCAAGGCTGGGGCGCTGGCGCAATTCCAGCAGCGTTATCGCGACGATGCCCTGGTCACCGACAAATGGATCACCCTGGTCGCCAGCCGACCGCAACCCGAAGCGCTCGACGACGTGCGCGCGTTGCTCGAATCGCCATGGTGGACGCCGACCAACCCCAACCGCGTGCGCGCCGTGCTCGGCAGTTTCGCGCGGATGAACCCGGTCGCGTTCCACCGCGCCGATGGCGCCGGCTACGACCTGCTGGAGGAGCACCTGCCGCGTCTGGACGCGGTCAACCCGCAGGTGGCGGCGCGCCTGATTGGCGCCTTCGAAAACCACGCCCGCCTGACCGGCCCGCGCGCGCAACTCGCCCGCACCGCGCTGGTGCGCCTGCGCGCCACCACGCATTCGCGCGACACCCAGGACCTGCTCAATCGCCTGTTGGCGAGAGAGTAGAGCACCCCATCTTTCGGTGATCGCACGATTTGACCAAATCGAACGATTCGCCTAAATTGAGCGCACCGCCCCCTGCTGATGGAGCGTGGCGTCATGCGCACCTACACCGCCAACGAAGCCAAGACCCGGTTCGGCGAGTTCCTCGACCGTGCCCAGCGCGAGCCGGTGCGGGTGATGCGTCACGAGCGCGTGGTCGGGGTGATGGTCAGTGCCGAGGATTACGAAGCCATGCGCGCGTTCTATGCCGATCGCCTGCAACACACGCTCGACGAATCCGCTGCGGCAGCCGAGCGTGCCGGCCTGAGTCCGGAGGCACTCGCCGCCCTGTTGGCCGATGAGAGTTGAGGACGCGGGCGCGCGCGCGCCACAGCGCGTCGTGGTCGATACCAACGTCTGGATCGGTGCCGCGTTGTCGCCACGCGGCGCGCCTTCGCAACTGGTGCGTTGCGTGTTGGCGCGCGGCACCGTGGTGTTCTCCACTGAGACTTTTGCCGAACTCGAACAGCGGCTATGGAAGCCCAAGTTCGATCGCTACCTCAACCCCGACCGTCGTCGTCGCATCCTGCACGACCTGTCTGCCATCGCGCTGTGGGTCGAGCCACCGGCGCGCATCACTGACGTGCGTCACAGCCGCGATGTGGACGACGACAAGTTCATCCACGTCGCGTTGGCAGCGCATGCACTCTGGTTGGTAAGCGGCGATCAGGATCTGCTGATGGCGACCGCGCCACCGGCTCTCGTCATCCTCACGCCAGCGGATGCCTTGCAGCGATCGGGGTTCTGCGCGTAGGCACGGATGCCTTCGTGTGGTGCGCCCGATGCGCGTTGGCAGCCTCGATTGCCGAGTCCCCGGCAATTACTCGCTGTCGCCCCCGTTGTCCCCGTTGCCTTGCGAGAACACCCGGCAGCAGTTGCGTCCTGCACTCTTGGCTTGATACAGCGCCTGATCGGCGCGCCGAATCAGGCGATCAAGCGAGTCCGATTCGTCGCGGATCTGCGCAACACCGGCGCTGACGGTCACGTTTGCCAGCGTGTTGTCGACGCACTCCAGATTCAGCGCGACGTCCTCGCGAATGCTCTGCGCCAACGAGAGTGCGCCTTCGACAGTGGTGTTCGGCAGCGCCATGATGAATTCCTCGCCGCCGTGGCGTGCGAGCACGTCGGCGTCGCGGGAGTGTCTGCGCACGATACGCGCGACGCGCTGGAGTATCGTATCGCCGACGTGATGCCCGAAGCGGTCGTTGAAGCGCTTGAAGTGGTCGATGTCGAGAAGGATGACCGAGAGCGGCGTCCGGTATCGCTGCGCCACGCTGAACAGCGGCCCGACCAATTCGAAGAAGTGCCGGCGATTGCCCAGGCCGGTCAGGTCGTCGGTGCGGGCGTTGCGCTGCTCGCGTGCGAGCACTTCCTGCAACTTGCGGTTCACCGCTTCGATCGCCGCGCTGGCCTCATGCAGTTGCAACTCGGCCTGCTTGCGGGCGCTGATGTCCTGGTTGACGCAAACCGCGCCGCTGATCGTGCCGGTGGCATCGCGCAACGGGATGGCGGAGTTGAGGATGATCTTGCGGGTGCCGTCGAAGCATTCGATCTGGATTTCCTCGTCGATCGAGATTTCGCCCTTGCGGACTGCCCGTGCCGCCGCCCATTCCTCGGGGGCGATGCAACGCCCACTGCTCAGCCACCAGCCCTTGTATTCGCCGAAGCGTTCCGGTCCGACGAACAACGCGCCCTCCCAGATGCGTCGAGCGGCGGGATTGCAATGCGCGATGCATCCGCC
>JANRIF010000342.1:0-3369 GCA_033765245.1 Lysobacteraceae bacterium
ACTACACCGTCGCCGATGGCGATGTGCTGCACTTTAAGTTTAATGTATAGGGTGCGCTAAGGATGGGTCGCTACTTGAAAATAGACTTTATTGAGCTTGGAGTCTTAACTTTTGGAAGTACCGCCCAGCTTGCGTTTTGAGATATTTTTCAAACTTTTGAGCTGTCTGTTTGTTTTTAAATGCCACATATGTATGCAGATTCCACGGCCGGCATTTCTGTGTATGGGCTGATTGATTCCCTGCGTTATGTTCAAGCATTCTGCGCTTCAAATCTCCCGTAATTCCCGTGTAAAATTTCCCGGGTTGTCTTTGGCTTTCAAGAATATGACGTACCACATAACGGCCTTATTTATCTTCATTCCGTCACAAGCTGATCCTCGCACAGCTCGGGCTTGTGACGAGAATCTCGTCAATCCCAGGCAAGCAAAGCTTGCTGGATTGACGGATGGTCGGAGCGACAGGATTCGAACCTGCGGCCTCTACGTCCCGAACGTAGCGCTCTACCAGGCTGAGCTACACCCCGACGGGAGCCGTGCATTCTAGTGGCACGGCGGGCGATAGGCAAGAGCCCCGTTGTCAGTACAACACGCGCGTGCGCAGGGTGCCGGGGATGGCGGCCAGCCCTTCCTTCAAGGCGGCGGCCTTGCCGTGGTCGGCGTTGATGTCGATCACCACGTAGCCTACTTCGGCGTCGGTCTGCAGGAACTGGGCGTCGATGTTGACGTTGGCGGCGGAGAACAGTTCGTTCACCCGCGACAGCATGCCGGGCATGTTGCGGTGGATGTGCAGCAGGCGGTGGCTGCCGGGGTGTTCGGGCAGCGCGACTTCGGGGAAATTCACTGCCGACAGGGTGGAGCCATTGTCGCTGTAACGGATCAGTTTGCTGGCGACTTCGATGCCGATGTTGTCCTGCGCCTCCAGCGTGCTGCCGCCGATGTGGGGGGTGAGGATGACGTTGTCCATGCCGAGCAGCGGCGAGACGAAGGCGTCGTCGTTGCCCTTGGGCTCTGACGGAAACACGTCGATGGCGGCGCCGGCGAGGTGCTCGGCGCGCAATGCCTCGGCGAGTGCGTCGATGTCCACCACGCTGCCGCGCGAGGCGTTGATCAGCATCGCCCCGGCGCGCATGCGGGCGAGGTGTTCGCGCCGGATCATCATGTGCGTGGCCGGGGTTTCCGGCACGTGCAGGGTGACCACGTCAGCGCGTTCGAGCAGTTCGTCCAGGCTGGACACTGCGCGGGCGTTGCCGAGCGAGAGCTTGGTCTCGATGTCGTAGAAGATCACCCGCATGCCCAGGCTTTCGGCAAGCACGCCGATCTGGGTGCCGATGTGGCCGTAACCGACGATGCCGAGCACCTTGTCGCGTGCCTCGAAACTGCCGCTGGCCGATTTGCTCCAGCCGCCGCGGTGGCACTGCGCATTCTTTTGCGGAATGCCGCGCAACAGCATGATGGTCTCGGCGATCACCAGTTCGGCCACGCTGCGGGTGTTGGAGTAGGGCGCGTTGAAGACCGGGATGCCGAACCGGCGCGCGGCGCCCAGATTCACCTGATTGGTGCCGATGCAGAAGCAGCCGACCGCGATCAGGCGTTTGGCGTGCGAGAGCACTTCTTCGGTCAGTTGGGTGCGTGAGCGGATGCCGACCATATGTGCGTCGGCGATGCGCTGCTTGAGTTCCGCGTCGGGCAGCGCCTTGCTGTGCAGTTCCACCTGGGTGTAGCCGGCCCGGTGAAAGGTGTCGACCGCGCTGGCGCTGACGCCTTCGAGCAGCAGCAATTTGATGTCTTGGCGGGGAAACGAGGTTTGCATGCGGGCCCTGGCGCCGGGTTTGGGGGCTATCACTATGCCAGAGCTTGCGGTACTTTTGCGGCACTGCAACACCGGCCGTCGCGCCGGTCCCTGGAGTCCCGCATGTCCGACCCCCGTCTCGCCCAATTGGCTCGCGAAGTGCCAGGGCTGCGTCTGCTCACCGCGCCGGCCGATCTGGAGTTTTACGGTCGCGACTGGACCCGGCGCTGGACCCCTGCGCCGCTTGCCGTGGCATTGCCGGCGAGCGTGGAGGAAGTGCAGGCGATTGTGGGCTGGGCCAACCAGGAGCGGGTGGCGATCGTGCCCTCGGGCGGCCGTACCGGCTTGTCGGGAGGCGCGGTGGCAGCCCATGGGGAACTGGTGCTGAGCCTGGAACGGATGAATCGGGTGCTCGATTTCGATCCGGTCGATCGCTATCTGACGGTGCAGGCGGGCTGCACTCTGCAAGCAGTGCAAGACGCGGCGCGGGAACGCGGATTGCAGTATCCGGTCGATTTCGCCTCGCGCGGTTCCTGCGCCATCGGCGGCAACATCGCCACCAATGCCGGCGGCATCCGGGTCATTCGCTATGGCAATACCCGCGAGTGGGTTGCGGGCTTGAAGGTGGTGGCCGGCAACGGCGAGTTGCTGGATCTCAACCGCGGTCTGGTCAAGAACTCCAGCGGCTACGACATGCGCCACCTGCTGATCGGCTCGGAAGGGACGCTGGGGATCGTGGTGGAGGCCACGCTCAAGCTCACCGAGCCGGCGCCGTCGTCGCAAGTGATGCTGCTGGCGCTACCGGACATGGAGGCGCTGATGCAGGTGTTCGCCCTGTTCAACGCCAGGCTGCGGCTGCAGGCGTTCGAATTTTTCACCGACGTCGCGCTGCGCCATGTGATCGCCCACGGCGCGCAGCGGCCGATCGATGGCGACTGGCCCTATTACGTGGTCACCGAATTCGATGCGGCCGACGAAGGCGCGCAGCAGGCGGCCATGACGGCGTTCGAGCACGCGCTCGAACAGGGTTGGGTGGGCGATGGTGTGATTGCCCAGAGCGGCTCCCAGGCGGCCGCGCTGTGGCGGCTGCGCGAAGGCATCACCGAGAGCCTGGCGCCGCGACGGCCTTACAAGAACGACATCTCGGTGCGGGTAAGCCGGGTGCCGGCGTTTCTCGCCGAGATTCAGGGACTGCTGATCGAGGCCTATCCGGACATCGAAGTGGTGTGGTTCGGGCACATCGGCGACGGCAACCTGCACATCAACGTGCTGCAGCCCGATGCCCTGGCGGACGCGGCTTTCATTGCCCAGTGCGAGCGCGTGACCCGACTGCTGGCGGAGGTATTGCAACGCCATGGCGGCAGCATCTCGGCCGAGCACGGCATCGGGCTGGTCAAGCGGTCTTACCTGTCCAGTACCCGAGGCGCCGCCGAGATTGCCATGATGCAGGGGATCAAGCGCGTGCTCGACCCCAACGGCATCCTCAACCCGGGCAAGCTGTTTTCCTGAGTTGCCTGGGCGGCACTTGGGGCACTCTGCACAAGTGATCGTGCCCGGTCGCCCGCAAGCGGCCTCCCACAA
>JANRIF010000071.1:0-3008 GCA_033765245.1 Lysobacteraceae bacterium
CCGGCGGCGATCGTGTTGGGGATGCAGCCGCGACGCCTCGGCCACGATCTGCAGCAACTTGCCGATGCGCTCGTCGAAGGTCTTGCGGTTGAGCAGGCCGGTCAGCTTGTCCTTCTGGTTTTCCTCCAGCAGGGCGTAGTAATTGCGGAAGATAGTCAGGATGTGCTGGCACAACTCGGCATTGGCGCCCGCGCCGTCGCCGTGATCGTGTGCGATCAGATAGCCCAGCGCATGATCGGCATCGCGCAACGGATACACCGTGGTCGTACCCGTCCCGCCCGGCAGGCACAGCGGGTGCTCGCTGTGCGCGGCCGCCATCAGCGCAGACCACTGTGCGGCCTCGATTCCGCCGGGCGGCGCGCCGGAAATCGCCCCACCCTCGCGCATCGGCGGCGCGCAGCCGGCCGCGCAGTGTGCGGCGCTGCATCCGGGGTGCGGCCAGCACACGGTGTAGCGATCGCTGGCGGTGTCCAGCCGCAGCCATGCCACCCGCGACGCCCCGACCAGATCACGGAACACGCCCAGCAGATGGCCTTCGAGCAGATCGAGGTCGCGCTCGGCGGTGATTCGCGCCAGTTGCGCCAGCACCCCGTGCGAGAAGGCAGTCATGGGCAACCCGCGCGCGCCGGCGCGGCACTGCTGGCCGGCATGACGTCGCGCGCACCCGATTGAATCCCGCCAGCGGTCATCCCCATGCACTCCATGCTGTCTGACTGGGCACAACGCGCACCCCCTCGCCAGAAACAGCGGCAACGGTCACGGATTCTTTAGTACGGGCATGGTGTTGGCAATCCCCCTGGGGATGGCGTTGGGGGTGAGAAGCGAGCTGCAGAGAGTGAGGGGGCCGCACTGCACAGCGACCGTCCGGGCTCCACCAGCGCATTGCTGCAGTCGCGCGCTACTTGCAACTTGTCCTCGCGGTGAATGGCCGACCGTGCCGACGCTGCCGGTCCGCGCCTCGTCGCCTGGAGTAGGCTGGCGGTGAGCGTAGCAAACCCCAGCACCGCTACCGCATCGAGATGCGCATGCTGGGGTTCGCTACGCTCACCGCCAGCCTACCCATGATAAGTGCCATCAAGGACGCAATCCCACACTACGACTGCGACGCCTCCAGCGCCTGCCAGCGACCGTAGTCGGCTTCCACTTGCGCCTGCAACTCGGCGAGGCGTCGATTGTGTTCGGTGATCTCGGCGCTCGGGCGCTGATAGAAGGCGGGCTGTGCCAGCGCGGCGGTCAATTCGGCGAGTTGCACTTCCAATGCTTCGATCCGTGCCGGCAGTTGCTCCAGTTCGCGCGCGTCCTTGTAGCTGAGTTTGCGCTTGCCGGGGGCGGCGCTGGCCGCTGGCGACGGCGCCGCGGCGTTGACCTTCACTGGCGGCGCGGCGGCGGCGGCAGAGTCTTCGCGGCGCTGACGCAGCCAGTCGCTGTAGCCGCCAACGAACTCGCCGATCCGGCCATCGCCTTCCATCACGATGGTGGAGGTCACCACGGCGTCGAGAAAATCGCGATCGTGGCTGACCAACAGCAAAGTGCCGGGATAGTCGTTGAGCAAGTCTTCCAGCAGTTCCAGGGTTTCCACGTCGAGGTCGTTGGTGGGTTCATCCATCACCAACAGGTTCGAGGGTTGCGCAAACAGCTTGGCCAGCAGCAGGCGGTTGCGCTCGCCGCCGGAGAGCCGGGTGATCGGCGCGCGCGCGCGCTCGGGCGTGAACAGGAAATCCTGCAGGTAGCCGATCACGTGCTTGCGGCCGCCGTTGATCTCGATGAATTCGCGGCCTTCGGATACGTTGTCGAGCGCGTTCCAGTCCTCGCGCAGGGCGCCCCGGTGCTGGTCGAAATAGGCAATCTGCAGATTGCTGCCGCGCTGCACCTCGCCGCTTTGCGGTTGCAGGTCGCCCAGCAGCAGCCGCAGCAGGGTGGTCTTGCCGCTGCCGTTGGCACCGACCAGGCCGATGCGGTCGCCGCGCAGTATGGTGGTGGAAAAATCGCGCACCAACTCGCGGCCGGGATAACCGAAGCCAATTCCCTTCGCCTCGATCACCTTGCGGCCCGAGGCGCCGGCGTCGGCCACCGCCAATTTCACCGAGCCTTGCTGCTCGCGCCGCTGCGCGCGCTCACGGCGCAGTTGTTCGAGCCGGCGCACCCGGCCTTCATCGCGGGTGCGGCGCGCCTTGATGCCCTGGCGTATCCACACTTCCTCCTGCGCCAGCAATTTGTCGAAGCGGGCGTTGGCCTGCGCTTCCGCGTTCAGGCGCTCGTCGCGACGGCGCAGGTAGTTATCCCAGTTGCCCGGCCACGACGTGACCTGGCCCCGATCGATCTCGACGATGCGGGTGGCCAAGGCGCGCAGGAAGCGGCGGTCGTGGGTGACGAAGATCAGCGCGCCCTTGCGCGCGGCGAGGAAGCCTTCCAGCCAATCGATGGATGCGATGTCGAGGTGGTTGGTGGGCTCGTCCAGCAGCAGCAGATCGGGCTCGGTCACCAGCGCCTGCCCCAGCAACACGCGCCGCTTCATGCCGCCCGATAGCGCGGAAAATTCCGCGTCGGCCGGCAGATCCAGACGCTGGATCACCTGCTCCACCCGGCGATCCACCGACCAGCCGTCGTGTGCCTCGATCAGAGTCTGCACCCGCGCCATGGCGTCGGTGTCGACCTGCCCTTCCGGCGCGTGGCTGAGACGATGGAAGGTGGCCAGCCAATCGCCGAGTTCGCCCAGTCCCTGCGCCACCACGTCATACACGGTGCCGGCCAGTGCGGGCGGTACCTCCTGGGTGAGCCGGGCGATGCGCACGCCATCGGTGAGCCGGAGCTGGCCGTCGTCGGCGCGGATTTCGCCCGCCAGCAGCCGCAGCAGGGTGGACTTGCCGGCGCCGTTGCGGCCGATCAAGGCGATGCGTTCGCCGGGTTCCACGCTGAAGTCGACTTTTTCGAGCAACAGCGGGCCGCCGACGCCGTAGTCGACGTGGTTGAGAGTAATCAGAGGCATCCGCGCATTGTACGCGAGGCCG
>JANRIF010000346.1:0-5880 GCA_033765245.1 Lysobacteraceae bacterium
AGACGTTCGATCGCCATGGCTTCGTCGGTGACGGCAACGCCGGCGTCCAGCGCCTGCGCCAGCGCATCGGTCAACAGGCCGCGCGCGAACAGTTGCGGGGTGAACGCGCGCCACAGTCCGTCACGCGCCTGCGTGCCCATATCTTCGCGATCGGCGCCGGCGCACTTGAGGGTGTCGCGCACCGGCGCGCCCAGCAGCGCTCCCACCGGATGCCCCGCCGCGGCCGCCAGCAGCCGGGTCAGGTCGTTGCGTTGCAGGCACGGCCGCGCGGCGTCGTGCACCAGTACCGGGTCGGTAGCGGCCACGTCGTCGGGCAGCGCGCGCAAGCCGGCCAGCACCGACTCGGCGCGGCTGTTGCCGCCCACACAGGTCAGCACCGGCTTGTCGTGTCGGCGGGTGATGCCGGGCCAATGCGGATCGCGCGCCGCCAGCGCCACCACCACGCCATCCACCACCGGGTGCGACAACACCGCATCGAGCGAATGCAGGATCAGCGCGTGGCCCAGCAGCGGCAGATACTGCTTGGGCACCGGCCCGCCGACGCGCTCGCCTTGTCCGGCCGCCGGCATCACCACCCAGGTCATCGCGCCGCCTTGTTGGCGGCACTCGGGGCCTCGACCACGCGGTAGAACACCTCGCCCGGCTTGATCATGCCAAGTTCGGTGCGCGCGCGTTCCTCCAGCGCCGCCTCGCCCTGTTTGAGATCCACCACCTCGGCGGCCAGCGCTTCGTTGCGGGCGATCAGGCGCGCGTTTTCGCGCTGCTGCGCGTGCACACTGCGCGCCAGCTCGCGCACGTCGCTCCAGCCGGAAGGTCCGGCGGACAGGCGCCAGACCAGCGCCAGCAGCACGACCGACAGCACGAGCGAGACCGCGCGAATCATCGGCAGAGGTTCATCCCTTCAAATGCAGGAAGGCCGCACGCCCGGCGTAATGCGCCTTGGCGCCCAATGCTTCTTCAATACGCAACAACTGGTTGTACTTGGCCACCCGGTCGGTACGGCACAACGAGCCGGTCTTGATCTGGGTGGCGCTGGTGGCCACCGCGATGTCGGCGATGGTGGTGTCCTCGGTCTCGCCGGAGCGATGCGACACCACCGCCGCGTACCGGGCCGCCTCGGCCATGCCGATGGCTTCCAGGGTTTCGGACAGCGTACCGATCTGATTCACCTTGATCAGGATGGCGTTGGCGATGCCGCGCGCGATCCCCTCGCGGAAGATGCGCGGGTTGGTCACGAACAAGTCGTCGCCAACGATCTGCACCTTGTCGCCGAGCGCGCGGGTGAGCTGGGCCCAGCCTTCCCAGTCGTCCTCGGCCATGCCGTCTTCGATGCTGATGATCGGGTACTGCCGTGCCCAATCGGCCAGGAACTCGGTGAACTGTTCCGAGCTCAGGCGCTTGCCTTCGCCCACCAGGTTGTACTTGCCGGCGTCGTAGAACTCGGAACTGGCGGCGTCGAGCCCCAGCATGATGTCCTCGCCCGGCGTGTAGCCCGCCTTGACGATCGCTTCCAGGATGGTGTCGAGTGCCTCGGCGTTGGAACGCAGGTCGGGCGCGAAACCACCCTCGTCGCCCACCGCCGTGCTCAGACCGCGGCCCTTGAGCACTGCCTTGAGTGCATGGAACACCTCGGTGCCGGCGCGCAGCGCCTCGGAGAAGCTGGGCAGACCCACTGGCAGGATCATGAACTCCTGCAGATCGACGTTGTTGTCGGCATGGGCTCCGCCGTTGATGATGTTCATCATGGGAACGGGGAGCGACAACGGGCCGCCGTTGGCGAGATGCGCCCACAGCGGCAGTTTGCGCGCGGCGGCCTGCGCATGCGCATTCGCCAGCGACACTGCGAGCAGCGCGTTGGCGCCCAGCGCGCTCTTGTTGTCGGTGCCGTCCAGATCGATCAGGCGCGCATCCAGGCCCTTCTGATCGGCACCGTCGAAGCCGCGCAATGCCTGTGCGATCGGGTCGTTGACGTTGACCACCGCCTTGCGTACGCCCTTGCCCAGATAACGGGTCTTGTCGCCGTCGCGCAGCTCCACCGCCTCGCGGGTGCCGGTGGAAGCGCCCGACGGCACCGCGGCGCGGCCCATCTGTCCCGATGCCAGCGTGACTTCGGCTTCCAGGGTGGGGTTGCCGCGCGAGTCGAGGATTTCACGGGCGTGGATCTTGGCGATTGTGGTCATTGTCGGGTTTGGCGTTTTTACGAGGGAAATGGAACAGCAAGTATGCGACCGATGCGGCGCCGATTCATCCAAGCTCGGGCAACGGCGCGCTTTTGACCACCCGGTCCAGCGCCATCAACGTTTCCAGCAGACTCGCCATTTGCGCGAGCGGCCAGGCATTGGGGCCATCGGAGAGGGCATTATCGGGATCGGGATGGGTTTCCATGAACAGGCCGGAGACGCCGGCGGCTACCGCTGCACGCGCCAGCACCGGGATGAATTCGCGCTGGCCACCGGAGCGCTCGCCCAGACCACCGGGCAGTTGCACCGAATGGGTGGCGTCGAACACCACCGGGCAGCCGGTCTGTCGCATCACCGCGAGGCTGCGCATGTCCGACACCAGATTGTTGTAGCCGAAGCTGGCGCCGCGCTCGCACACCATCACGCGACTGTTGCCGGCGGCGTGCGCCTTGGCGACCACATGTTGCATGTCCCACGGCGCCAGGAACTGGCCTTTCTTGATGTTCATCGGCAGCCCGGCGCGGGCCACGTTCTGGATGAAATCGGTCTGCCGGCACAGGAAGGCCGGTGTCTGCAGCACGTCCACCACCGCCGCCACTTCATCGAGCGGGGTGTACTCGTGCACGTCGGTGAGCACCGGCACCCCGATCTGACGCTTCACTTCGGCCAGGATGTGCAGCCCCTGCTCCAGGCCGGGGCCGCGAAAACTGCTGGCGGAACTGCGGTTGGCCTTGTCGAAGCTGGACTTGAAGACGAACGGGATACCGAGCCGGGCGGTGATTTCCTTGAGCTGGCCGGCCACGTCGAGCTGCAACTGCAACGACTCGATCACGCACGGCCCGGCGATCAGGAACAGCGGCCGGTCCAGGCCGACGTCGAATCCGCACAGCTTCATCGGCGCGCGCTCCCCATGCTCAGGCGCTGCTGGCGGTGCGCACGATGCGGCCACCACCGGCCTTGTACTCGCGCGCCGCACCGATGAACCCGATGAACAGCGGATGGCCGTCGCGCGGGGTGGAGGTGAATTCCGGATGGAACTGGCAGGCCACGAACCACGGATGCGTCGGCAACTCGATCATTTCCACCAGCGAGTCGTCCATCGACACGCCCGACAACACCATTCCCGCCGCCTGCAGACGTTCGCGGTAATGGTTGTTGAATTCGAAGCGATGCCGGTGGCGTTCGCGGATGACGTCGGCGCCATACAACTCGCGCGCCTTGCTGCCGGGCTTGAGCCGGCATTCCTGCGCGCCCAGGCGCATGGTGCCGCCCAGATCGGAATGCTCGTCGCGGCGCTCCACCTCGCCCGAGGCGGTGCGCCACTCGGTGATCAGCCCGATCACCGGATCGGCGGCGTTGCGATCGTTCTCGGTGCTGTTGGCGCCGTGCAGACCCAACACGTTGCGCGCGTAATCCACCACCGCCGCCTGCATGCCGTAGCAGATGCCGAAATACGGGATGCCTTTCTCGCGGGCATAGCGCGCCGCGCGCACCTTACCCTCGAAGCCGCGATCGCCGAAGCCGCCCGGCACCAGGATTGCATCCACCCCGGCCAGCACCGACTCGCCCTGACGTTCGAGCTGCTCGGATTCGAGCCACTTCAGGTTGACCCGGGTGCGCTGACGCAGCCCTCCGTGCTTGAGCGCTTCGGCCAGCGACTTGTAGGCATCGGCGTGATCGACGTACTTGCCGACCACCGCCACCGTGACCTCGTCCACCGGATGCTCGGCGGAATCCACCGTGGCTTCCCATTCGGAGAGGTTGACGGGTTTGGCCTTGTCGCCGAGGTTCAGGCGCTCCACCACGATCCGGTCCAGCCCCTGCGCATGCAGCCACAGCGGAATCTTGTAAATGTTGTCCAGATCGACCGCCGAGATCACCGCTTCCTCGGGCACATTGGTGAACAGCGCAATCTTGCGCCGCTCGCCCTCGGGCAACGGGCGTTCGCTGCGACAGATCAGGATGTCGGGCTGGATGCCGATCGAGCGCAGTTCCTTCACCGAGTGCTGCGTCGGCTTGGTCTTCATCTCCCCGGCCGAGGCGATGTACGGCACCAGCGTCAGGTGGATGAACAGCGTGCGCCGGCTGCCGAGCTCGATGCGCATCTGGCGGATGGCCTCGAGGAAGGGCAGCGACTCGATGTCGCCGACCGTGCCGCCGATCTCGACCAGCGCCACGTCGGCGTCGCCGGCGCCCTGGAAGATGCTCGACTTGATCTCGTCGGTGACGTGCGGGATGACCTGGACCGTGCCGCCCAGGTAGTCGCCACGCCGCTCCTTGCGGATGACGCTCTCGTAGATGCGCCCGGTGGTCCAGTTGTTCGCGCGGCTGGTGCGCACGCGCACGAAGCGCTCGTAGTGCCCCAGGTCGAGGTCCGTCTCGGCGCCGTCGTCCGTCACGAACACCTCGCCGTGCTGGAACGGGCTCATGGTGCCGGGGTCGACGTTGATGTACGGGTCGAACTTCAGCAGGCGCACCTTCAGCCCGCGCGTCTCGAGGATCGCGCCGAGCGAGGCCGCGGCGATGCCCTTGCCGAGCGACGACACGACGCCGCCGGTGATGAAGATGAAGCGGGTTTCGCTCATGCCGCGGGGCCTTGCGCCGGGGGTGGTCCGGAGGCACCGCTGCCGCTGGCGGGGAGAGTCTCCCGCATCGTCCCGAAGGGCGGGGTGGCGGCGGTTGGAAGCACGCGCGAAGGTTACCGGAACGGCCCCCGATCCTCAATCGCGGCGGGGCCCGGCGGCGGCGGCCGGGGCGCCCCGCCGCGGCCTCAGTGCGCGAGGCCCGGCGCGTGGTACCGCAGGCCCGCGGCGCGCATCTGCGCGTGGAAGATCGAGTCGCGGCCGTGCAGTTCCCGGCTCACGAGGCACGCGGTCACGATTGCCAGCATGCCGGGCAGGACAACGTGCGGATTGCCGGTCATCTCGAACAGCGCGGTCAGCGCCGCGAGCGGCGCCTGCAGCGTGGCGCCCATCATCGCGCCGGCGCCGAGCAGCGCGCACAGTCCGGGCGCCGGCACGAGCGCCGGCGCGAGGACCGCGCCCGCCATGCCGAGCACGCCGCCGGCGGCCGCCCCCATCACGAGCGTCGGCCCGATGAGCCCGCCGGGGAGCCCGCAGCCGATCGCGGCCGCGGTCGCCAGCAGTTTCAGTACCGCGATCGCCAGCAGCGGACCGGCGCCGTAATCGCCGGCGACCGCGCGGGCGATCGTGTCGTACCCGAGCCCCATGACCTCCGGCATGACGAGGCCGGCCGCCGCGGTCGCCAGGCCGCCCGCGAACAGTCGCGCGGGCCACGGCCAGGGCCGGGTCGTCCCGGCGATGCGCAGCAGCAGCCCCGAGAACGTCGCGGCGAGTGTGCCGAGGACGACGCCCGCCGCGACCACCGCCGGCAGTTCGCGCACGCCGGCGGCGGGGAGCGTTCCGACCGGGAGCGACAGCGCGTCGCCGAACGCCAGTTGCCCGACGGCGGCACCGGCCACGGCCGCGACGATGACCGGCAGGAAGCCGGCCAGCGAGTACTCCATCAGCACGACTTCCATGGCGAACACCACGCCGGCCAGCGGCGTGTTGAAGGTCGCCGCGATCGCGGCCGCGACGCCGCAGCCGACCAGCGTGCGCAGGTCGCGGCCGTCGAGACCGGCGCGCTGCCCGAGCAGGCTGCCCGCCGCCGCGCCGAGGTGCACGGCCGGCCCCTCGCG